>NZ_JAJCXD010000024.1:0-371871 GCF_021056305.1 Actinokineospora sp. PR83
ACCCCCGTGCTCGCCGTCGGCGCGGTCGCCTCGGCGGTGCTGGGCTCCACCGTGGACGCCCTGCTGGTCGTCGGCGTCATGGGCGTCAACGCCCTGGTGGGCGGCGGTCAGCGGTTGCGCGCCGAGCGGGCGCTGGCCGCGCTGGCCGTCACCCAGCGGCAGCGGGCGCGGGTGGTCGGCGAGCGCCGGACCGAGGTGGTCGACGCGGACGGGCTGGCACCCGGGCACGTGATCGAACTCAGGGGCGGTGACGTGGTGCCCGCCGACGCCCGGTTGCTGGAGGTCGACAGCCTGGAGGTGGACGAGTCCGCGCTCACCGGGGAGTCGCTGCCGGTGGCCAAGGAGCCGACCGCCACACCCGCCGCGGCCATCGCCGACCGCCGGTGCATGGTCTTCGAGGGCACGACGGTGGTCGCCGGGTGGGCCAGGGCCGTGGTGGTCGGCACCGGCGCCGACACCGAAGCCGGGCGCGCGGTGTCGCTGGCCTCGCGGACCGCGCCGCCCGCCGGGGTGCAGGCGCGGCTGCGCGAGCTGACCGGCAAGGCGCTGCCGATGACGCTGGTCGGCGGCGCCGCGGTGACCGGGTTCGCGCTGCTGCGCGGTCGCCCGGTCCGCGAGGCCATCGGCGGCGGTGTCGCCGTCGCGGTGGCGGCGGTCCCGGAGGGACTGCCGCTGGTGGCCACCGTCGCCCAGACGGCGGCGGCGCGGCGGCTGGGCAAGCACGGCATCCTCGTCCGCACGGCCCGCACGCTGGAGGCGCTGGGCCGGGTGGACACGGTGTGCTTCGACAAGACCGGCACGCTGACCGAGAACCGGCTCCGGGTGGTCGAGGTGGCCACCGCCGACGGGGTCTTCCCGGTGGCCGCGCCCGAGGCCACCGCCGTCCTGGAGGTCGCCGCCAGGGCCTGCCCGCGGCAGCCGACCGAGACGGGCGCGCACGAGCACGCCACCGACGAGGCCGTGCTGTCGGCGCGGCCCGAGGACAGCGGCTGGGAGCAGCTTGCGGGCCTGCCCTTCGAGGCCAGCCGCGGGTACGCGGCGGCCGTCGGGCGCACCGGGGACGACACGCTGCTGGTGGTCAAGGGCGCCCCCGAGGTCGTGCTGCCGGGGTGCGCCGCGGTGCCCGCCGACACCGGCGAGCTGGTCGAGACCCTGGCCTCGGCGGGACTGCGCGTGCTCGCGGTCGCCCGCCGCCCGGTCGCCGCCGACGACGCCGACGAGGTGCTGGACAAGCCGCTGGCCGAGCTGGAGTTCCAGGGCCTGCTCGCCCTCGCCGACACCCCGCGCGACAGCGCCGAACCGCTGGTCCGGAGCCTGCGCGAGGCGGGCGTGGCCCCCGTCGTGCTCACCGGCGACCACCCGAGGACCGCGCGCGCCATCGCGGTCGGCCTCGGCTGGCCCGAGGACACCAAGGTCGTCACCGGCGGCGAACTCGCCGCCCTCGACCGCGAGGGCGGCGCCCGGCTGCTGCGCGACGCCGGGGTGGTGGCCAGGGTCGCCCCCGAGCAGAAGCTGCAGGTCGTGGAGGCGCTGCGGGCCGCGGGCCGGGTGGTGGCGATGGTCGGCGACGGCGCCAACGACGCCGCCGCCATCCGCGCCGCCGACGTGGGCATCGGCATCGCCGCCCGCGGCTCCGCCGCCGCCCGCAACGCCGCCGACCTCGTCCTCACCGACGACGACCTGGGGGCGCTGGTCGGCGCGGTGGCCGAGGGCCGCGCGCTGTGGCGCAGCGTCGCCGACGCCATCGGCATCCTGATCGGCGGCAACGCGGGCGAGGTCGGCTTCACCGTCCTGGGCACGCTGCTGTCGGGCACCTGCCCGCTGTCCACCCGCCAACTGCTCCTGGTCAACCTGCTCACCGACATGTTCCCGGCGATGGCCGTGGCGGTGACCCCGGCCAGGGACGAGGCGGGCGACGGCGAGGAGGCCCCGGTCGGCGCGGCGGTGCTCGGCGGTCCGCTGATCACCCAGATCCGGCACCGGGGCATCATCACCGGCCTCGGCGCCACCACCGGCTGGCTGATCGGCAAGTGGACCCCGGGGACCGCGCGGCGCACCAGCACGATGGCCCTGTGCGGCCTGGTCGGCTCGCAGCTCGTGCAGACCCTGTCCGGCAGGCGGCACAGCCCGCTGGTCCTGGCCACCACCCTGGGGTCGGCGGCGGCGCTGGTCGCGGTGGTGCAGACCCCGGGGGTGAGCCACTTCTTCGGCTGCACCCCGCTGGGCCCGGTCGCGTGGGCGGGCGTCGGCGCGGCGATGGGCGCCGCGGCCGTCGGCCCGGTGCTGGTGCCACCGCTGGAAGCGGTCGTGAGCCGGGCGGCCTCCCGCCTCCCGGCCGTCCGGTTCACCTCGGGAGCCGAACCGCGCTGACCCGGGTGATCAGCCGATCGCCGCGCGGGCGGACCCCGCGCGGCGATCACCCCCGGAACCGGGACGGCGGCACGCCGAGCATCCGCTTGAAGTGCCTGCCCAGGTGCGACTGGTCGTGGAACCCGGCCGCCGCGGCCACCTGCCCCGGCGCCATCCCGTCGAGCAGCAGCCGCCGCGCCAGGTCGACCCGGCGGCCGACGAGGTAGCGGTGCGGCGGCAGCCCGAACTCACCGCTGAAGGCGCGCACCAGGTGCGCCGGGTGCGCGTGCAACCGGGCCGCGGCCTCGTCGAGGGTGACGCCCTCGACGGTGTGCGCGTCGAGCAGGTCGCGCAGCCGCCGGGCCAGGCCGGGGGCGCGGGCGGCGGGGGCGGCGGTCTCACCGCCGGTCAGGTGCAGGCCGAGGCGCTCGCAGATCAGGGCCAGCCTGCTCTGCGCCTCCAGGTCCTCGTGGTGCGGGGCGAGCGCCCGGTGCAGCCGGTCCACCTGGTCGCGCAGCACCGGGTCCCGGATGCCGGGGGAGTCCACGGCGGCACCGGTCAGGCCGGGGTCGAGCAGCTCGGGGCCGAGGTAGAGGACCCGCTTGCGGAACCCGTCCGGGGTGGCGTTGCGCCCGTCGTGCGGGACGTGCGGGGGCAGCACCGTCACCTGGGAGGTCAGCGCCCCGTGCTCGTGCCGGTCCAGGTCGTACCGGACGACACCCGAGTCGATGATCAGCACGGTCCAGGCGTCGTGGGTGTGCGCGGGGTAGGCGTGCTCGGCGAACCGCGCGTGCAGCACCTCGCGGACGCCGCCCAGCGACGGCCGCCACGCGGTGACCTCGGTGCGGACCGGCACGCTAAGAACGTACAAGACGCCGGGCACCGGCACACCGAGACTGGGGCGGTGGAACACGACACCGAACCGATCCGCTTCGACACCAAGATCGCTGTCCTGCTGCGCGACGACCTGCTGGGCTGGCAGGCGCTCAACGTCACCGCCTTCCTGGTCAGCGGCCTGACCGCGGCCAACCCCGACCGGGTCGGGGAGCCGTACCTCGACGCCGACGGCACCGAGTACCTGCCGATGCTCGGTCAGCCCGTGCTGGTGCTCCAGGGCGCCAAGGAGGTCGTCACGGCCGCGCACACCCGGGCCCTCGGCCGCGGCCTGCGGCTGTCGGTCTTCACCGCCGACCTGTTCGCCACCGGCAACGACCGCGACAACCGCGCCGCCGTCCGCGCGGTGCCCCGCGACCACCTCGACCTCGTCGGGCTCGGCGTGCACGGCCCCCGCAACGCCGTCGACAAGATCCTCAAGGGCGCCCGGATGCACCCGTGACCGGTGGTCGAACAGCCGTCACCATCAACCGTCCCTGACCCGACCGCCCTTGAACCCCCAACCGCCCGTGAACCGGTGGGCGGCAGGTCACCTTGACAGGGCGCGCGCGGGTGCGGATGCTGGAGGTGCGAAGGGGAGTACCCCTCCGGCCGCAGGTCGTCAGTACGGTGGGTCAGTGCCCGCCCGGCCTCGGCGCCGCCCGGCTCGTCCGGCGGTGGGGAGACCTTCGGTCACGGACCGGAGGCACCACCATGCGCACTTCCCTCATCGCCGTCGCCGTCGCGGGCAGTCTCGCCCTGCTCACCGGGTGCAGTGGCCTCCAGGACGCCGCCGACACCGCTGCCGCGGCCAGTCAAACCCTGTCCAGCGCCCAGGTCTGCCTCGACGCCGTGGGCGCCGTCGACTTCGTCCCGGACGTGCTGAACCCGCAGAACACCGTGGAGCAGAGCCGAACCGCCGCCGAGACCCTGAACGACCTGGCGGGCAAAGCCGCCGACACCACGGTGAACGACGCCATCCGGGACCTGTCCGACACGCTCGCCGCGGTGACCCTGGACGACCTCGCCTCGCCCGTGGTCTGGGTGCAGCGCAAGACCGACCAGGCCGCTGCCCTGCTCCAGGCGTGCTCGATGCAGTGACCCCGCGCGGATCGCCCCCCGCACCGGCCCGCCGGTCGGTGCGGGCGGGGCGCACGGCGGACCCGGTGGTCGGTCCGCGACGGCGAGAGCGTCAGAGGGCGCCGGAGGACTCGATCAGGTCCAGCAACAGCACTCCGCCACCGATCCCCAGCGCGATGAGCGGCACCGCCATCCCGGCGGCCCGCAGCCGCTCCCGCGCCGTGCGCCCCAACGCGAGCAGCAGCACCACGGCGGTGACCAGGTCGACCGTCCCCCAACCGAAGTAGCCGAGCGCGCCGTAGCGGTAGAGCGCCGACCAGGCGTGGACCGACGCGATGAGCGCGATGCCCGCCTCCGAAGCGGTCGTCCCCGGCCGATTCCGCCACCACGTGCCCGCCACGCCGAAGACCGTGCCCGCGACCAGTGCCGCCGCCCCCCAGACGAGCGCCCGCGGCCCGCCTGCCGACCAGGTGAACTGCCCGATCGACCAGGTGATGCCGTACCAGGTCACGAGTCCGACCAGTTGCACCGACGCCGCGGTTGTGATCGCCCACCGGACACCGTCGACCAGCGCCCCGGCGGCGAAGGCCCACAACGCCCAGAAGGCGAGCGAATTCGCGGCCAACCCGATGGGGGTCAACTGGAGCAGGAACGTCACCGCGCCCAGCGGCACCCCCAATCCCAGGGCCACGACCAGGGGCCGGTGCCCGGGCCGGGTCGCCGTCGCCACAGTGCTCACGTTTCCTCCACCGAATTGAGTATGCACCGAGTGTACACATGGAGGGTATAGCGGGATTCCGACAACCGTCAGCGGTGTGCGGTCGGCCAACCGCGCCGCCGTCCGCGCGGTACCCCGTGCCCACCTGGGCACCACGATCCCGGGTTGGGAACACGGCAGCCCGAATCCGCTACGCCAAGCCCACCCCACCCGCAGGCACGGTGTACTCCGTGAACCGTCCACACTCGACAAACCCCAACCGCCGGTACACCGACTTCCCCTCATCCGAAGCCTGGAGCACCGCGACCGACTCCCGCGCGCACCGCAGAGCAGCCTCCGTGATCGCCCCCGCGTACCCCTTCCGCCGGTGCGCGACCAACGTCGCGACGTTGTAGATCCCGGCGACGTCGGCGTGCCGGAACACCTCAGCCGTGCACACCGGCACGCCGTCGACGTACCCCACCAGGTACGACGACGCCGAGTCGAGGGCGTGCGCCGCGGCGTCGGCGAAGAACCGCTCCACGGTCGCGGCGGGCGGTTCCCAGTTGGCGGCGAGCACGCGGGCGAAGTCCGCCAGCTCGGCGGCGGTGCCCACCACCCGGATGTCCAGCCCGGACGGCTCCCGGTCCGGCCGCGACCGGCGCAGGTCCAGCCACATCCCGGCCTCGGACTCCGCGGCGGACAGCCCGGCGTCCACCAGGAGCTGGTCGAGTTCGGGCGAGCCCGGTCCCACCCACCAGGAGAACGGCCGCCCGGTCGCGGTCACCCGGTCCACCGTCTGCCGCACCCGCCGCCGGGGCGCCCCGGACTCGAACCGCGCCCTGGCGACGATGTTGAAGGTGTCGTCGGCGATCCCGCTGTCGGCGATGAGCAGGTCGGCGCTGTCCACCACCACCGCCCCGGGCAGCCGCCGGTGCAGGTGGGCGGCGTGTTCGGCGAGGTTGCGCTCCATGCTGTCCAGTAGGTCCACCGCCCCATCGAACCGCCCCCCGCGCCGCGGGGTCCCGGCGCACCCCGTTCGACCGGGCAGCGGCGGGCCCGGCATGACAACTGCTTGACAAAGTCGCCCGGGGTGGTGACGCGCCCGGCGGGAGGGGTCAGGATCGGGGGCGTTGGTCCGAACGCGACGACCCGGGTGGCCCGGGCGGCGGGCGGGGGCGGGAGGAGGAGTCGCATGGTCGACACCGGTGCGGCGGTGTGCGAGGACGGGGAGCCCGGTGGGGACCGGACCGACCGGGTGTTGCTCGGCCTGGTCGCGCGGGTGCACGCGGGGGAGCGGGCGGCGCTGGCCGAGGTGCTCGCGGTGGTGCGGCCCCTGGTGCTGCGGTACGCGCGGAACCGGCTGCGGCCCGCCCGGGACGCGTTCGTCTCCGTCGAGGACGTGGTGCAGGAGACCTGCCTGGCCCTGGTGAAGGCGATCCCCGCCTACCGGTCGGACGGGCGGCCGTTCATGGCCTTCGTCTACGCCATCGCGTCCAAGAAGGTCGCCGACGTGTACCGGACCGGTTCGCGGGACCGGTCCAGCCCGGTGTGGGAGTTCGCCGACCGGCCCGACGGCCAGGCCGACCCGGAGCAGCGGCTCCTCGACCGCGAGCGCGGCGACCGGGCCGCGGCGCTCGTGGCCACCCTGCCGGTCGCGCAGCGGGAGGTTCTGTTCCTGCGGGTCATGGTGGGGCTCTCCGCCGCGGAGACCGCGCAGGCCCTCGGGACGACACCCGGCGCGGTGCGGGTGGCCCAGCACCGGGCGCTCACCGCGTTGCGGCGGAAGCTGCGGTAGTCCCCACGCCCCGCGCTGACAGGCACGCAGGCCGGTGGACGGGCCACCGGGCGGGCGTCCGTAGGGTACGACGATCAGGATGTGTGTCGGCCACGGAAAGGGCGTCTTGGACACGGGTGTGTGTCACTGGGCGGCTTGCCGGAAGGTGGTTGGTTGATGATCTACCCGGACTTGTCCGCCTACGAGTACGGCGACCTGGCACCGCCGTGGACCCACGCGTTCAACGTCGGCTGGCTCGGGCCCGACGACGAGGTCGGCTCCGATGTGGCGCCGGAGTTCGCCGACGCGCTGCACCGGATCGTCTACGCGTATGAGGTCAACGTGACGCGTGGCCTGCACATGTGCCCGTTCTGCGGGGACGACGACGGCTTCTGGATCCAGCCGGTGCCGGGAATCCCCGGGTCGAAGCATTTCCTCGGCCATGCCGAGGCGCACTTCGAAGGTCCCGACGGGACGGTCTACGCAGCCCCCTCCTTGATAGCGCACTACGTCGGGGAACACGGGTACCTGCCGCCGCAGCGGTTCGTCGACGCCGTGCTGTGGTTGGACGCCCGGACCGACTACACCGCCGCGGTGTCGAGGTGAGGTTCTCGCTCATCCGTCGGCACCCCGATGAGCCCGGTATGACCGCCGCCTCCGAGGTGGGGCGGCGGCTTCGGACTCGGGGCCGAGGTCCTCGGTTGTAGGGTGCCCCCCATGTCGCAGCGTCAGCTCCGGACCCGGATGGGGACCCTGCTCGTCACCGACGACGGCGCGGTGGTGCTGGCGCGCGGCGTCCGGTACGCGACGGCGGGCCGGTTCGAGCGGCCCGAGGCGGTGCGGCCCTGGTCGGGGGTCGTGGACGCCACCCGGCGCGGACCGGTCTGCCCGCAACCGCCCTCCCGGCTGGGCTTCGCCACCGGCGAGTTCACCGGCGGCATGGTCCACAGCGAGGACTGCCTGGTCGTGACCGTCGCCGCGCCCTCGGGTGCCGACGGGCTGCCGGTCATGGTGTGGATCCACGGCGGCGCCTACGTCGAGGGCACCGGGGAGTGCGCCAAGTACGACCCGGTGGCGCTGGCGGCCGAGGCCGGGGTCGTGGTGGTGAACGTCAGCTACCGCGTCGGCATCCTCGGCTACCTCGCCCCCAGCCAGGCGGGCGGCGCGGACAACCTCGGCCTGCTCGACCAGGTGCTCGCCCTGCGCTGGATGCGCGACAACATCGCCGACTTCGGCGGCGACCCGGCCGACGTCACCGCCTTCGGCCAGTCGGCGGGCGCGGACTCGGTGCTGGCCCTCCTGCTGTCGCAGGAGGCCGACGGCCTGTTCCACCGGGCGATCATGCAGAGCGCGCCGCTGAGCATCTCGCAGGAGCGGGCATCGCTGTTCGCGGCCGTGCGAGCCCGGCTCACCCACCTCGCCCGCGAGGCGAGCACGGCGGAGATCCTCGCCGCCCAGCAGGAGGCGGTCGCGGTGGCGCGCCGCTTCGGCGCGTTCGCGGGCATGCCCTACGGGCCGGTCCTGGGCAGCGACCCGCTGCCCACCGCAGCGGAGGTGCCCGCCCGCCTCGCGGACGCGGCGTCCCGGGTGGAACTCCTGATCGGCTACACCAAGCACGACGCCAGCCCGTTCGTGGTCATGTCCCCAGCGGGCCGCCGCCTCACCCGGCTGGGCAGGTCGGTGACCCGAATCGTCTCGGCGGGCGCTACGAAGCAGGTCTTCGCCGACCCGGCGAACAGACTCGCCGACACGTGGGCGTCGAACGGCGGATCGGTGGCGCGGTACCGGTTCGACCGGGCCCCCGGCTTCCTGGGCGCGGGGCACTGCGTCGAACTCCCGTACCTCCTGGGCACGCCGGACTCCTGGTCGGACTCCCCGATGATGGGCGGCAAACCCCTCGACCGCGCCCTCGCCACCAGGCTCCGCCGCACCTGGGGCGATTTCGCCCGCGGCGGTGTCGCGGCCCTGGATTCCACCAACCTGCGGTTCGGTTGACCGCCAGACCTCCGGCCCGCACCGCGACGAGATCCAGGACCCGGCTCCACATCGACCCCGCCGAGACCCGCCACCGGATCACCCGCACCCTGCCGCCCCGTCCGGGCCCCGTGTTGACACGTGGTGACGTCTTCGTGAACGCCTCGACCGCTCCCGCGATGTGGGAGTCCGCTGTGGACCGCCGAAGCGGTGGGATCGTGGAGGCACAGCACTCCCCGACGATTCCCGGAGGAACGCGTGACGACTCAGGTGCGGCTCAACCAGGTGGACATCGAGGCGGTGGGCGGCCTGGTCGCCGCCGTCCAGGCCGACAGCGCCAAGGCCAAGACCACGTGGGCGGCCCACGTGACCTGGACCGGCGGTTTCCAGTCGGAGGCCAAGGTCCGCCAGTTCCCGGCGGCCAAGTCGGACGAGCCCCCCGCCCTCGGCGGCGGCGACACCGCGGCGAACCCGGTCGAGCAGCTTCTCAGCGCCCTGGGCAACTGCCTCGCCGTGGGCTACGCCGCCAACGCCACGGTCGCGGGCATCCAGCTCGACAAGCTGACCGTCGACGTCAAGGGCGACGTGGACCTGCACGTCTTCCTGGGCCTGGCCGAGGGGCACGCGGGCTTCGACGGCATCACCGCCACCGTGCGGATCGACTCGCCCGCCGACCGCGCCGACCTGGAAGCCCTGCACACCAAGGTGATCGCCAGCTCCCCGGTGGGCCACACGCTCACCGCCGCGGTCCCGGTCGACGTCCGCCTGGCCTGACGGCGGGGCGGGTCAGACCGCCTGCGCGGACAGGGTGACGCCGGTCAGGCGCTCGGACTCGGCCCACAGGCGCGCGTTGGCCGCGGCGTCCCGCGCCCGGCGGGTGGGCCGGACGGTGGTCGTGGGGCCGACCAGCCCGAACCGGCCACCGGGCCCGTAGTAGCCGCCCGCCGTCGCGTCCGGGCTGGTGGCGGCGTGCAGCAGCGGCTCGGCGGCGGCCTCCACCCCGTGCGAGGGCATCAGGCTGACGCGGGTGAACCAGCTCTCGGTGGGCTTGTCGCGGCCGAGGCTGGCGCCCGCGGTCTGCAGGTTCGTGCGGGCAAAACCGGGGTGGGCGCCGGTGCTGAGCAGGTCCCACCCGCGCTCGGCGGCCAGGGCGGCGAGGTGCTGGGTGAACATCTGGTTCGCCAGCTTCGACCGCCCGTAGGCCGCTATCGGCCGGTAGCGGCGCTCTGAGTGCAGGTCGTCGTAGTTGATCCGGCCCGCGGCGGCCAGGCCGCTGCTCATGGTGGCCACCCGAGGAGCGTCGGCGGCGAGCAGCAGCGGCAGCAGGCGCACGGTCAGGGCGAAGTGGCCGAGGTGGTTGCCGCCGAATTGGAGCTCGAACCCGTCGGCGGTGGTCATCCGCTTCGGCGGGGCCATCACACCCGCGTTGTTGACCAGCAGGTCCAGCGGGGTGCCGTCGGCCAGCAGGCCGTCGGCGAACTCCCGCACGGAGGCCAGGTCGGCCAGGTCCACCCGGCGCACCTCCACCCGCGCCGCCGGGTGCGCGGCCAGGATCTCCGCCTTCGCCTCCTCACCCTTGGCCGGTGTGCGCACGGCCAGCACGACCCGCGCCCCCACCTCGGCCAACCTGCGCGCGGCCTCCTTGCCAAGCCCGCTGTTCGCACCGGTCACGACGACGAGCCTGCCGGTCTGATCGGGGACGACGTACATCGGAACTCCTTAAAGACTGGTGGTCTGTTACGACGCCGACGCTAACAGACCGCTGGTCTGCTGACAAGAGACCATCGGTCTTCTAGGCTGGGCGCATGACGTCCTTCAAGCGCGCCCGCAGCGAGGAGCAGCGCGCGAAGCGCAGGCGGACCATCCTCGACACCGCCGCCGCGATGCTGACCGAGATGCCGGTCGCCCAGCTCAGCCTGAACGAGCTGAGCAGGCGCGTCTGCCTGGCCAAGTCCAACGTCCTGCGCTACTTCGAGTCCCGCGAGGAAATCCTCCTCGAACTCCTCGACACCGCCACCCGCCAGTGGCTCACCGACCTCGACGCCGCCCTCACCACCCCCGCCGACGCCGCGCTGCCCGACCGCCTCGACGCGCTCACCACGACCACCGCGTCCTCGCTGGCGGCCCGCCCCACCCTGTGCGACCTGCTCGGCAACCAGGCCGCTGTGCTGGAGCACAACGTCTCCCCGCAGATCGCCGCCGACTACAAGCGCGCCACCCTCGCCCACATCGCCACCCTGGCGGGGGTGGCCCGCCGGTGCGTCCCGGAACTGGGGGGAGCCGACTCCACCAACTTCGCGGGCGCCACGGTCGTGCTGGCCGGTGCCCTGTGGGCGCACAGCCGCCCGTCCAAGGCCATGCTCGCCGCCTACGCCGCCAACCCCGACCTCGCGGCGCTCCGGCTCGACTTCACCGCCACGCTCACCGAGGCGCTGGGGGTGTTCCTGGCGGGCCTCCTGGCCCGCCGGCCCCGTTGACCGATTCTGGTTCTGCTCGCCCGGTGGCGTTTTTGTCGGTGGGCCGCGTGAAGATGGTGCCATGGGGGATGTCTGGACTGTCATGAGCGGATCTGCACACGTGTCCTACTCGCAGATCTACGTCCACAGCGGGGACGACGCGCCGGAGTTCACCGAGTGCTTGTACGGCCAGCGCAACGGGCTGTGCGGTGCGCGGATGCCCGGCGTGCTGTTCCTGACCACCGGTCTGCACACCGGGACGGTCGAGTTCGCCGTGGAGGTGCACGAGGACGAGCCGCCGGTGGGGGAGGAGTGGGAGGAGGTCGTCGAAGTCCCCTTCCGGCCTCGTGGGGAGGCCGTGCTGAGCGAGTGGGGCGGTGGCCGGGTCTGGCCGCTGCACCTGGAGGAGATCGACTACCGGGTGCGCTACTGCGGTGTGCGCATGGAGGAGGGGAACGCCAAGGACGTCCGGTTCGCGGAGGAACCGGAGGTGGACCGCTACCTCCTCCAGTTCTGGCCCGCGCCGCCCGCGCCGGACCGGGTGGTGCGGCAGACGAGCGCCTACGCCGCCTACTTCCACCGCACCGCCCGCGAAATGGCACCACCGCCCACACCCGAGCACCGAGCGGAGGTCGAGCGGGTGCGCCAAGCCGAGGCGCGGCGGACCGCCGAAGAACGAGAGGCCCGGCAAGAAGCCGAGACCTGGGGCGGGCGGGCGCCGAGCGAGCGGCTGCGGGACGTGACCGGCAACGCGGTGGCCGTGGCCAGGCTGGACCGCGACCTGGTGGACGCGGTCGTGGCGACCGACACCGACACGCAGTGGCGGCTCGCCCGCTGGGTCGCCCGCCGCGCCTTGGCGGAGGCGGGGCTGGCCGGTGTCGACTGGATCGCCGAGGCGCTGGCGGCGGTCGAGCGCGGTGATCCCCTGCCACCCGCCTTCGGCGACCCCCGGGTGGTGTGGGACCGGCTGCTCGGCGACGAGCGCGTGCCGCGCTCCACTGTGACCTCAGTGGACGGTTCCACCGAGAACTGCCTCCAGCAGGCGATGGCCTTCCCCGTGCTCCTCGCCTTCCACGAGGACGACCCCCTGCGCGTGGCCCTGGACGCGCTGGCGTCCGGGGCCGGGGCCTTCGGCTTCGGCCGGACCGCGGTGCTCTTCGCCGAAGTCCGCCGGGCGTTCCCGGAGATCGGCGGGGCCGGTCCGTGATGAGCACTCGGGTGGTGGTGATGGCGCACAACGGGAAGAACGGACCCGACCGAGGGGCGAGCCGCAAGCAGGCAGCGCTCAAGCGGGCGTCGGTAGGGTGACCGCGCACAGGACACCAGCGGTCGGCGACGGCCGGTGGAGTGGGACGGAACCATGAGCATCGGCATGGTCACCATCGGCGTCGTCCTCGACGCCACCGACCCGGCCGAGGGGGACTGGTTCTTCCGCAACCTCCGCCAAGGGCAAGATCGCCTCGCGCGTGTTCGGCCGCTCGTACTACCGGCGCTACTCGGCCAGGCTCGGCACCGCGGCGGTCTGAGCGCGGACCGGGCCGGTGTTGCGGAAAACGGCGGACGACCCCCGCCGCTGCTGGTACTACTTCCGCATGGGTGACAGAAGGCTCCCCGGGGTGGGGATCGTGCTCGCGCTGGTGCTCGACGCTCTTGCGCTGACCGTCCTGGGCGCGGATGCGGCGCGGCAGCCGGACAACCGGGCGCACGTCGACCACGCGGAGACCGCCCAGGCGCAGGCCAGGGCGGTGGCGATCGCCGAGGCGCTGTTCTCCTACTCGGGCGCGGACATGCCCGCGCAGCGCGCCGAGGCCGCCGACCTCATCACCGGCGACCTGGTCACCCAGTACGCCGAACTGCTCGGCCAGGCGGAGAAGACCGTGCGGGAACAGCAGGTGACGTCGAAGGTCACGCACTCCGGGGTCCGCCTCCTCGACCCGGGGAAGGCCGAGGTCCTGCTGTTCCTGACCCAGTCCAGCGCACGGCCGGGTGAGGCCCCGAACTCCGGGGGCACGCAGTTCGTCCTGACCCTGGTCCGCGGCGGCAGTGGTTGGCAGCAGGCCAAGGGGTCCGCCATCGACCTGCTGGGTGCCCGGTGAACGCCCACCCGGCGGCACCCGCCGCGGGCCGCAGGGCACTGGTCGTCGCCGTGGTCGCCCTCGCCCTGGTGGTGGTGGCCGTCGTGGTCGCGGTCCTGCTCGGAGGCCGGACCACCGCGGGAACCGCCGTCCCCGTGCAGTCCACCGGGTCCCCCGCCGACCGCGAGGCCGCCACCACCCGCGACGACGTGGTCCGGGTGGGCGGCGACGGCGCGCGCATCTTCAACACGCTGCGGGCCGACACCTTCGACGCCGACTACGACGCCTGGGAGGCGGTCGCCACCGGCGAACTACTCGACTCGCTGCGCACCGAGCGGACCTCGAACCGGGAGAGGTTCCTCGCGGCCGGGGCGTCCAGCACCGGCCGCGTCCTCGTCGCCGCGGCGGAACGCGTCGACGCGGACCGCGGCACCGCGACCGTCCTCGTCGCCCTCCGCGTCACGGTGGAGTCCGCCACCGCCTCGTCGGAGAAGCTGGTGCGCATGGTCGCCACCGTGACCCGCACCGCCGACGGCTGGCGCCTCTCGGGGATCACCCAGGCTCCGATCCAGTGACGCCCGTCCCGCCGCCCGGCCGGGGGAACCCCCAGTCGTTCGGAGTCGTCCACCGGCGGGTCCAGCGGTGGCATTCCGTACCGTGGCCGCCATGACCGTGCCTCCCGCCGAAGCGCTGCCGGTGGTCGTCGTCGGCGCCGGACCGACCGGGCTGACCTCGGCCATCCTGCTGGCCCGGCACGGGGTCCGCAGCGTCGTCCTGGAGCGGCACCGCGAGGTCTACCCGCTGCCGCGTGCGGTGCACCTCGACGACGAGGTGGTGCGCATCCTGCAACAGGTGGGCGTGGCGGAGGGGTTCCGCGCCATCAGCCGACCGGTGGCCGGGCTGCGCCTGGTCGACGGCGGGCTGCGCACGATCGTCGAGTTCCGCCGGGACAGCCTGGAGGGCGCGCACGGCTGGCCGCAGGCGAACCTGTTCGACCAACCCGACCTGGAGCGGCTGCTGCGCGCCGCGGCGGCCGAGCACCCCGAGATCGACCTGCGCGGCGGCCACGAGGTCGTCCGCACGGAACTCCCGGCGGGCCCCCGCGACCCGGTGCGGGTGCACGTCCGCGACCTCGCCACCGGGGCGGTCGGCCACCTCGACGCCCGCGCCCTCCTCGGTTGCGACGGCGCGAACAGCCCCACCCGGGCGGCCCTCGGCGTCGGGGTGCGCGACCTGCGCTTCGAGGAGCGGTGGCTGGTCGTCGACGTGCTCTGCCCGACGCAGTTGGACGTCTGGAACGGGGTCTACCAGGTCTGCGACCCGCACCGCGCCGCCACCTTCATGCAGGTCGGCGCCGAGCGCTACCGCTGGGAGTTCCGCCTGCGCCAGGGTGAGACCAGCGCCGACGTGGACCTCGACGCCCTCCTGCACCCGTGGACCGGCGGCGCCGAGGTCGAGGTGCTGCGCCGAGCCGAGTACACCTTCCGCGCCCAGGTCGCCGACCGCTGGCGCCGGGGCCGCACCTTCCTCCTCGGCGACGCCGCCCACCTGACACCCCCGTTCATCGGCCAGGGCCTGGGTTCCGGCCTCCGCGACGCCGCGAACCTCACCTGGAAGCTGGCCGCCGTGCTCACCGGCACCGCCGACGAGTGCCTCCTGGACACCTACGAGCCCGAACGCCGCCCCCACGCCACGACGATGATCCGCACCGCCGTGGGCGTCGGCTGGGCCATGACCGGCGGCGGCCCGCTCGGCGCCGCCCTCCGCAGGCGGGCGATCGCGGGCGCGGGCCGGATCCCCGGCTTCACCGACCTGGTCCTCAAGACCACCTCCCCCCGCCTGTCCAGGGGACCCCTGGTCCGCTCCGGCCCCCGCGACCGCCTCGCCGGAACCCTGTGCCCCCAACCGCACATCACCACCGACACCGGCCCCCGCCGCCTCGACGACGTGCTGGGCAACGCCTTCGGCATCATCCACAGAGGACCATTGGAACCCGCCCCGGCCACCACCGCCCGCAGGCTCGGCGCGGTGGTCGTGTGCGCGGACGGCTGCCCCGAACTCCTCCGCTGGCTCGGGCGCTCCCGCGCCGCCCTCGTCCGCCCGGACCGCGTCGTCGTCACCGGATTCCCGACCCGGGAAGTGCCCACCTGCGTGGAACTGTTCTCACCCGGGGGCCCGGCCGGGCACCACAGCGGGAAGACCGGGCGCTGAACAGGGCCACACCCGGCTCGCCTGCACCCCCCCGGGTTCCGGCCGCGTTCGGCCGGAGGCCACCTCGACGACCGCTGTGGATCACCTGGACCCCGTACTTGTAAACCCCCGTGACCTCATTGCGGAGACGTACTTTCATCCTCGGCGGTCTGACCGGGGTGGGGACGGTGCTCCTGGCGCCCCACGCCGCCAACGCGATCAGCTACCCGTTCACCCTGGGCGTGGCCTCGGGTGATCCGGCGGCGGACGGGTTCGTCCTGTGGACCCGGCTGGCGCCGAGCCCGCTCAACGCCGACGGCCTGGGCGGGATGCCCGACACGGCGGTGCCGGTGGAGTGGCAGGTGGCTGCGGACGAGCGGTTCACCCAGGTGGTGCGGTCCGGGACCGCCACCGCCGCGCGGACCTGGGCGCACAGCGTGCACGTCGAGGTCACCGGCCTGCAACCGGGCCGCGAGTACTGGTACCGCTTCCGCGCCTCCGGGTTCATCTCCCAGGTGGGGCGGGCCAGGACGGCTCCTGCGGTGGGCACCAGCCCGGAGCTGACCATGCTGTTCACCTCGTGCTCGCACTACGAGGCGGGCTACTTCACCGCGTACCGGCGGATGGCCGAGGAGCGCCCCGACCTGATCCTGCACCTGGGCGACTACATCTACGAGGGCGCGGCGAGCAGCACCGCCGTGCGCAAGCACGCGCCCACCGTGGAGATCGACGACTTGGCCGACTACCGCATCCGCCACGCCCAGTACAAGACCGACCCGGATCTTCAGGCCGCGCACGCGATCGCGCCCTGGGTGCCGGTCTGGGACGACCACGAGGTGGAGAACAACTACGCCGGGCTCATCCGCAACGACAGTTCGCCCGCCGGTGACTTCCGCGCCCGCCGCACCGCCGCCTACAAGGCGTACTACGAGCACATGCCGCTGCGCGCCGCGCAGGTGCCCGCCGGGGCGGACATGCAGCTCTACCGGCGCATCCGGTGGGGGAGCCTGGCCACCTTCCACATGCTCGACACCCGCCAGTACCGCGACGACCAGGCCTGCGGCGACGGCAGCAAGGTGTGCCCGGAGGCCGACGCGCCGACCCGCACGCTGACCGGGGCGGCGCAGGAGGCGTGGCTGCTGGACGGGATGCGGCAGAAGCTGGGCACCTGGGACTTCCTGGGCCAGCAGGTGTTCTTCGCGCAGAAGCTCGCCTCCGCCGACGGCGCGCGCAGCATGGACGCCTGGGACGGCTACACCGCCAACCGCGACCGGCTCCAGCGCGGGTGGGACGCCCAGGGAAACCGGGGCACCGTGGTCCTGACCGGTGACGTGCACCGCTCGTGGGCGTCGAACCTGATGCGGGACTACACCGCGCAGGACCGGGTCGTCGGCACCGAGCTGGTGACCACCTCGGTCACCTCCGGCGGTGACGGGAACGCCTCGGACAACGGGCTCTCCTCGCTGAACCCGCACGTGAAGTTCCACAAGAACCTGCGCGGCTACGTCCGCACCGTCACCAGTTCGACCCGGATGGCGGTGGACTTCCGGGCGGTCGACCGGGTCACCGTGCGCGACTACCCGGTGAAGACCGTGGGCAGCTACGTCATCGAGGCCGACAACCCCGGATTGCAGGCGCCGTGAACAAGACGATCCCCGTGCTGGCGGCGGCGCTGCTGAGCGCCGCCCTCACCACCCACACCGCCGCCGCGGCGGGCACCACCCCCGCGGACATCACCTGGACCACGGCCAATTCCGTCTCCACCGGCAACCAGCACAACGCCGCGGTCTCCGCGGTCCGCAACGGGTGGACCGCCGTGGCCTGGGAGGACGACCGCGACGCCGGGGACGCGCTGCACAGCGAGGTCTTCCTCCGCCTGTTCAAGGACGGCGTGTCCCGCTACGAGACCAAGCTGTCCGCGGGCGGCACCGGAAACTGGACCCACCTGCACCCGGACGTGGCGCTGCACGACGACGGCACCGCCGTCGTGGTGTGGGCCGCGGACGGCGACGGCAACGGCTACTACAACATCGCCGTCCGCGCGGTCCGCACCGACGGCACCGTCTCCGGTTCCGCGACCGCCAACGCCTCCTCCGACGGCCAGCAGCTCGACCCGGCCGTGGCCGCCGACCCGGACAGCCCGGGTTTCGCGGTGGTGTGGGAGGACAAGCAGGACACGACCGCGCCCACGGTCCGCGTCGCGGGCTTCGCGTCGGTGACGTCGAAGACCTACGAGGCCCAGGTCCACGCCGCGGGCGGCACCCACCAGCGCCCGGACGTGGCCGTGGGGGCGGCGGGCAACGCCGCGGTGGTGTGGGACGAGGACGGTGACGCCAACGGCTCGTTCAACGTCGGCCTCAAGGTGCTGACCCCGGCCGGTGGGGTCAAGCGGGCGCAGGTGGTCGCCAACGCGACCACCGCGGGCCAGCAGCGGCACCCGTCGGTCGCGGCGAACTTCGCCGGTGACTTCGCCGTGGCCTGGGAGACCGACCACACCGGGACCGCCGCGACCGCCGTCCGCTCCTTCACCGCCGCGGGCACCGCCGCGGCGGGCGCGGACACCGTCCTGGCGGGTGCGGACCCCCAGGTGGGCATCGACGACCAGCGCGGCGTCGCCGTCGCGTGGACCGCGGGCCAGGACGTGTTCGCCCAGGGCCTCAACGCCGACGGCACCGCCACCGGCAGGCTGCCCCGCCTCGCCGCGGTCAAGACCGCCACCGGCCGCCAGGAGCAGCCCGCCCTCGGCGTCGACGCGTGGGGTCAGCTCACCGTCGCCTACACCGACGACAACGACGGCAACGGGGCGGATCAGGTCTATCTGGGCACCGGGTTGCTGAACAGCACCTGGTGAGTCGACCGTGTCGGCGGCGCCCGCACCGGTGGTCAAGGCGGCCGAGGCACCCCAGGGTCCCGATGGCGACGCGTTCCACACCCCGTCGAACCCGCTGCCCGCCGGGGTGGCGGGGGCAGAGGTGTTCCAGGAGTCCAGCGGCGTTCGAGCAACATCACGTCGACGCCTGCTGCCCTGCCTGTTCTCTCAAGGACGAGGTCACCCCGTGCTGTGCGTGGCGGCGGGTTGGGGCACGCGGACCGAGGTGAAGGAAACCTCGCGGCGCAGGCGGAAGCCGAGTGCCTCGTAGAGGCGGATGGCGTTGGTGTTGGTTGCGGGCGTGTGCAGGAACGGGCGTTCGCCGCGTTCGCGGATGCCCGCGACGAGGGCGCGGACCAGTCGGGTTGCCAGCCCCTGGCCGCGCTGGGACTCGTCGGTGCAGACGGCGCTGATCTCGGTCCAGCCGGGTGGGTGCAGGCGTTCTCCGGCCATGGCGACCAGTTCGCCGCCTCGGCGGATGCCCAGGTAGGTGCCGAGCTCGATGGTGCGGGGCAGGAACGGGCCGGGTTGGGTGCGCTGCGCCAGGGCCAGCATCTCCGGGACGTCCGCGACCGTCAGCCGCACGGCCTCGGGGTCCGCTGCTCCCTCGACCCCGGCGTCCACCAGTTGCACACCGGGGATGGACAGCGTTGCCTCCCAGCCCTCGGGTGGGGTGTCCAGGCCGGGGAAGAAGATCTCGTTCCCCGCGCCCGCCAGTTCCGCGACCTCGTCCCACGCCGACACCCCGGGCTGCACGGCCGCGAACGGGGAGACGTCCACCGGGTAGCGGGCCACCCGGCCGTGCCGTTCGGCGAGCCGGGCGTGCGCCCCGGTCAGCGACGCCCACGTCGCGTTGTCCAGCACCTGCTCGGCCGTCATGCCCGCCCCTCCGGTCCATCCCGCTCCGACACCGGGGGTGAACCCGCGCGCGCCGGCCGGTATTCCGCGTCGCGGGTGATCCCACTGCTCGGGAGCCGGGGCGGGGTCAGCCCGCCAGCCTGTTCGACAGCTCCGTCAGCGCGTGGCCCAGGGGCAGGTCGACCCGGTGGGTGGCGTGCGGGTCGCCGCGGGTTTCGCCTCGGTTGATGATGGCGACGGGGGTGGCGGTGGTGGCGGCCCGGCGGACGAAGCGGAGGCCGGACATCACCGTCAGCGAGGAGCCCAGGACCAGCACCGAGGCCGCCGCGTCGACCAGGGTGTTGCACAGGTCCACCCGGGGGCGGGGGACGTTCTCGCCGAAGAAGACCACGTCGGGTTTGAGGACGCCGTCGCAGGTGCGGCAGGCGACCACCCGGAAGTCGGCCACCGCGGTGTCGTCGAGGTCGACGTCGCCGTCGGGGTTGATCGGGGCGGCTTCGGCGTGGAAGTCGGGGTTGGCCTCGCCGAGGCGGCGGTCCAGGTCCTCGCGCGGGGTGAGTTCGCGGCAGGACAGGCAGACGACCCGGTCCAGGCCGCCGTGCAGTTCGACCACGTCGGGGGTGCCCGCGGCCTGGTGCAGGCCGTCGACGTTCTGGGTGATGACGCCGGTCAGGTGGCCGCGGGCGTGCAGGGCGGTGACGGCGCGGTGGCCCGCGTTCGGGGCGGCGCGGGCGATGGTGCGCCAGCCGACGTGGCTGCGCGCCCAGTAGCGGCGGCGGGCGTCGGGGTCGGCGACGAACTCGCCGTAGGTCATGGGGGTGTGCTTGCGCAGGCTGCCCGCCGCGCCCCGGTAGTCCGGGATGCCCGATTCGGTGGACAGGCCCGCGCCGCTGAGCACCAGCACGCCGCCGCGGTCCACCAGTTCGACGACCTCGTCCAGGCGGGTGGTCCTGGGCAGCGGCGGTCCGCTGGCCGTCCAGCTCAGGGTCGGCCGGGTGCGCATGCGTCCATCCTACGTCCGCCCGGACAGTGCTCGCCCGCTCCGGCGGACCCGCCCACCAGGGGTTTCCCAGTCGGTGGATCGCGGGCGCCTGCGGGGGAGACTGGCGGCAGCGGACCGTGGACGGCGGAGGTGGCGTGGTGGGTGCGGAACCCTTGCGGAGGCTGGGCTTCCTGACGATCGGGCTGTTCGACCCGGACGACCCCCGGCCGGGGCACGAGTCCACGTTGGAGGTCATCGAGCTGGGGGAGCGGCTCGGGTTCGACAGCGCGTGGGTGCGCCACCGGCACCTTCAGCACGGCATCTCCTCCCCGGTGGCGCTGCTGGCCGCAGCCACCCAGCGCACCAGCCGGATCGCGCTGGGCACCGCCGTGATCCCGCTGGGCTGGGAGAACCCGATCCGGCTGGCGGAGGACCTGGCGACGGTCGACGTGCTCTCCGGCGGGCGGCTCAACCCGGGCATCAGCGTCGGCCCGCCGATGCACTACGACCGGCTCAAGGATGCGCTCTACCCGGACACCGCCGACGTCGAGGACTTCAGCTACCGCCGCGTGGAGCGGTTGCTGTCGGCGGTGCGCGGGGAGAAGGTGACCGGGTTCAGCGGCACCGAGGGCATCGAGGTGTTCTCCGACCGGGTGGAGCCGCACGCGGCGGGGCTGGCCGAGCGCCTCTGGTACGGCGGCGGCAGCCTGCGCTCGGCGCAGTGGGCCGGTGAGCAGGGGTTGAACTTCCTGACCAGCAACGTGGTCCGCGCGGGGGACACCGAACAGGACTTCGACAGCATCCAGCTCGCGCAGATCCTGCGGTTCCGCGAACACCACCCCCTGGGTGACAGGGCGCGTGTCTCCCAGGGCCTGGTGGTCATCCCGACCGACTCCGCGACCCCGGCGCAGCGGGCGAAGTACGAGGAGTACGTGGCAGGCCGCACCCCGCGCACCGCCGAACCGCAGGGCCCGGCCCGGGTGGTGTTCGCCCCCGACCTGGTCGGCACGTCCGCGCAGATCGCCGAGCGGCTGTCCGAGAACGCGGCGTTCCAGCAGGTCACGGAGGTGGCGTTCGCGCTGCCGTTCACCTTCGAGCACGAGGACTACGTGCAGATCCTCACCGACGTCGCCACCCACCTCGGACCCGCGCTGGGGTGGGAACCGACCGCGTGAGCTACCTCGACCGGGTGCCCAGCGCCCGGAGGCCGCCCATGAACAGGGCCGTGATGATGTCCACCAGCTCCGGGGTGGTGGCCGAGCGGTAGCCGAGGGTCTGGTCCACCAGCACCTCGTTGACCCCGCCGACGAGCACCATCACCCCGGTCTCCAACTGGTGCGGCGCGGGCGTCTCGGCCTCCTCGGGCACCAGGGCGGCGATGTAGCGGACGAACGCGTGCAGCACCTCGCGGCGGCGGGCCTCCAGTTCCGGGCTGACGCCGACGATCTCGATGACCATCACCCTGGCCCGGCGCCGGTCGGCGGACATGGTGTCGATCAGCGCGGTGAGCCCGGCCCGGATCCGGCTCTCGACCTGTTCGCCCGCGGCGGCCACGGCGGTCTCCACGGCCGCCCGCACCAGGGCGGCCTGCTCGTCGAAGACGGCGCGGAGCAACTGCTCGCGCTCGGTGAACGACTCGTAGAAGTAGCGCTGGGTCAGGCCCGCCTCGGCGCACACCTGCTTCACCGAGGAGGCGGCGTAGCCCTCGGTGCCGAACAGCTCCAGGCCCGCGGCCAGCAGCCGGGCCCGCCGCTCGGCCTGGCGCTGGCCCGCGTCCTGGCCGCCGTACCGACGACCGTCGGTGGTGACCCCGGTCACAGGTGTTGCCGTTGCTTGACCATGACCGGAGCTTACTGACATCGTTTCGTGTCAGATGTTGTGACACGAAGGCGTGTCAGATCAGGTGAGGGGACGTGCGGGCATGGCGCAGCAACAACGGAACATGCGGATCTCGGACGAGGACCGGCGCGGCGCGGCCGAGGAACTGCGGGCCGCGCACGCCCAGGGCAGGCTCAGCCTGGCCGAGTACGACACCAGGCTCGACGGCGTGAACCGCGCGACGACCTACGGCGAACTGGCCAAGATCTTCGCCGACCTGCCCGCGGTGTCCCACGCCCGCCCCGAGCGGCGGTCGTCGGTGCCCAAGTGGGTCCGCATCGTCTGGCTGTGGTGGACCGTCACCCTGGTGATCAACCTGGGCGTCTGGGCACTGGTCCGCTTCCAGATGGACGACGACGTCTACTTCTGGCCGGTCTGGCTGCTGATCCCCACCATCGCCATCGCCGCGGTCACCTACCGCGCCACCACCGCGCACGCCGCCAAGCAGGCCCGCCGCACCCCCGCCTGGCGGGGCTGATACCAGGTTTGTGACGACTCGTCGGCTGCCCCTAACGCGCGGCCGTCGTGCGCTGACTCCTCCTGGACACCGCCGTCCGGTGAGGAAGAGGCACGCCAGTGAAGATCGACATTTTCAACGAGATCCAGAACCCCCGCCCCTGGGGCCCGGACCAGGAACAGCGCCGGTTCCGCCAGGCCCTGGCCCAGGCCGAGCTGGCCGACGAGCTGGGCTACGGCTGCTGGTGGCAGGTCGAGCACCACGGGGCCGAGGAGTTCAGCCTGTCGTCGGCGCCGGAGATGGTGCTGGCCGCGATTTCGCAGCGCACCAGCCGGATCCGGCTCGGGCACTCCGCGGTGCTGGCGCCGAGCCGGTTCAACCACCCGATCCGGGTCGCCGAGCGGGCGGCCACGCTCGACCACCTCAGCGGCGGCCGGGTCGAGCTGGGGTTGACCCGGTCCACGGTGCCCGAGTGGCGGCTGTTCAACATCGACTCCGACGACGTGCGCCCGCAGACGCAGGCCGCGTTCGAGATGATCCCGAAGATGTGGACCAGCGACCGCTTCTCCCACGACGGCGACGGTTTCACCATCGAGGACGTGCCGATCCTGCCCAAGCCGTACCAGACCCCGCACCCCCCGCTGTGGCAGGCGGCGGCCAACCCGGCGTCGTTCGAGGAAGCGGGCAGGCGCGGGGTCGGCGTGCTCGGCACGACGATGTGGGAGTCGCTGGAGCGCGCCGAGCGGATGATCGGCCTGTACCGGGCCGCGGCCGAGGCGTGCACCGAGCCCGTTGGCGCGTTCGTCAACAACCAGGTCGGCTTCTTCACCTTCGTGCACTGCGCGGAGACCGACGAGCAGGCCATGCGCAACGGCGCCGCCGCGGCCGCCGCCTGGTACAGCACCCGCGCGCTGACCTTCTTCGAGGCGGCCACCGACTTCCGCCTCGCCATGGAGCGCAACGAGAAGCTGCTCGCCTCCCCCGACGGCGGCGGCGCCGCAGGCGAGTTCCTGCGCGCCGAGGCGGGCGACGCCCCCACCCCCGCGGCCATGCTCATCGGCCGCATCCTCGGCGGCGAGGACGTGCCGGAGGACGAGCTGTTCGAGATCCTCAGCGCGCAGAACTCGCTCATCGTCGGCAGCCCCGAGACCTGCCGCAAGAAGCTGCGCGCCTACGCCGACCTGGGCATCGACCGCCTGCTGTGCCTGCACCAGATGGGCGGCCTCGGCGACGAGGAGGTCACCACCAGCATCCGCCTCACCGGCGAGCTGATCAGCGAGTTCGACACCGACTGAGGCCCTCGGCGGCCTGTCGATCGATCCGAGCCCGGCGCCGAGGCGGGACCCGTGTCCCGCCGGGGCGCCGGGCTCAGTTCCCCACGCCGAGGCCGGACATGAACGCGGTGGGGTAGCGGTCGCCGCGGGCCGCGCCCGGCGGCACCGCCCGCTCGACCTCGGCGAGGTCGTCCGCGGTCAGGTGCAACTCCACCGCGGGCAGTGCCTCGGCCAGGCGTTCGCGGGTGCGGGCGCCGACCAGCGGCACGATGTCCGCGCCCTGGGCGGCCACCCAGGCGATGGCCAACTGCGCGACGGTGCACCCCTTCGCCTCGGCGACCCGGCGCAGCGCCTCCACGAGACCGAGGTTGTGCTCCACGTTCCCCCTGACGAACCGGGGGCCTGCGCTGCGGCTGTCGCCCGGCTCCGCGGAGCGGTCCGCGGTCCAGTGCCCGGAGATGAGACCGCGGCCGAGGACGCCGTAGGCGGTCAGGCCGATGCCGAGTTCCCGCAGCGTGGGCAGGACGTCCGCCTCCACCGCGCGGGACAGCAGCGAGTACTCGATCTGCAGGTCCGCGACCGGGTGCACGGCGTGGGCCCGGCGGATCGTGGTGGCGTCGACCTCGGAGAGGCCGAGGTGCCGCACGTGCCCGGCGTCGATCATCTCCTTGATCGCGCCCACCGTCTCCTCGATCGGCACCGCCGGGTCCAGCCGGGCCGGGCGGTAGGTGTCGACGTGGTCGGTGCCCAGCCGGGTCAGCGAGTGGGCCAGGAAGTTCTTCACCGCCTCGGGGCGGTTGTCCTGCCCGCCGAACTCGGGGCCGGGCCCGCGCAGCGCGCCGAACTTGACGCTCAGCACGTAGCTGTCCCGGTCCCGCCCGCGCAGCGCCTCGGCGAGCAGCAACTCGTTGTGCCCCATGGCGTAGAAGTCGGCGGTGTCGACCAGCGTGACGCCCGCCTCCAGCGCGGCGTGCACGGTGGCGACGGCCTCCGCGCGGTCGGCCGCGCCGTACGCGCCCGACATGGCCATCGCGCCCAGGCCCAGCGCTGAAACGGCGGGCCCGGTCCGGCCCAGGGTTCGTGTCCGCATCGCGTTCTCCTCCGTCGTCGATCTGCCGGTCCCACCCTGCGCCCGCCCGGCGACCCGCACGAGCGGAGCGTTCATCGTGGGAGAGCCGCTCCCTGGCTCGGCCCGCCACCGCGGGGGAGCATGGGGAGGTGCACCGCGACCAGCTCGCCGACTTCCTGCGCCGCCGCCGCGAGGCGATCCGCCCGGCCGAGGTCGGCATCGCCCGCGGGCCCCGCCGCCGCACCACCGGGTTGCGCCGCGAGGAGGTGGCCATGCTCGCGGGCATGTCGGTGGACTACGTGGTGCGCATCGAGCAGGGCCGCAGCAGTCAGCCCTCGCCCCAGCTCCTCGGTGCGCTGGCCCGGGCGCTGCGCCTGTCCGACGACGAACGCGACCACCTGTTCCACCTGGCGGGTCACCGGCCCCCGCCCGCCGACGGGGTGGCCCGCCAGGCCCGCGCGGGTCTGGTGCGCCTGCTCGACCTGCTCGGCGACACCCCGGCCCTGGTGCTGTCCGACCTGGGCGAGGTCCTCGCCCAGAACCGGGCCGCCGTCCTGCTCACCGGCGACCACACCGACCTGACCGGCGACCGGCGCTACGCGGTGTACCGCTGGTTCACCGAGCCCGCCGCCCGCGCGGTCAGCCCGCCCGAGGAGCGGGAGCACCACACCCGCAGGCTCGTGGCCGACCTGCGCGCGGTCGCGGGCCGCCGTTCCGGTGACCCCGTGGTCGCCGGGCTCGTCGACCGGCTGCGGGCGGCGAGCGCCGACTTCCGCGCGCTCTGGGCCGAGCACGAGGTGGCGGTCCGGCGCTCCGACCGCAAGACCCTGCTGCACCCGCGGGTGGGCCGCCTGCTGATGGACTGCGAAACCCTGGTGACCCCCGACCAGGGTCAGGAGCTTCTGGTGCTCACCCCGGCCGACACCGCGACCAGGGAGCGGCTGGACCTGCTGCGGGTGCTCGGCGTCGAGGAGTTCCCCACCGGGGCGGTCGGGCGCGGGTCACCTCCCGACCCGGCTCCGGGCAACTCCTGATCCGCCTGCGCACGCCTCGGGCGCCGTACCCCGGCCGGGTGCGCGTCAGCCCTTGGTCCACACCTCGGCCGTGGTGGCGAAGGCCGAGGAGGTCGGGCGGTCGTCGGGGCCGGTGTGGGTGACGCGGCCGGGGACCGGGGTGCCGCCGATGGTGACCGCCGCCGTGCGCATCGGGGCCAGCAGCAGGGTCAGGCCGTGCGGGACGCCGTCGAGGGGGAAGGCGTCGGTGGTGAACGGGCGGTGGTGCATCGGGTCGGACATGGTGAGGGTGACGTCGGCGGCGTGGGCGGTGACGCCGGTGGCCAGGTCGATGTGGCAGGTGACCGGGGCGGCCTCGACGGTGGGGGTGGGCCAGGGGAGGTGTTCGGTCTCCGGGAAGTGGCGGACGAAGGTGCGCTCCAGCCAGGTCCCCAGGGTCGGGGTGGTGGTCAGGACGCGCACGGCCCCCCTGTGCCACACGACGAGCGCGGTGCCCCGGCCCGCCACCGACCAGTCGACTGACCACAGGGACGCGAAGACCGTCGGTTCCCCGTCCTCGGACAGGGTGACCGCCGGGTTGGCCCCGGCCAGCAGCACGGTCACGACAGGCCCGGCAGCGCCGAGCCAAGCAACGGCACGGCGGCGGCGTACTGCTCGACGAACTCCGCGCCCATGGAGCGCTTGAGGTCGACCATCTTCTTGCCGAGGGACACCCGGGGCCTGCCCGTGTCGTGGAGCCAGCGCATGAGCTCACCGTAGAAGTGGAAGTACAGCCCCGGTCGGCCGCCCTCGTCCTCCGGCAGCGCCGACCAGTGCCGGGCCAGCGGCAGCTCCGGGTGATCAAGCAGCACGCCCAGCGCCAGCAGGGTGTCGTCGCGGGGGTCGGTGTAGGCGATGGTGGACACGTCCGGGCGCGCGAGCAGCGCGGTGAGCTGGCCGACGAACTGCGGCAGCGGGACGATCGGCACGTCCCGGTGGCTCTCCAGGTTGACCCGCAGCAGTTCCGCCGCCCGGGTCGGGTCGACCTCGCCGCCGGTGCGGACGGTGATCGTCGGGTCGTCGTCGATCGTGTCGAACAGCCTGCGCAGGTGTTGGCGGCGCTTGCGCGGCAGGGTGGCCAGCCACGCTTCGCGGTCGCCGACCGCGCGCAGGTGGGCCAGCGGTTCGGTCTTGCGCACGAGCCTGCCGCGCTTCTCCACCAGCGGCAGCGCCTCCTCCGGCACCTGCCGCAGCAGCGCCGCGCACACGCCCGCGCCGAGTTCGCGGCGGATGCCGGGCAGGAACTCCGTGAGCAGCCGGTGCACGCCGCCGTGGCCGTCGTCGGTGTCGAACCACCAGCCGGGCACGGCGCTGGTGCCCGGCGCGCGCACGTCCAGCCCACCCAGCCCACCCGCCCGGCGCGGTCCGACGAACCGGTGGCGGCGGGTGGTCGGCCCGACGAACCCCGACGCCACCACCCCGGTCGGACCGTCGGACCCGTGCAGGACCGTCACCAGTTGCGGCACCCGCGCGGCCCACGCCTGGGCGGTCAGCACCGGCCACGACCAGTCCGCGCGCAGCCCGGCGCGGGCCGTCAGCTCCGGCCAGTAGTCCGGTTCGGCGTCGAACCGGGCGTCGAGGACCTCCACCGCGCTCACCGGCACACCGGCCTGGGCGCGGCGACGGTGTGCAGCGGCCGGTAGGTGAAACCGAGCTGCGCCTTGACCTCCGCCATCCCGCGCCCGGCGGTCACCGCCGGTCGGCCGCGTTCGAGGGCGTAGCGGACCACGCGGGTGAAGCCCTCGTAGTAGAGGTGCTTGCGGCCGCCCTCCTCCGGGGGCAGCGCGGCCCAGTGCTGGTGGAACACCAGGCTCGGGCTGTCGAGTGCGGTGGCGAAGGCGAGCAGGGTGCCCGCGGTGTCGTGGTAGGTCGTGGTGGCCACGTCCGACCGGCGCACCAGTTCGTGCAGGTAAGCCCCGGAAACCCCGCCGCGCCAGTCGAAGCGGGGTTCGCCCAGCCGGGCTCGGTGCCTGCGCAGCAGGTCCGCCAAGACCTCCCCGTCGAGGTCGTCGCGCTCGCCCTCGGTGCGCGCGACGAGGTCCGGGTCGGCGGCGACCTTCTTGATCTGACCGCGCACGCTGCTGCGCCTGCTCTTGGTCAGGCCCCGCAGCCAGCCCTCGAAGTCGGGGAAGGTGTTGTCCAGCACCGAGGTCCCGAGCGTCTCCTTGGCCAGCCGCCCGCGCCCGGCGAGCAGCCCCACCCCGTCCGGTGCGACGTTGCGGTAGACCACGCCCGCGCAGAACGCGCCGAGCCGCCGGGTGATCGCGCGCTCGTAGACGCGCCGGGCGGCGAGCCGGTCGGCCGCGTCCAGCCCGTCGTCGAACACCCAGCTCGGCACGCCGGACAGCCAGGGGAACTGGGTGTCGGCGAGCGTCGGGCCGAGGCGGACCGGGCGCACGACCATGCATCCGAACGCGGCGACGAGCTCGCCCCCGCTGTGCAGCAGGGTCAGCAGGATCGGGCTGGGGGAGTGCGCCGACTCGATGCCGAGCAGGCGGTAGTCCCAGGGCGCGGGCAGGCCGTGGCGCACCCGGAACCCCTCCCACCCCGGCGGTTCCGGGTCGCGGCGGGGGTCGAGCACGGTGGCGGTCAGCGCCCTCGTCGGCGCGGTTGTCGTCATCTGCTCGGACCTCGTCTGCCCAGGAACGGTCGGGGAACGGCGACCGACACCAGCGGTCGGGTGCCGAAGCCCAGCGCGGCCTTGCGGTCGAGCAGGGTGCGGCCCGCGGTCAGCAGCGGGCGGCCCCGGTCGGCGGTGTGCCGCACGGCCCTGGCGCAGGCGTCGACCCACAGGCCGCTGCCGGGGCGGGCGGCGAAGTGCTGCAACGCGGCGCCCTCCTCGTGGTCGAGCAGCACCGAGAACGCGGCCAGCTCGTCGTCTGCGGTGCGGTAGGTGGTGGTGACGACGTCCGGGCGGCGGACCAGCGCGTCCAAGTAGGACGGTGCGATCCGGCTGCGGGTGTCCAGGTGCAGCCCGCCGACCCGCGACCGCTGCCCCTCCCGCCAGGCCCGCGCGTCCTGCCGGGCCCGGTGCTCGTTGAGCAGCGTGGCCAGTTCCCTGGCGTCGAGGTCCGCCCGCGCCGCCGCGGACTCGACCCGCAGGGAGCCCGCGCCCAGCCGGTCGCGCACCGCGTCCGGCAGCCGCCGCTCCCACGCCTCGGCGCTGTCGATGCCGGACAGCACCGCCACCGGGTCGATCTCCCGCGCGACCCGGCCGCGCCCGGACAGCACCGGACCCAGGTCGTGGTCCACCGCGCGGTAGACGACCCCGAGCAGGCCGGGGCCGAGCCGGTCGACCACGGCCCGCTCGAACGCCCGCACCGCCGCCCGCTTGCGCTCGTCGTCCACACCGGGCAGGAACACGCACGCGGAGTGGCCGCTCAGGGCGGGCAGGTAGACCTCCACCCAGCGCGGGGCCAGCCCGCGGTGCGGGGTGTCGGGCGGCGGGGCGTAGGCGCGCTCGCGCACGGTCCGGCACACCATGGCCACGAACGCGCCGACGGTCTCCTCGCCCTCGCGCGCCACGGCCAGGACCGGCGGGTTGCGCGCCAGCCACGCCTCGACGCCCAGCAGCCGGTAGTCCCACACCGGCAGCAGCCGCGCCTTCTTCTGGAACCGCCGCCACCCGGTCGGTTCCGGGTCCGACCGCGGGTCGTGCACCTCGACCGTGGTCACCCTGCGACCGTCCGGACCACCGGGGTCCCGTGCCGCGGGCACCACTCGACGCGGCCGGGCACACCACCGCCGACCAGCGCGTCGACCAGCCGGGGCGACCGCTGTCGGAGCAGGGTGAACGCCAGGCCCGCCCGGGTGCGGCGGGCGTACACGCGGGTCCAGTCCAGGTGCCACAAGCCGCAGTCGCGCAGCACGCCGAGGTAGCCCAGCACCGGGTCGTGCAGGACGCCGTACGGGCCGTTGTCGAGCCGGTCGAGCGCGCGCCGGGGCACCCGGTGGACCCGGTCGCCGCCCGGCACGCGGTCGGTGAACCCGTCGAGCGCCTTGTCCGGTCCGACGGCGACCACCGGGCGCCCGGCGCCGAGCGCCGCGCCGACCTCCGGCAGGGCCGGGTCGTCCGCCTCGGCGTCGACCAGGCAGCCGCGCCAGCCGCGCGGCAGGTCCCAGACCGGGCGGGCGCCGGGGTGCTCCAGCGCGACCAGGAGGCCGTCACCCCCGGTCGGCCGGGCCAGCGGCAGCAGCCCGCCGAGCCCGCGCACCGGGTCGAACCCGGTCGGTCCACCGGCGAGCGGGGCCAGGTCGACCGCCGCGCGCACCAGGTCCTCGGTGGACACCGCGCCCTCGGCCGACCCGCTGCCCAGCCGCGGTTCGGTGCGGCCCCCCAGCGCCCAGCGCTCCCGGTAGAACGGGACCGTGGCGAAAGCCGACCGCACCACTCGCCGGTATGCTGTACGCCAGAGCGCGTCGACACCGGTTTTGACCATGCCGCGCAAGTTATCCCGAGCGATGCCGGTTTTCAAACCCGCCCCCGGAGCAAGGCGATCGTCGTAACGCCGATGCGCTGAATGGCGGCTTTCTCCGCAAAAGCCTACCCCCGTCCAGGACTTGCGGCTTATATCCACACCGCTCCGCCAACGAGTTTCGCCCGCGTTCACCGGGGCGTCGTCCCCGTCCTAGGAACGAGATGCCTGCACCCTCGGCCGTCGCCGCCCTCAGCGTGGTCATCCCCTGTTTCAACGAAGCGGACAACGTCGACCCCTGCTACCGGGAGATCGTCGCCGAACTGGGCGAACACGACCTCGAACTGCTCTTCGTCGACGACGGCAGCACCGACGCCACGCTGGAGCGGGTGCGCGCCCTCGCCGCCGCCGACCCCCGGGTGGGCTACCTGTCGTTCACCCGCAATTTCGGGTTCGAGGCCGCCTTCTCCGCCGGTTACCGGTACGCGGGCAAGCCCTGGGTGCTGCACATCGACGCCGATCAGCAGTTCCCCGCCGCCGAGGCGCGGAAATTGATCGCGGCCGCCGAAGCGGGCAACGACGCCGTGTTCGGCGTCCGGACGAATCGGCAGGACCCGCTGGTCCGCCGCTGGGGTACCGCCCTGTTCCACTTCCTCGGCAGGCGGGTCCTGCGGATGGAACTGCCGCGGGGGGCGACCGCTTTCCGGCTGGTGCGCGCCGACCTCGCCCGCACCATCGTCGACCTCCGGCTGGGCACCCCGCACTTCTTCGCCACGGTCCCGCGGCTGACCGACCGCTACACCGTGGTCCAGGTGGAACACCGGCCGCGGGTGCGCGGGGTGTCCAAGGTGAACCTGGGCTTCCTCACCGGGCACGCCATCGAGCTGTTCGTCGGGCACACCCGCAGGCTGCTGACCATCGCGGCCACCGCGGCCGTGCTCGGCGGGATCGCCGCGGTGGCGCTGACCGTCGCCGTCCTCGCCGGTGCGGTCCCGGGTTCCGGCGCGCTGGCCGGTCTGACCGCCCTGATGGCCTGCGCGCTGCCGGTGCTCGCCCTGGTCGTGCGCTACCTCGGTGTGATCGGCGCGGCCCAGCCGCGCCCGCGCCTGTACTACGTCCGCGAGTCCAGCCTGGCGGTCGACCCCGCCGAGCTGCTCTGCGCCCCGCCCGCGGTGCCGCCCTCGACCAGGGGGGAACCGCGGTCCGACCCCGCACTGGAGGCCACCCGATGAAGTCCCTGGTGATCCTGGGCGGCGCCGACGGCGCCGTCGGCACCTACCACCGCGCCCGCGAGCTGGGCTACCGCACGATCTGCGTCGACTTCCGCGCCGCCGCGCCCGCTGTCGCCGTCGCCGACGAGTTCGTCCAGGTCAGCGTGCGCGCCCCGGAGCAGATCACGGCTGCCCTGGCCGGGCGCGAGGACATCGTGGGCGTGCTGTGCCCGGCCAGCGACGTCGGCTTGGCCACCCAGGCGGCGCTGATCGAGCACTGGGACCTGGCCCGCCGATTACCCGACGCCGCGGTGTCCGCGTCGATGGACAAGTCGGTCTTCCGCTTCCTCTGCGACTCCCTCGACCTGCCCAGCTACGCCAGCGTGGCGGGCTCCCCCGGGCCCGAACTGGCCACCGCCGCCCGCAGGCTGCGGTTCCCGGCGCTGGTCAAGCCGGTCGACTCCTCGGGCAGCCGCGGCGTCGTCGCCTGCGCCACCCCCGGTCGGCTCGCCGAGGCGTTCACCGAGGCCATCGCGTTCTCCCCGTCCGGGCGGGTGGTCGTGGAGGAGTTCCTCGACGGCACCCACCTGACCGTCGAGGCGCTGGTCGTCGACGGGGAGATCGCCTTCCACGCCGTCACCTCGCGCACCGTGACCCCGCCGCCGTTCTTCGTCACCACCGCGCACGTGATGCCCGCCGACCTGCCCGAGCACACCGACGCGCACCTGGTCGACATGCTCACCCGGATCAGCGCCGAACTCGGCTACACCCACGGCCCGCTGACCCTCGACGCCGTCCTCGGCCGCGACGGCGAGCTGTACCTGATCGAGATGGCCGCCCGCCTCGGCGGCAACGGCCTGTCCGAGCTGGTGCAGGCCGCCACCGGGGTCGACCTGGTCGGCGCGATGATCGACCTGGCCACCGGCGGCACCCCGGTGCTCACCCCGGCGCCGATCCGCCCCAGCCTGGTGCACATGCTGGCCTCCGACCGGGCGGGCCACCTCGTCCGCGTCGAGGGCGTCGCCGCCGTCGCCGAGATGCCCGAGGTCGTGCGGCTCTACCTGTTCGCCGAGGAGGGCACGCACGTGCACGCCTACGAGCAGGCCGGGTACAAGCTCGGCTACCTGGTGCTCAGCGCCGACACCCCGTGGGAGCTGTGGCAGGCCGAGGGCGCAGCGCGGGCCGGTCTGCGCTTCGTCCTCGACGCCCCCGACATGGCCGTCCCCCTTCCGTGACCCACACTTCCCGCTTGGAGCAAGGCATGTACGTCCTGGGCATCAGCCGGGTGCACGACTCGGCGGCGGCGCTCGTCCGCGACGGCGAGATCATCGCCTTCGCCGAGGAGGAGCGCTTCACCCGCGTCAAGCACGACGGCGGCTTCCCCACCGAGGCCATCCGGTTCTGCCTGGACCGCGCGGGCATCACCCTCGGCGACGTCGACCACGTCGCCTACTACTGGCAGCGCTGGAAGGAGCCCATCCACGCCGCCAAGGTCTTCGCCCGCTACTTCCCCGGCACCCTGGCCGTGTTCCGCAACGAGACCGGCGACGCGCACAAGGCCGCGAGCATGGTCGACACCCTGCGCACCGGCGGCGGCAAGGGCCCCGACGACTACCACGTGGGCGGCGCCGTCCTGGCCCACGTCAAGCGCTCCTACACCCTCGGCCGCGACGTCCGCGAGGCCCTGGGGTACACCGGCGAGACCAAGTTCAAGGTCCACCTGATCGACCACCACCGCTCGCACGCGGCCAGCGCCTACTACATCAGCCCGTTCGACGAGTCGGCCGTGCTCACCTTCGACGGCATCGGCAGCGACGGCACCAGCACCCTGTTCGCCCACGGCCGCGGCGACCGCATGGTCGACCTGCGCCGGATCAAGTTCCCGCACTCCCTCGGCGCCATGTACGCGGGCGTCACCGGCTACCTGGGCTTCTACCCGACCATGGACGAGGGCAAGGTCATGGGCCTGGCCCCCTTCGGCCGCGACACCTACGTGGAGCAGTTCAAGGACCTGGTGCACCTCGACCCCGACGGCGGGTTCGAGCTGAACCTGGAGTGGTTCCGCCACCACACCACCGGCAAGCACCTGATGTCGCAGAAGTTCACCGACACCTTCGGCCCCGCCCGCGAGCGCACCAAGGTCTCCGCGGCCAACCCGGTGCCGCAGCACTACATGGACATCGCCTACGCCCTCCAGGTCACCCTGGAGGAGGCGGGCCTGCACATCGCCCGCTGGCTGCAACGCGAAACCGGCTCCACGCGCCTGTGCGTCGCGGGCGGTGTCGCCCTCAACAGCGTCATGAACGGCCGCCTGCTGCTGGAGACCGACTTCGAGGAGTTCTTCGCCCAGCCCGCCGCCGCCGACGACGGCTGCGCGGTCGGCGCGGCCCTGGAGGTCACCGTCGGCAAGCACCGCCTGCCCCGCCCGCGCACCGGCTACACCTACACCGGCCCGGACTACACCGAGGCCGAGATGGAACAGGCCCTGCAGGACGCGGGCGTGGAGTACACCCGGGTCGACGACATCGCCGCGCACACCGCCGCCCGCATCGCCGACGGCATGATCGTCGGCTGGGTCCAGGGCCGGATGGAGTGCGGCCCGCGCGCCCTGGGCAACCGCTCCCTGGTCGCCGACCCGCGCCTGGCGGAGTCCAAGGAGCGGATGAACGAGAAGGTCAAGCACCGCGAGCCGTTCCGCCCCTTCGCCCCGAGCTGCCTGGCGGAGAAGGCGGGGGAGTGGTTCGCCAGCGGTTATCCTTCCCCGGTGATGCTGCTGGTCTTCGACGTGCTGGAGCACCAGCGCGCCGCCGTCCCGGCCATCACCCACGTGGACGGCACCGCCAGGGTGCAGACGGTCAGCGAGACCGACAACCCGCTGTACTGGCGCATGATCAGCGAGTTCGAGAAGCTCACCGGCGTCCCGATGGTCGTCAACACCTCGTTCAACGACAACAACGAACCCATCGTCGCCAGCCCCGCCGACGCCATCGCCTGCTACCTCAAGACCGATGTCGACGCGCTGGCGCTGGGCCCGTTCTGGGTGGAGAAGCAGCGCATGGAGACCGAGTGACCGCCGTCCGACCCGCAGCCCCGCCCGAGACCCGGCCCAACTGGGTGCGCGCGCTGTACGAGCGCAGGCGCTGGCTGTGGGTCGTCCCGGTGGTGCCCGCCGCCGTGGTCGCGCTGCTGGTGATGGTCGTCCTGCCGCCGGACCAGACCCTGGACAACCTGGGCGAGTTCGTGCTCAAGCTGGTCCCGTTCGGCTGCGCGGTGGCGGCGGTGGCGCTGATGCCGCGCTGGAAGGCCGCCCCCTGGCTGTTCCTGCTCGCCGTGTTCGTCTACATGGGATACCTGGACACGGAACTGGTGCTGCGCATCCAGGAGTACGGCCGCACAGCGCTGACCGACGAGGGCACCTTCGCCCCCATCTACCAGTTCGAGCTGTTCATCACCACGTTCATCGTCCTGTTCGCCCTGATGGCCTACCGGCTCGGCGGCGCCCGCACGGCGAACGTGCTCAAGACGGGCCTGGCGGCCATCCTGGTCGTCATCTCCGGCCTCAACGACCTCACCTTCTGGGCGGTCAACGACGTCTGGGCGGCGGGGGAGAAGCCCGAGGCGCTGCACTGGGCCTCGCACATGATCGTCTTCACCGGCGGCCCGCCCAGCGTGCCGACGGCGGTGGTGTTCATGGTCATCCACCTGGTCCTGGCCGGGGTGGTCGCCGCGCTGCCGCTCGGGAAGTGGGTCGACCGCAAGCTGGCCGCCTGATCAGCCGCCCAGCTTCGCCGCCATGGCCGCGACGAGGCGATCGGTGTCCGCCGCTGTGGTGGGGCGCCTGCCGTGGAACGAGACGACGGAGAGGACGTCGCCGCGCACCACGAAGACCTCGCGGGAGTACAGGGTCAGGTAGGCGCCGCCGTAGGTGACCTCAGCCGCCCACGGGGTGCCGCCGAGGACCCGGACCCCGATGTCGAGGGTGATGTCCCCGGCGGAGACCGAGTAGCGGGCGCAGCGGGCGTAGAGGTCGGCGATGGCGGCCAGCGACCGGTCGGCGGCGGCCGGGTAGCGGAAGACCCACTGGCTGATCGTGGTGTTGCCCGGGCCACCGAACTGCACCTCGGCCCGGGCGACGGGACGCTGGGGGCCGACGTCGGCGTTGTCCTGGGTGCACTCCGGCCTGGCCGTGGTCAGCTCGCTCTTCGGCGCGGGCGGCGCCGCGGTGAAGCCCGGGGGCAGGTCCGCGGCGGTGAGCAGCAGCGTCGCCAGGTCCACCGGGGGTGCCGTTGTCGTCGGGGCGGGCGGGGTGCTCGGCGTGGCGGCCCGCACCGCGGCCTCCCCGAACGGCAGGAGCCGCAGCAGCGAGAGGAACTCGGTGGTGGCGGCGGTGAACTGCTCGGTGACCGGGTTGGGGTCGCCCGAGGGTGCGGCGAAGACGCGCGTGCACTCCCGCGCACCCCGCAGGGAGGCGTCGAGCCCGGTGTCCCAGTGCTCCCGCGCCACGGGCACCGGCGGCCCGGGGAACCGCCGGGCGTCGGCGATCCGGTCGCCCAACTCCGCGCACCGCGCCACCTGGGCGGGCCGGTCACCCGCCGCCATGCCCAGGAACGCCCGCCCCTGGGCCTGCACGACGTCGTTGAGCAGGACCTGGCCACCGCCCTGCGCCCACAGGGCCATCGCGGCGACCGGGTCGAGCTGCCGGGGGGCCGGGGGCTCGGTCGGCAGCAGCGCCACCGCCGACGGCGCGGGTGGCTGCGGCACCAGCACCGCTACCGTGAGCACCACCACGGGCACCAGCGCGACCCGCGTCACCGGCCGGGCGGGCGCTCCCCGCGGCGGCACCGCCCGCCGGGCGGGCGTTCGTCGCCGCAGCAGCACTGCGAGCCGGGCAAGTACCCGCCGCATCGGTGCCTCCTGCTGGGTGTGCGCTCCCCGTGGCGGCTCAGCCTGCTGGGCAGGTGCTTCCCGCTGCGGCGGCCCTGCTGGCCGAGCGGGCGCTCCTCGCCGCAGCAGCACCGCGAGCCGGGCAAGCACCCGCCACATCGATCCCTCCTGCTGGGCGGTCGTCCCCTGCCACGGCTCAGCCTGCTGGGCGGACGTTTCCCGTCGCGGCGGCTCTGCTGGCTGGGCGGGCGTTCGTCGCCGCAGCAGCACCGCGAGCCGGGCAAGCACCCGCCGCACCGATCCCTCCTGCTGGGCGGTCGTCCCCTGCCACGGCTCAGCCTGCTGGGCGGTCACTTGCCGCCGCGGCAGCGCCGCCGCGAGCACCGCCGCGACGACGGCGGTGAACGGCAGCACGTGCCACGGCTGCCTGGCCACGACCGCGTCCACGCCACCCCCGGACCAGTGCGCCACCCAGATCGCCACGCCCCCGGCCACCCCGGTCAGCCACGCCGCCACCAGCGCCGCGACCACCCCGGCCCGCCGCGCCGCACCGGCCACCACCACCTGCACCGCCACCACGGCCACGACCTGCCACGCGGTGCGCACCAGCGCACCCTCCGGCGTCCCCAAGCCACCCAGCCCGGCGAGGACGACCGCGACCACCGCCCCGACCGCCCCGACTCCACCCGCGGTGAAGGCGGCCCGCGGCGGCCGGGCCAGCAGCGCCGGGACCAGCCACACCAGCGCCAGCGCGGCGGTCGCCGAGAACCGGTCACCGGGCCCGGTGTACGCCAGGAACACCAGCCGCACCACGACCGAATCCGCGCCGCCGCCCGCCAGCCCGTCGAGCCGGTCGAGCGCGGGGGAGAACACGGTGCTCCAGGCACCCGCGTACCCGTGCGCGGTGAGCAGCCACCCCAGGCAGCTCCAGCACACGACCAGCACGGCCGCCGCCACCCCCGCCACACCCCACCCGCCGCTCGGCCGCCCACTTCCCAGCCACCCGCCGCCCGGCCTGCCACCGCCCACTCGCCCGCCGCGCAACCGTTCGTCGAGCAGCCGGTCGCCGAGCAGCACCGCGCACCACCCGGCCCACCCGCACACCAGGGCCGCCACCACCGCGCCCACTGCCAGCAGCCCCCAGGTGATCGGGGACAACTGCGGGCCCCGCTCGTCCAGCACGACGGTCGGCACCAGCAGCGTGCCCAGCGCCAGCCCGAGCCCGAGACCAGCCCCCGGCCGCAGGAACACCCCGGACCGGCCCCCGCCCGCCCGCCGGTACGCCGCACCGCGCCACGCGGCCAGGCAGACGAGCACCGCCACCCCCACCGACCAGCACACCCGCACGACGTGCGGCCCGGCCGTGTCCGAGCGCACCCACAGCCCGGACAGGCCGAACTCGGCGGTACCCGTCAGCACCTGCCAGGTCACCGCGCCCAGGAAGAACGGCCAGAACCCCGGGCGCAGCAGCACCCGCGGATCACCGGTCGCGGCGAGCCGGGCCGCGCGGCTCGGGTGGGCGGTCAACCGCGGCGCCCGCACCTCCGGCAGCGTCCGGTACGGGTCGGCGTCCCCGGTCCAGCGCACCACCAGCGCGTCGGCGTGGAACTCGCGGGCGCGCAGCACCGAGGTCCGGGCCGCGTAGGCGAGCGCCAGCAACACCGGGAACCACAGCACCAACGTCACGGTCGACGCGACCCAGCCCAGCCCGCCGTACACCGCCCTGCCCACGCCCCACAGGTACGGCAGGACCGCCACCACCAGCACGGCCCGCCACACGGCGATGGTCGCGTAGGTCATCGGCACGTCGCGGTGCCGCAGGTGGGCGAGCTCGTGCAGCACCACCGCGTCGAACGCGGGCCGGTCCCGACCGTGCAGCAGCACCAACCCCACGTCCAGGGCCACCACCGGCCGCCGGTGGGTGCCGAACGCGACCCCACCCGCCCTCGGACTGCCCGGGTCCAGCCGGAACTCCGGCACCGCCCCCAACCCGGCCCGCCGGGTCAACTCCACCAGCGACGGCTCCACCCGCGCCCACAGCGCGGGCACCGCCCGCAACTCCACCAGCCTCCCGCGCCGAATCCGCCACCACGGCTGCACCTGGTAGATCACCCAGGAGACGAGGGCGAGCAGCACCAGGCCACCCGCCAGCCACAGCAGTTGCCCACCACGCAGGGCATTGAGGCAGTCGTAGTAGCCCTGCCACTTGCGCCCGTCCGGGTCCGGCGCCCCCGAGGTAGCGGGGTAGAGGTCGTGCAACACCAGGCACCGGGCCCTGGCCAGCCCGCGCCCCGCGAACACGGTCTCGGACAGGGAATCCGCGACGAACAGGGTGATCGCCACGGCAACGCCGATCAACGTCACGAACCGGAAGGCGGTCCCCGCGGGCACCGCACCCGCCGGGCTGCCCGCCCCCACCGCACCCGCCGGCCTGCTTGCCCGCGCCGCGCCTGCCGCACCCGGCGGTTCCGCCGGGCTGCCCACACCCGCCGCACCTGCCGAACTGACCTCGCCCGCCGCAGGCGCCGTGTCGGCGCTGACCGTGTCGGCGGGGCGGTCCGCGGGCGGGTCAGGCGGGGTCGGGGTCACGGCTCAGTTCGGCGATCACCGCGTCGGCGATTCTCGACGCTTCCTCGGGGGAGCGGCCCAGCTCCAGGGCCCGGGCCTCGACCACCCGCCGGACCGCGTCGGTCTCGTCCGCGCCTCGGCGGAAGACCTTGCGGATGAGCTTGCCGCCGCCCTTGACCAGGGATTCGCCCGCCTTGTCCAGCAGGTGCTGGTAGACCGAGGCGCCCACCGCCAAGGCCACCGGCGTCACCATGGTCACCACGGTGCCGATGCCCGATCCCAGCACGGGTGCCCGCGGCCCGTCCTCGGCCAGGACCCGTTCGGGGTTGCGCAGGAACTCCTGCCCCACGACGTCCACCACGGCCGACTCGTCCGGTGCGAGGTCGGCGACCACCGCCCTGGCGATCCCCACCACGAACTCGTCGTACTCCGCGCTGCGACCCACGGTGACCTCCCAGCTCCGAGACGGGACATCATCGCGTGTCCCCGTGCCGAGATCATCCCGCCAAAGCGGTGATCCCGGGTCCGCTTCCGGGCGGGAGCCCGGGGGCGCGCGGGTCATTGCCCCGAACGGCGCTCCGGCAGTAGCCTACCGGCCAGTAGGTTTCTGTACCTCGACGAGGAGGACGACCCATGCGCAGGTACGACGCGCTCGTCGTGGGCGCCGGGTTCGGTGGGCTGGGCGCCGCGATCGAGCTCAAGCGGCTCGGCTACGACGACATCCTGGTCGTCGACCGCGAGGACGACCTCGGGGGCACCTGGCACGTCAACCGCTACCCGGGCCTGGCCGTCGACATCGCCTCGGTGACCTACTCGTACTCCTTCGCCCCCAACCCGTACTGGTCGCACGTGTTCGCCAGGGGCGCGGAGCTCAAGCGCTACGCCGAGCACGTCGCCGACACCTACGACCTGCGCAGGCACCTGCGGTTCCGCACTTCGGTCGAGGGCGCGCGGTGGGACGACACCGCCAAGCACTGGGTGGTCCGCTTCGCGGGCGGTGAGACCGTGCACGCCCGCTACCTGCTGACCGCGACCGGGTTCCTGTCCCAGCCGAAGAAGCCCGACATCCCGGGTGTGGACGACTTCGCGGGCACCGTCCTGCACAGCGCCGCCTGGGACGACGGCGTCGACCTCACCGGCCGCCGCGTCGCCGTCATCGGCACCGGGGCGACCGCCGTGCAGCTCATCCCGCGGCTCGCCCGCGCGGCGGCGGACCTGACCGTCTACCAGCGCACCCCGATCTGGGTCACGCCCAAGGTCGACGGCCGCATCCCCGGGCCGGTGCAGCGCCTGTTCGCCCGCTTCCCGGCCACCCAGCGCGCGGTCCGGGCGATCAACTCGGCGGTCCTGGAACTGATCATGGTCGTCGGCGTGCTCAACTACCGCCGCGCCCGCCTGGCCAACAAGGGCGCCGAGTTGCTCGCCCTCGCCCACCTGCGCCGCCAGGTGCGCGACCCGAAGACCCGCGCCGCGCTCACCCCCGGCTACTCCTTCGGCTGCAAGCGCCCCACGTTCTCCAACGACTACTACCCGACGTTCAACCGCCCGAACGTCCACCTGGAGACGACCCCGATCGACCACATCGCCGCCGACGGCATCGTCACCGCCGACGGCCGCAAGACCGAGATCGACACCCTGGTCCTGGCGACCGGATTCGACCTGTGGGACGCCAACTTCCCGGCCATCGAGCTGATCGGCCGCGAGGGCCGCGACCTGGGCGCGTGGTGGCGCGAGACCCGGTTCCAGGCCTACTGCGGCGTCACCGTGCCCCGCTTCCCGAACCTGATCAGCCTCAACAGCCCGTACTCCTACAACGGCCTGTCCTACTTCTGGACCATCGAGGCCCAGATGAAGCACATGAACCGCCTGTTCACCGAGGTGCAGCGGCGCGGCGCCACGACCTTCGAGGTCACCGACGCGGCCAACGACGCCTTCCTGGACCGGATGACCGACAAGCTCCAGGACTCGGTCTTCTACGTCGGCAACTGCGCCCCCGCCCGCAGCTACTACTTCAACCACCACGGCGAAGCGGCCCTGCTGCGCCCCACCTCCACCCGCAACGGCCTGCACGAGGCCGCGAACTTCCCGCTGGAGTCCTACACCTACGCCTGATCAGTCCACTGCGGACCGATCAGGGCGCCGGGCAGTTCGACGCGGTGGGCATCGGCAGGGCGGGGTCGAACGACGCCGCCTCCACGTCGTCCGGGGTGCCGGTGGCGGTCGAGCGCTCGCTGAACGTGGGGGCGAGCACACCCCGGTCGAAGGCGGAGCAGTTGATCGAGTACGCGTACCTGTTCCACCCCTGCGCCCAGAGCCCGGTGAAGTCGGTGCTGAAGTGGGCCGCGTCGCGCACCACGCAGTCGGCGTCGACGCGCAGGACGGTGACGAGGTCCATCGGCCCGGTGATCGTCCGGGGGTCGTCCGGGGCGAACGCGTAGGCGAAGGCGTACTTCGTGTGCACCGTCAGCTCACCGAGCGCGCCCCCCGTCACGGTCATGGTCCCGCTGACCTTCGGCGGCACGTCGAGCAGGCGGTGCTCCGGGGAGAGGTTGGTGCGCAGCCCGCCGCTCACCCGCAGGTACTCGCGCCCCCTTCGGGGCGAACATCGCCATGTACCCGTCGAGACCGCGCCCGTGCGTCACCTCCCCGTCGAGGTGCGCCGCGACCACGGCCCGGTACACCAACCCGGTCGCGGCGGACACCTGCTCGGCGGTGAATCCGCCCACCGGGGCCGCCGCGGGCACCACGACCCCCGCCGCCCCGTCCACCCACCCGGCGGCGGGCGTGCCCGCGAACGGCTGTGCCAGGTCCACCCGCCGCACCTCGACCCGCGTGGTGCTCGTCGGGACCGCCACGCCCGGCGCGATCGCTCCCCGGTCGACCGAGTCCAACGCCACGCCTCCTGCCACGGCCAGCCCGAGCACAGCCACCCCGGCGACGACCTTGCGCCGGTGCGCGGCCCAGAACGCCGACCGCCACCGGGGCCGCTTGGGTGGCCGCGTCCTGCGGGCGGCCTCCCGCGCCAATCGATCCCACTCCGGACCCCGCAGGTCGGGGTGGTCGAAGATGTCGTCCGCCACGGCAGCCCTCAGGCTCGTCGTTCGCCGAACGATAACCCGTGGGGTGCAACGGTTCCCCGTCGGATTCGCTGGAATCGGCCACCATTCGGAGCGCCGGTCGGAGAATGGCGAACCGGGTCCGGGAAAACGGTGTCGGGCGGTCGGATCCCGCCCGCGCGGTCGCTGTCCGTGGCATCCTGGGTGCACCGGGCAACGGAGCCGGTGTCGGCGACAGGGGGTTCGCTCGTGCGCTTCACCTTCCACTCGATTCCCGTCGGTCCCGCCAACGTGGGCGAGGTGGGTGTGGTCGCCTCCACCGAGAAGTACGCGTTGGAGTTGCGCGAGTTCTACGACTCGCGGGCGACCTGGCACCGCAGGCTCTACCGCGTGGCGGGCATCCTGGTGATCCTCGCGGGCACCGGGCTGCCGTTGCTGGCGAACCTGGACTACCCGGCCAAGTCCCTGGTGGTCTCGCTGGCGGGCACGCTGGTCGCCGTGCTCACCGCGCTGCACGCCTTCTACCGCTGGGACCAGTCGTGGGTCCTGCTGCGCGGCACCGAGTCCGCGCTGACCAAGGCGTACTGGGAGTGGCAGGCGACGCGGCCGGGCGAGGACGACCTGAGCAGCACCCAGCACTTCCTGGACTTGCTGGCCGACCTGCGCGCCCAGGAGGCGGTCACCTACTTCAAGGACCTGCCGTTCCCCTCGGCGGTGCCGACTCAGCCCGGCTCGCGGTAGGCATCGGGCAGGTAGCCGGAGAAGAAGACGTTGTCGGCCAGTTCCGCCGCGCGGCGCTCGTCCTCGGGGGAGTGCGCGGAGTAGGCGATCACTGGCCTGCCCCGGCCCCGCCAGAAGGTCACCGCCCGGGAGGGCAGCTCGCCCAGCTCGTAGGTGATGAAGTCGGGGTGGGTCACCGCGTTGGTGAGCATCGCCCGCCCCAGCAGCCGCTTCACCGCCCCCGCCGACGGGAGCGACCCGGAGACCTGCCCGACCGCGCGGTCCGGCACCCGCGCGCGCAACCGGTGCACGGCCACCGGGTCGAACGACTGGAGCACGAACTCGCCGCCGTAGCCGCGAATTCGCTCCGCCACCGCGTTCTCCAACCGATCGTCGGCGGCGAACCCCCACCGGCGCACGTCGACCACCACCGGCACGGTCCCGTCCACCAGCGCCAGCACGTCCTCCAGCGTCGGCACCGGCAGCCCGCCGACCGCTACCCGCATCTCCCGCACCTCGCTCGCGTCCAGCTCCGCGATCGGCGCCGTGGGTCGCCCCACGACCCGCGACAGGTCCCGGTCGTGCACGACGAATGGCTGCCAGTCCCGGCTCACCTGCACGTCGAACTCGAACGGCACCCCCCGCGCCACCGCCCGCCCGAACGCGGCGAGGGAGTTCTCCGGGTTCTCGGCGTCGTAGAGGCCCCGGTGGGCGATGGGGGAGGCGGTCAACCACGGGGGAGCGCTCACCGACCCGACCCTACCCACCGGGGTACCGCGCCCGGGCCGATCGCCGCGTTCCGCGCGCCTGTGCTGGGATGGGCCGGTGACCGACATCGCCACCGCCCGCACGCTGCTGTTCGTCCCCGGTACCCGGCCCGAGCGCTTCGCCAAGGCCGCCGCCTCCGGGGCCGACGCCGTGGTGCTCGACCTGGAGGACGCGGTCGCCGCCGAGGACAAGGCCGCTGCCAGGGCCGACGTGGTGGCGTGGCTGGAGCGGGGGAACGCGGCGGTGGTGCGGGTCAACGCGGCGGGGACGCCCTGGCACGACGACGACGTCCGCGCGGTGGCCGGGCCTGCCTCGGCGGTCATGGTGGCCAAGGCCGAGCGGCCCGACGACCTGGCCGCGATCGGTGCGCCGGTGCTCCCGCTGATCGAGACGGCCACCGGCGTGCTCGACGCGCGGGCGCTGTGCGCGGTCCCCGGGGTGGTCCGGGTCGCGCTGGGGCACATCGACCTCGCCGCCGAACTGGGGGTCGCCCCGGATTCGCGGGAGGCGCTGCTGCTGAGCCGGTCGGTGCTGGTGGTCGCGTCGGCGGCTTCGGGGCGGGCGGGGCCGGTCGACGGGGTCACCACCGCCTTCGGGGACCACGACGCGCTGCGGTCGGACCTGGCGCACGCCCTGGGGCTCGGTTTCACCGGCAAGCTGTGCATCCACCCCGGTCAGATCGCGCCCGCGCACGCCGCCATGGCGCCCGGCGCGGACGAGGTGGAGTGGGCGCGCGGGGTGCTGGCGGCGGGGGCGAGCGGGTCCGTCGCCGTCTACAACGGACAGATGGTCGACCGGCCGGTCCTGCTCCGCGCCAACGGCATCCTGCGGCGCGCGGGGGGCTGACCGGCTCGGCCGCTGGTACGGTGGCGGTGAAGACCGAGCACGGGGAGTGATCCACCGATGGTGGCCGAGGACGACGTTTCCGGGTAGACCGGCCGTCTGACCAGCGGTGTCCGCACAGCGGCACCGCTACCGGTCGTGCGCTCTTTCCTCCCACCCTCCCCGGACGGCCGCTGCCGCCCGGCTTCGCGCATGAGGACTTCCGCGTGTCTTCCATCATCTGTTCCGCCCTGTCCTTCTCCTGGTCCGACGGCACCCCCGTCTTCGCGGACCTGAGCTTCACCGCCGGTCCCGGCCGCACCGGCCTGGTCGCGCCGAACGGTGCGGGCAAGAGCACCCTGCTCAAGCTGATCGCGGGGGAGTACACCCCGACCGAGGGCTCGGTGACCGTCGACGGGGTGCTCGGCTACCTGCCGCAGACCCTGCCCCTGACCGGGGAACCCACCGTGGCCGAGGTGCTCGGGATCGCCCCGGTGGTGCGTGCCCTGGCCGCCATCGAGGCCGGGGACGCGAGCGAGGAGCACTTCGCCGCGGTCGGCACCGACTGGGACGTCGAGGACCGGGCCCGGGTGCAGCTCGACCGCCTCGGCCTGGCCGGGATCGCCCTCGACCGGCGGCTGGACACCCTCAGCGGCGGCCAGGTCGTCACCCTCGGGCTGGCCGCCCAACTGCTCGCCGAACCCGACGTGCTGGTGCTCGACGAGCCGACCAACAACCTCGACCGCGACGGCCGGGCCCGGCTCGACGCCGTTGTGCGCGAGTGGAAGGGGTGCCTGCTGCTGGTCAGCCACGACCGGGCGCTGCTCGACCGGGTGGACCGCATCGCCGAGCTGGACCAGGGGCGGGTGCAGGTCCACGGCGGGAACTTCACCTCGTGGGAAGCCGCCCGCCAGGCGTCGCGGGAGGTGGCGGAGAAGAACATCCGCAACGCCGAGCAGCAGCTCAAGCGGGAGAAGCGGGAGATGCAGCAGGCCAGGGAACGGGCCGCGCGCCGGTCGGGCAACGCCGCCCGCACCAACACCGACATCCCCCGGATCATCCAGGGCGGCCTGAAGCGTCGCGCCCAGGAGTCCGCGGCCAAGGCCGACGACACCCACGGCAACCGGGTCGACGTCGCGCGCGCCCGGCTGGACGCGGCGGAGCGGTCGCTGCGCGAGGACGAGACGATGGCCCTGTCGCTACCCGACACGGAGGTCCCCGCCGGTCGCACCGTCTTCCACGGCGAGCGCCTCCGGGTCCGCGACCTGTTCGGCGACGGCATCGACCTGGTCATCCGCGGTCCCGAGCGGATCGCGCTGCTGGGGGCGAACGGCGTGGGCAAGTCGACGCTGCTGCGGGTCGTCTCGGGCGCGCTCACCCCGGACGCGGGGCTGCTGACCCGGGCCGAGGGGCGGGTGGCGTACCTGTCGCAGCGCCTCGACCTGCTCGACCCCGCGCTGAGCACGGCGGAGAGCCTGCGGGCGGTCACCCCGGGGATGCCGGAACCGGACCGGATGAACCTGCTGGCCAGGTTCCTCTTCCGCGGCCCCCGCGCCCACCTCCCGGTGGGCGCGCTGTCCGGCGGTGAGCGCCTGCGGGCGACCCTGGTGTGCGTGCTGTGCGCCGAACCCGCGCCGCACCTGCTGCTGCTCGACGAACCCACCAACAACCTCGACCTGCCCGGCGTCGACCAGCTCACGGCCGCGCTCAACGCCTACCGGGGCGCGTTCGTCCTGGTCAGCCACGACGAGCGGTTCCTGACCGACGTCGGCGTGGATCGGGCTCTGCGCTTGGCGGACGGCGGGCTCACCGAGGTGGACGTGCCCTGAACCGACGCGTGCCCTCGCGGGATCACCCCGCGAGGGCACGTGGGGGCGTGCGGCCGGGAAGAACACGCGCGCACGGGTTCAGCGGTCGGTGACGATCCCCAGGCGGTCGTCGTGCGGCTCGGGCAGGTGCAAGGACTGTTCGGGGGTCTCGACGATCTCGTCGACCACCACTGCACGCAACCGCTCCTCCGCCTCGGGTGTTCTGGCCCGGTGGCCGGTCAGCGCGAGGATCGCCTCGCGTGCCAGTGGGCTGACGGCGAACACGCTCGGCCACGCCACCACGTCACGGCACTCGTCGGCGGGGATGGTGAGCACGCGGGCATCGGTGTCCCCGTAGAAGCGGTGGGAGTGCTCGAATCCCGGCGGAGTCCACGTCACCCGGTTCGCGGGCGCCACCCAGTATCGTCGCCGGGGTTGACCGACTCGGCCTCGCACGTGGGTGATCGATGAGCGACACCGCCGCGATCAGGGCGCGAGGGCGGCGACGAGCGCTGCCGGGTCGGGTGCGGCTCCGGGCGCTTGGAACACGACGGAGGTGACGCCCGACTCGCCGTACTGGGTGAGGACCCCCGCCACGGCGTCGGCGAGGTCGGCGCGGGCCGGGTCGACCTCGACGAATGACACCACCTGCGGTGCCGGACGGCCCACGGCGGCCGCGGCCGAGTTGACGGTCTCGACGACGGCGCGGACGGCGGAGGGTTCGAGCGGCCCGGTTTCGGGGGCGTCGAGGAGTACGCCGTCGCCGAACTCACCGGCCAGAGCGATCGTCTTGGGCCCGCGCGCCCCCACGACGAGCGGGGGCACCTGGGCGGGCGGCCAGTCGAGGGCGACCGCGTCGAGGTGTACGTAGCGGCCGTCAACGGTCACGGTCTCGCCGTGCAGGAGTGCGCGGACAGCGGTGGTGTACTCGCGCAGGAGCGTCATGGGAGAGGCGGCGCGGGCGCCCACCTGGGCCATCCAGTCGAGCACTCCGTGGCCGAGGACGGGCTGGAAGCGGCCGGGGAACACCCGGGCGAGCGTGGCGATCTCCATGGCGGCCAGCGCGGGGTTGCGCAGCGGCACCGGCAGCAGGCCGACGCCGACGGTGATACGCGACGTCCAGGCCAATGCGGCGGCGGCGCTGGTGAGGCCGCCTTCGGAGAAGCAGTCCTCCCAGAGCCACAACTCGTCGATCCCGGCGGCCTCCGCGCCCAGGGCGGCGGCCCGCAACTCCTCGGGCGGCGACTGCGGCCGGAACACGACCCCCACACGTGGCTTCGTCATGTCCGCGAGTGTGCCGCAGGGACGCCGGGTGACCCCGGCAGGGGTGGGCCACCCGGTGCACCGACACCACACGCACCCGCTGCCCAGGCTGACGACACACGGCTGATCGTCGACACGCTGGCGGACAGCCGCACCGACGGCGGCGATGTCATGCCTGCGCCGAGTGGAGAGGCAGGCGAGGTGGGTGATCGGGCACCGGGCACCGGCGAACCTGCCGCGCCCGCTGTCAGACCGTGAGCCGGGGCGGGTTCGGGCCGTAGGCGTTGGCCCTGGCCGCGCGGGCGCGGACCCCGGGGATCGCGGTGACGACCCGCAGGAAGCGCGGTGGGGTGATCGGCCTGCCGCGGTCGCGGGCCCGGGCGGTGCGCTGCTCGATGCGGACCTGCTGGGCCTGCACCTGGCGGATCGCCGGTTCGCGGTCGGCCTGGATGGCCGCCAGCACGTCTTCGTCGAGGGTGTTCGCGGTCAGGGCGGGAACGAGTCGGTTCGCGGCGGCCACGGCGTCCTGGACGGCCATGAGGATGCCGTTGCCGCCCACGGGGGAGATGACGTGGGCGGCGTCGCCGAGGAGGAGGAGGCCGGGGCGGTGCCAGCGGGTGACCCGGCTGATGTCGACCGAGAGCAGGGTGGTCTGGGTGAAGTCGGTCAGGGCGGGGACCCGGTCGGCCAGCCAGGGGATCTGCCGGGCGACCGAGGCGCGGATCGGTTCCAGGCCCGCCGCCCTGGTGGCCTGGTAGCCGCCCTTGGGCAGGCTGTACCCGACCTGCCAGGTGTCGGTGCCGCCGAGCAGGCCGAGGTAGTGGTCGCGGCCGAAGTACAGGTCGACGTCGGCGTCCGGGGGGTCGGTGGGGAGCCGGGGCAGGCGGAACCACAGCAGGTCCGTGGTGGCGCCGAGGTTCGCGGCGGGCAGGTCGGCGAGCTTGCGCACCGCGGAGAACCGGCCGTCGGTGGCGACCACGAGCCGGGCCCCGACCTCGCCGCCGCGGTGCCGGACGCCGGTCACCGCGCCCGCGTCGTCGCGGAGCAGGTCGGTGACGCGGGTGTGCATCCGCAGGTCGAACTCGGGCAGTTCGGCGGCCCGCTCGGCCAGGAAGGTGAGGAACCGCGACTGCGGCATCAGCGCGACGTACGGGAACCGGCTGCGCACCTTCGCGTAGTCGGCCACGGTCAGCGGCCCGTGCGGGGTGTGGAACCGGAAGGAGCGGGCCGGGTGGTGCGCGAGGGCCAGCAGGTCGTCGGCCAGCCCGAGCTGGTCGAACAGCTCCAGCGTGTACGGGTGCAGCGAGTCGCCGCGGAACTCGCGGGCGAAGTCGCCGTGCGATTCCAGGACGGTCGTCCGCACGCCCGCCCGCGCCAGCAGGTACCCCAGCACCATGCCGCCGGGGCCACCGCCGACGACCACCACCGGTCGCGTGTCGTCCATGCCCCCATCCTCGCCACCCGCCGCCCGTCCCGCCGGGTGGACGACCCGCGCCGACGTGATGTTGATCCCCGTAACGGGTTGCCGCACCCCGCCGATCTGCGCCTTGTGACAGACGACTGGCTCCGCGCGGGCGGTCCCGAGGAGACGTTCCGGGTCGCGCCGGTCGAACGGGACGTGGCGAGCCTGCGGCGGGCCAGGGCCGAGTCGCTGCGCGCGGCCAACCTCGACACCTGGAACCGGGGTCGGGACCGGCTCGTCGAGGCGATCCGCGACACCCGGGCCGCGCTCACGGGGGCGGGTTCGCCGGGTCTGGGCACGGTCGTGCGCTTCTCGCTGCTGGTCCGCAACTGGCGCGGCTGGGTCCTGTCGGAGGGCTTCTACCTGCTCGCCAACGGTGACATGGCCACCCAGCCCGGCGACGAGGCGTTCCGCCACCGCTTCCGCCACCCCCCGGAGGACTACGCCAGGCGCGTGCTGACCACGACCTGGACCGAGTACCGCCACGGCGACGACCGCACCGGCGTCCCGCACGACCGGCTGGACGAGACGAGCCCGGCCGAGTTCGAGAAGTGGGTGGCCGACCGGGTCCGCGGCACCGCCCGCCCCCTCGCCGTCCTCCTCGTCCGCCACGGCCTCCGCGACGACGACGTCCTGTAGCCCCGAGCGTCAGCGCAGGTGGGGGTCGACCCGGGCGATGGTGTCGCGCAGGGCGGTGATGTGCTCGGTGAGGGCGCGGCGGCCGGTGCGGGTGAGGGAGATCCAGGTGGTGCGGCGGCCCGCGTGGACCCCCTTCCTGCTGCGCACGTAGTCGATCCCGGCCAGCGCCGAGACCTGTTTGGACAGGACCGAGTCGCTGACGCGCAGTTCGTCGCGGAGGGCGGCGAACTCCAGTTCGGTGACGGCGGCGAGCAGGCTGAGCAGCTTGAAGCGGAGCAGGGATTGCAGGTTGAGGTCGAACTCGGCCATCAGGCCGTCGCCAGGAGCAGGACGACACCCGCGGTGGCGAGGGTGGCGAAGGCGAGGAGCTGCCACCGCGACTGGGCGCGGGAGTGCGCCACCGGGTCGCCGCGGTAGGCGCTGAACCACCGCCATCCGCCCAGCGCGTAGCCGATCCCGCCCGCGGCGGAGCAGACGGCGGTGAGCCACCACAGGTCCAGGTGACCCGCCCACACGGCACCCGCCAGGGCGGCGGTGTAGGACAGGGACGCGGTCGTGGCCGTGCCGAGCACGGCCCGGTGGGCGAGTCCGGCGATCCACACCCCGTTCAGGTTGCGGAACCTGGCGAGCTGGGCGACCGCCACCGCGCAGAAGACGAGCAGGCCGGCGGCCAGGACCAGGTGCGACCAGGTGGTGCCGACCGCGAGGCCGACCGCGGTGGTGGCGAGCTGCGTGGCGACGGCGACGGCGATCGACCCGAAGAACAGCCCCGGGAGGCGGAGCCGGGCCGCCAGGCCCACCTGCGACCGCCGGGCGTCGCCGAGTGCGGTCGCGGCCTCGTCCGGCTGCGGGGTCCATGAACTTTCCATGTCGGAAAGTGTAGGTCGAACTTTCCGCTACGGCAAGTGCGCTGGACCCGGACGTGCCGGTGGACCTCCTCCGCGCCGGGCGGGGAAAGTCCACAGTGGAGGAAGGGCTCGACGCCCGACCCGGGTGGTGGGTCGGGCGTCGAGCTTCCGCGATCGCCGGGAAACGGAGTGAACCCGGCTACCGCAGTCCGGAGCTGTCAGCGACAGCCGGGTGGGGTTGCGTTGCGCGCTGGGCGCCGGGTCCGTCGACCGGGATCAGGAGGTCGGCATCAGAACGCTGTCGATCAGGTAGACCGTGGCGTTCGCGGTCTTGACGCCGCCGCAGATCACGTTGGCGTCGTTGACCTTGAGCGAGTCGCCCGAGCCGGTCACGGTGACCTTGCCCTTCTCGACGCTGGTCTGCTCGCCCGCGATCTTGTCCGGGGAGATCTGGCCGGGGATCACGTGGTAGGTCAGGATCTTGGTCAGCAGGGCGTCATCGGTCTTGAGCGTCTCGATGGTGGCCGCGGGGATCTTGGCGAAGGCCGAGTCGACCGGCGCGAAGACGGTGAACTCGGCGCTGTTCAGCGTCGAGACCAGGTCGACCTTCGGGTTCAGCTTGCCGGAGACGGCGGAGACCAGGGTCGTGAGCAGCGGGTTGTTGCTCGCCGCGGTGGCGACCGGGTCGGCGGCCATGCCGGAGACCGAACCCGCGCCGGAGGGGACCTGCTTGGCGTAGTCGGCACAACCCGGGCCCACCAGGGTGGAGGCGGGGTCCGCGGCAGCGCTGGCGGAGGTGGTGGTGGCGGCCGGGGCCTGGGTGGTCGTGGTCGCCGAGGAACCGGTGTCCGAGCTGCCGCAGGCCGAGGCCAGCAGGGCGGTGATCGCCAGGCCGCTGACCGTGGTGCCGACGCGAATGCTGCGCTTCATCTGTAGGTGCTCCGTTGCTTGAGGAAGGGCACCGCTTGGGCGGGAGGTCCCGCCCAGCGGATCCTCGGTGTGTCCGAGGGGGAGAACACTGGTGATTCGGCCCCGGGTGGGGGGTGGATGGGTCGGATGGGGACCGAAACCATTCCGTGACCAAATGTGTTCGTCCCGTCACCCCATCGGGTTCTCGCGTGGCACGCCCGAGTACTCCTGTGTAGGGTTCCGCGATTTTCCCGACGGGTACCGGAATTGTTGCGTCCATACTGGAATTGGCGAACCGGTCCGACGAAAGTTCCGGCGGGACCGACCTTGGTGGGGGTGGTCGTCGACCGGCGGCCGATTCGGGGGCGGGCACTCCCGCGGTCGAATGGCCGCATGATCGATACTGTTCCCGCCGCCCCGGTCGCGGCGGCCCGCCCCGGGTTCGCCCGGCTGCCGGTGTTCCTCGTCGCCGGGGTGACCGGTGCGCTGATGCTGCTGGCCAGCCGCAACTACGGGTACTTCTTCGACGAGGCGTACTTCGTGGTCGCGGGTCGCGACCACGGGGCGCTCGGCTACTTCGACCAGCCGCCGCTGATCCCGTTCCTCGCGGGCGCGTCGGACGCGCTGTTCCCCGGTTCCCTGCCTGCGTTGCGGCTGCCCGCCACCGCCGCGGCCACCGCCGGGGTGGTGCTGACCGGTTTGATCGCCAGGGAACTGGGTGGGCGCCGGGTGGCGCAGGCGGTCGCCGCCCTGGGGATGGCGCTGAGCGGGACCAGCCAGATCGCGCACTACCTGGCGACGTACTCGGTCGACCCGTTCTTCTGGACGGCGATCGTGTTCCTGCTCGTGCGCTGGACGCGGCAGCGGTGTGACGGGGTGGCCGACGACCGGCTGCTGCTCGCGGCCGGGGTGGTGACCGCGGTGTCGTTGCAGACGAAGTTCCTCGTCCCCGCGCTGTGGGTGGCGGTGCTGGTGTGCGCGCTGGTGTTCGGGCCGCGCGAGCTGCCGCGCAGGCCGCTGCTGTGGCTGGGCGCTGCGGTCGCGGCGGTGGCCACGGTGCCGACGCTGTGGTGGCAGGCGGCGAACGGGTGGCCGTACCTCCGCATGTCGGACGTTGTGGCGCGGGAGTTCCCCGGTGCCGGGCCGTACCTGTCGCAGGCGCTGCTCGGGGCGGGGCTGCCGCTCGGGGTGCTGCTGGTGGTGGCCGGGGTGGTCCGGCTGGTGGGCTTCCGGTCGCCGTTCCGGTACCTGGGGGTGGCGACGCTCGTGCTGGTCGTGGCGTTCCTGGTCGCGTCGGGGCGGCCGAACTACGTCTACGGGCTCTACGCGCTGCCGCTGGCCGCGGGCGCGGTGTGGGCGCAGGACCTGCGGTGGCCGACCGCGGCGAAGTGGGCCGGTGGTGCGGTGGTGCTGGTGTCGATCGCCCAGGCCGCGGTCGTGCTCCCCGTCTACCCGGTGTCGGTGGCCCAGCGGTTGCCCGCCGAGTTGCCGCTGGGCACCCTCACCGCGCGGGCGGTCCTGGACGGGGAACGCCTCCTCGACCCCCTCCGGGACGCCATGGCGCAGACCTACCGCGCGCTGCCGGAGGAGCAGCGCGCCCACACCGCCATCATGACCGACAGCTACGTGTTTGCCGCCGCCTTCGACCTGCGCGCAGCCGAGCAGGGCCTGCCCCGCGCGTACAGCACCCACCGCGGTTACTTCCACTTCGGCGCCCCGCCGGAATCCGCCGACAGCGTCCTGTTCTTCGGCGACGAACAGCCCGAGGTCCGCCGCGCCTTCACCGGCAGCGTGGTGCTGGTCCCCGACTTCGCCACGCTCTACACGGGTCGAACCGAATCCTGGGGCCGGTTGTGGCCGGGGATGCGGTCGCAGTGAAGGTGATTGCGCGTGTGCGCCGATTCGCCGGGGTCAAACCGGTGCGGCCTGTGACGTTGACCTTCCCCGGTCCGAGGGTTGCACCGCGCGGGGGCGGGTATTCGCTGCTCGAAGACCCCGACTTTGTGAGAGGACCGGTGTCATGGGAGCCGTTGCGCACTACATCGAGGTGGAAGCGCCCGCTCAGGCGTGCTACGACTGGTGGCGGTCGCTGACCAAGCTGCCGCAGATCATGTCCGACGTGCGCGAGGTGAAGTCGAAGGACGGAGCCGACCACCGTACCGTGTGGACGGTCGATGGCCCGCTGGGCAAGACCCTGACCTGGGAAGCCGACATCGTCGACGACGAGGCGCCGCACAAGATCGCCTGGGCGACGGTCGAGGGCTCCGACCCGGACGTGAAGAACTCCGGCGTCGTGCGCTTCGACGACAAGGGCAACAGCCGCACCGGCGTCGAGATCAGCCTGGAGTACGAGCCCCCGGCGGGCAAGCTCGGCGAGGCCGTCGCGTCGCTGTTCGCCGACCCGCAGAAGAAGGTCGAACGCGCCGCCGCCGAGTTCAAGGCGGTCATCGAGCGGCGCTGACGTGGACGCCGCCGAGCAGTTCCGCGCGTGGGTCGACGAGGGCCACGCGGACCTGCCGCTGCCCGGTGGCGGCGGCACCGCCGAGCGGTGGGCCGGGTTGACCGCGTTCGGTGCGGTCGACCTGGCCGCCGCCCGGCTCGCGGAGGGGCACGCCGACGCGGCAGCCATCCTCGCCGAGCTGACCGGCGAGCAGGTGGCGCCGGGGGAGTACTGGGGTGTGTGGGCGGCTGCGCCCCGGTCGCTCACCGCCCGGCACGACCACACCGGGTGGCGCATCAGCGGCGACCGGCCGTGGTGCTCCGGCGCGCACACGCTCACCGACGCCCTGGTCACCGCGCAGACGCCCGGTGGCCAGGCGCTGTTCCACGTCCGCACCGCCGACGCCGCGCCGCTGCCCGACACCTGGGCGGCGACCGGCATGGCGGCCAGCGACAGCGGCACCGTCCGCTTCGCCGCCACCCCGGCCCGCCCGGTCGGCGACCCCGGCGCCTACCTCGACCGACCCGGCTTCTGGCACGGCGGCATCGGCGTCGCCGCGGTGTGGCTCGGCGGTGCCCGCGGCGTGGCCCGCCCGCTGTTCGACCGGGCCGACCACGACCCGCACCAGCTCGCCCACCTGGGCGCGGTCGACGAACTGCTCAGCACCGGGGACGCCGTCCTCGCCGACGCGGCCCGCACCGTCGACGCCGCGCCCAAGGCCGACGCCGAACGGCTGGCGCTGCGGGTCCGCGCGGCGATCGAGCGGGTGGCCACCGGTGTGCTCGACCACGTCGGCCGGGCCACCGGCGCCGGACCGCTCTGCGCCGACGCCGCGCACGGCCGCCGCGTCGCCGACCTCACCGTCTACCTCCGGCAGAGCCACGCCGAACGCGACCTCGCCCGCCTCGGAGAACTGGGAACCCGACCGTGATCGAGATCGAGGGCATGGGGACCGACGAGAGCGCCTGGCGGGGCTGGCCCGTGCTCGGTGCCCTGCCCCCGCTGCCGAACCCGGAGACCCCGGTCGTGGTGGTCGCCCCGCACCCGGACGACGAGGTGCTGGGGGTCGGCGGTCTGCTCCGGCTCGCCCGCGGGGTGCGCCTGCTCGCGGTGACCGACGGCGAGGCGTCGCACCCGAACACCACCGTCTACACCCCGCCCGAACTCGCGGCCGTCCGCCGCCGGGAGACCGCCGCCGCGCTGGCCACCCTCGGCGTCGCCGCGCGGGTCGACCGGATCGGCATGCCCGACGGCGATATCGACGAGGACGCGCTCGTGCCGCTGATCGCCCGCGTGCTGCGCCCCGGCGCCCGCTGCCTGGCCACCTGGCGCGGCGACGGGCACCCCGACCACGAGGCCGTCGGCCGGGCCGCGGCCCGCGCGTGCGCCCGCACCGGGGCCCGGCTGCTGGAATACCCGGTGTGGACGTGGCACTGGTCCACCCCGGGCGACCCGCGCGTGCCCTGGTCCACCGCGCTGCGGGTGGACCTGCCGCCGGAGGTGGCCGCGGCCAAGCGGGCGGCGGTCGCCGAGTTCGCCAGCCAGGTGAACCCGCTCGGCCCGGACCCGGCGATCCTGCCGCCGCCGGTGCTGCGCAGGCTCACCCGCGACTTCGAAGTGGTGTTCGGGTGAGCCTCGGGCCGGACTACTTCTCCACCCAGTACGCAGCCGACCCGGACCCGTGGGGGTTCCGCTCCCGCTGGTACGAGCAGCGCAAGTACGCGCTCACCCTGGCCGCGCTGACCCGCCCGCGCTACCGGTCGGCGTTCGAACCCGGCTGCTCGGTCGGCGTGCTGACCGCCGCCCTGGCCCAGCGGTGCGATCGGGTCCTCGCCTGGGACCTCGACCCGACCGCCCGCGCCCAGGCCGCCGCGGGCACCCCGGACAACGTCGCGGTCGACGCCGGTCAGGTGCCCGGGGACTGGCCGCCGGGCGAACACGACCTGATCGTGCTGTCCGAGGTCGGCTACTACCTCGACCGGGAAGACCTGCGGCGCCTGGTGGACCTCGCCGTCGACTCGCTGGCTCCCGACGGCGAACTGGTCCTCGTGCACTGGCGCCACCCGGTCGCCGACTACCCCGGCGACGGCGACACCGTGCACCGGGCCTTCCTGACCGGTTCCCCGCTGCACCACCAGGCCGGGCACCTCGAACCCGACTTCCGCCTCGACGTGCTGACCAGGCAGCCGGGATCGGTCGCCGCCCAGGAGGGCCTGTGCTGACCGGGATCGAGGTCGTGGTCCCCGCCCACGACGAGCGCGACCACCTGCCGGACTGCCTGGCCGCCCTCGCCGACGCCGCGGCCCGAGCCCCGCTCCCGGTCCACGTCACCGTCGTCGCCGACTCCTGCCGCGACGACACCGCCGCCGTGGCCGAGGCCGCGGGCGCCACCGTCGTGACCGTCTCGGTCCGCAACGTCGGCGCGGCCCGGTCGGCGGGCTTCGCCCCGGTCGCCCGCCCCGGCCGCTGGCTCGCCACCACCGACGCCGACACCCGGGTCCCCCGCACCTGGTTCACCGACCAGCTCGCCCAGCACGCGGACGTCGTGGCGGGCGAGGTGGACGTCCTGGACTGGACGGCCTGGCCCTCCTGGCTGCCGCACCTCTACCGCGCCAGGTACTCCCGCGAGCGCGGCCACGTCCACGGCGCCAACCTGGCCTTCACCGCCGAGGCCTACCTCGCCGTCGGCGGCTTCCCCGCCCTGCCGGTGCACGAGGACGTCCGCCTCGTCGAGCACCTGCGCGCCGCGGGCTTCCGCGTCGTGCACCCCGACACCGCCCCGGTGGTCACCAGCGCCCGCCGCACGTCCCGCTGCACCGGCGGTTTCGCCACCCACCTGACCAACCTCGCCGAGGCCCACGACCGGTTGAGCGGCACCGGGTGATGGAACACCGTCGCTGTCCCCCGGCGGGCGGAATGGCCAAGAACTGTCAGTGACAGGGCTATGGCGGCCCGTATGCCGTACCCCTTACGCTGGATGCCTGACTTCATCGGGGGTGGCCGCCAGTGGGTCGGACAGAGGGCTCCCTCCGAGACCTGTGGTCCCTGATCCGCCACGTGGGCTGGGCCCGCCCCACGCCGGGGATCCGCCGCCGGACCGTCGAGTACCTCGCGGTGTTCGAGCGGGTTGTGGTCCCCGTCGTCTCGGCCGCTGTCGACGATCCGGTTGTGCGGCAACGGTTCGTCGACGCGCTGCGCGGACCCGGGGTGAAGCTGACGTTCCTCGCCGCCGCGTACGCCGAGACCGCCGGGCTGCCGCTGGACGTCGAACCGACCGTGCTGACCGGCGCCATCACCCGCGTCTACGACGACCTGTTCGACCACTTCGGGGGACCGGACCTCGACGACCGGCTGGATTCCCTGTTCCGCACGGGGGACTTCACCGCCGCGAACGAGGTGGAGGCCGTGTTCGCGGGGCTGTACCGGGCGGTTCGCGAGCGCGTGGCCCCGGCGGCCCTGGAATCGCTGCTCGGCGAACTCGCCGCGTTGCAGGCGTACCAGGTCAGGTCGCGGGAGCAGACCGACCCCGCGGTCGGGCTCCCCTCGGTCCTGGACATCACACGGGGCAAGGGCGGTCACGGGATGGTCGTGCTCTTCGGCGTCGCGACGGGGCCGCTGCACTGGAGGGAATCGGCCCTCGTGCACGAACTCGGTTCCGTTCTCCAACTTCTCGACGACTATGAGGACATGGAACCGGACAGGGCGGCGGGCGTTCGGACCGCGGTCACGCTCGGTGGGATCTCGCTCGACGGCATCTGCGCCCGGTTCCGGGAGGTCGCCGACGGCTTCGGTGCCCGGTTCGGCAGGCGAAGACCGATGTTCACGATCATCTACGCCGCGCTGTGGATGTCTTACCTCCGAAGACGGTTTCCCCGATCCGGTGATCGCAGCCCCGTGCCCCACCACCCGCTGTCCACCCTGCTGCTGCACCCCGTACCACTGGCATCACCCGAACTCCGGTTGTCACCGCGTTCGGCCGGGGGCAAGGTGTGACTGTGACCAGAGGGGTGCCACCGGGGTGGAGCGCGCCGCCCCGCCCTGATCTCGCCATGCCACTGGTGCGGGCGCCGGTGGTGCTGTCCCACGTCTTCGCGGGGCCGCGCAGGCCGGACTTCGGGCGGTCCCACAGGCAGAACGTCGTGCTGGCGGTGGTCGCGGCGGCGGTGTTCGTGCTGAGCCGGTTGCTCTGGTCGACACCCGTGGCGCTGGTGGCGGCGGGCGTGGTCGTCTACGCCTTCGCCAGGTTCGTCTTCCTGCTGGTCCTGGAGCGGAACCAGGACCGGTTCGGGGAGCGGTGGTTGCGCGAGTGCAGCCGGGTCCTGCGGGACAGCGAGTTCCCCGTGGTCCGGCTCAGCGCCGACGACCGCTCCTACGACCTGACCGACACCGATCGCGCCGCGCGCCTGCTCCACCTGTCGGACGAGCGCCCGGCGGCACCGGTCGAGATCGACTTCACCCATCCCCCGTCGGCGCTGGAACGGGTCGGGTTCGCGCTCGGCGAGGTCCAGTTCCGCACCGTGGCGGGCGCGGAACCGCGCGTCCGCTTCCCCGAGGCGCGCTACCGCCTGGACGACTCGGCGTTGCGCACCTTCTGGCAGCTCGGTGGCTCCGCCGTCGTCACCCTGGACGCGCCAGCTCCTTCCGGAGCAACTCGTGCCGAAACTGGTAGGTCGGACCCACCAGGCGCAGGACGGTCCGCTGGTGGGCGTGGTGGAGGAAGCGCATGAGCCGCAGCGGCGTGCGCCGGGTGAGGGCCAGCCAGATCCGGGCCGTGTCGTAGCGCCCGCAGGCGCTGGTCGAGTAGGTCGCCAGGCCGATGCCCCCGGCGCCGAGGACCAGGCCCACCGCCGCACCGAGCGCCCCGACCAGGAGCGGGTCGGTGACCGGTACGACCAGGCCCAGGTCGGCGACCCCGACGACACCGCCCAGCACCGCACCGACGGCGGTGCCCAGGGCGGCACCCAACCCCGTCGCGGTGAGCACGGCCTTCCTGTCGTCGTGCAGCGAGGAGGTGGGGGTGATGATCCCGGCGGGGTCCGTGAGCTCGGTGAACCTGCGCACCAACCCGAACAGCACGCCGAACACCAGCCCGGTCACCGCGCCGGGGAGCCCACCGAACACGAGCCCGACGGCCACGGCGCCCGCGACCGCACCGACGACGGCGAAGACCAGGTCGCGCGCGACCTCCACGCCGCGCAGCCGCCTGAACGCGAAGCGACGAGGCGGCTCGGCGGGCACGCGGGCGAGCAGCGCCCCACTGGCGGCGCCGAGCGCAAAACCCACGACGAGACCGAGGACGGGTCGCCCGAACAGGCCCAGCAGCAGCAACCCGAGCACCGCGGACACCCCACCACCCACCAGGACACCACGGGCGACGACGACCCACCGCGGCACCTTCGAGACCAGCTCCCACCACGCGATTTCGCCGTACTCGCGGGCCAGGAACGTCAACCAGTCGACCTGCCGGTCCAGGTCCCAGCCCGGCGCCCGGGAGGAGGGCTCGTGGTCGGTGGGTGATCCGGGGCGTTCGTCCAGCGCCTTGCGCGGGAAGTCCCGCAGCAGCGCCGCCCGCATGGCGTCGGCGTCGGTCAACTCCAGCAGGTCGGCGGGCTTCGAGCCGCGCTCGCTGTAGACGTCCTGCGCCAAGGTCAGCATGAAGGGGGTTTCCAGCGCCGCCCCCAACGGGGAGGGGTCGTTCTCCCGCAGTTCCTCCAGCACCGGCTCCCACCGGTCCACCGCGACCTGCGGGATCCTGGACCGGAGGTGGTCGACCACCTCCTCGGGCCGGAACGGCAGCAGCACCACCACGTCCGAGTCCGGGATCGTCCCGGCCGCGTTGGCCGCGGCGAAGTACCCGCTCTGGCACGCCAGGACGAAGGGTCGGCCGCTGTCCAGGTCGCGCTCGATGGTCCGCAGCGCGGACGTGTCCGGTTCGGCGCCCATCTGGTCGAGGTTGTCGAGCAGCAGCAACAGCCGACCGCGGCGCAGCAGTTCGAGCACCGCGGTGGGTCCGTACCGCTTCTCGCTCGCCAGGAACGGGTACTCCCCGAGCACCGCTTCGAGCACCCACTCCTGGAAGTTCTGCCTGGGGTTCCAGTCCGAGACGGAGAGGATGACCGGAACCGACCTCGACGACTGCCGCCGCAACACCGCCAGGGCGAGCAGGATCAGCAGCCCCGTCTTGCCCGCGCCGCTCTTCCCGGTGACCACCATCCGATGGGGGTCGTCGACGTACGCGCTCACCACCTCGTCGCACGTCCGCTCGGTCTCCGACCCGCCGTACAACGGCCTGCACCGCACCGGCAACCGCTTGTCCTCGACCAAGGCCCGTGCGCGCAGCTCCTTGTCCCACTGCTGCCTGACCTTGTTCGCCAGTGCGGCGGCGGCGTCGTCGACCTGCGCGTCGGTACTGGTGGTCGCGCTCGGCTTCACCACCGTGGCCAGGTAGTTGGCCACGCCTCCCGCGCCCGCCACGGCCGCGAGCACCCACGTGATCGTCGTCGCGCCCTCGCGGAAGCCGACAACCAGGAAGCCCCCGACGATCAACAGCCACAACACCAGTTGTTTACGTCCCGACACGGACACAGTTAACCGAATTCCACCGACGATCACCCACCCAACTCCGCGGCAGGCGGATAACCGCCACTGCGGTCGGCGACCACTCGTCCCGGGGGACCCGCCGCCCCCGGTCGGGCAGCCCCACCCGACCGCCTCAGAGTTCTTCGACCCAGTAGGGCCGCACGTCCATGACCCCGGTGCCGCGCGCCCCGGTGACGGTCCCCGAGGTCTGGGTGGTGAGGGTGTACCAGGACTCGACGTAGTCCGGGTCGTCCACCCACCAGCTCGCGGGCATGGCGTTCAGGATCGCCGTCACCAGCGGGGTGTACGCGCCACCGTCCACAATGGTCAGCAGCGCGGTGGCGAGGGCGTTGGCCAGCGCGGAGTAGTCGGTGTCGCCGTCGTCCTCCATCATCACCACGTCGGCGGCGTTGTACCTGTAGCGGTTCCAGTGCACCAGGAGCTGGTTGGGGTGGTAGTCGCGGTCCTCGTCGTCGAGGTAGGGCATCTGCACCGGTTCGACGGTGGCCCTGCCGTCCGGGCCGAAGCCGCCCGCCAGGGTGAAGATCTCCGAGGACCCCTTCGGCCACGGTTCCTGGTTGTCGCCGACGCGGACGCGGGTGACCTGGGTGGCCCAGTAGCCGCCCGCCGCCTTCACCTGTCCACTCTGGACAGAACGGGTGCCGGTCGCGCGCCGCAGCACGTCCAGGCCGAGGCGGGTGGCGGTGGGCACGTCGATGTCGACCACGAACACCGGCCGGGTCGGGACCTGCACCGTCGACAGCACCACCGCCCGCCCACCGGGCTCGTAGGCGGTGAACTCCCTCGCCTCGTCGTCGTTCGGCGCCGCCGCGACCAGCGGTGCCACCCCCTGGTGCAGGGCGACCGCCATGCCCGCGTCGCCCAGGCGCACCCGCAGCAGGTCGGCCGACCCGGCGGGCAGCCCCTTGGCGGCCAGCACGTCGGCGTTGGCCGCGGCCAGGGTCGGGGCCAGTCGACCGCGCCGGTCCAGCACCCGCGGGTCGGCTGCCGCCGTGCCCAGCGCGGGCCGGGCGCCGGACTCGCCGAGTTCCACCGCCACCGCGCGCGCCACCCGATCGGTGATCCGCCCGACGCCGTCCGGTCGGGCGGGCGCCGCCTGCGCCGCTCCCGCTGCGACCACCCCGGAAGCGAGGACGGCCACCGCCACCACCATCGCGCCGTGCCTGAGTTTCCCCATCGCCGCCACCCGTCCTCCGTGAAGTTTCTCCCTTCACCCTGGATGGTCGGCGATAATCTGACAAGCGCACAAACGGCGTATCCGATCACGGCATTCCACCAGTTGGGCGGCGCCGGCGTGGAATCCAGCGGGAACCGACCGGATGTCGGTGCGGGCACCTAGGGTGCTCGGAGTCCGGATCGTGCCCGGGACGACGACGAGGGGGTGTGACCGTGCTCGCCGAGGACGTGACGACCGCGCCGCTGCTGGAGCACCGCAGCCTCGACCTGGAGGCCGCTGATCGCGTGGTGTACCGGATCGAGCAGGCGTTCCGCTACGAGTACGACACCCCGGTCGAGTCGGTCCGCCAGCGCCTGGTGTTCGTCCCGCCCGCCCGGCACGGCGACCAGCGCCGCCGACACCACCGGATCGAGGTCCGCGGGGCCTTCTCCCACCACTGGGTCGGCCCGGACACCGCGGGCAACACGATCGTGAAGGTCTTCGCCCCCCGGGTCGAACGGCGGGTGGAGTTCCACCTCACCGCGGTCCTCGACCGCGCCAGGTCCCACGGCCCGACCCGCCTGCCCGCCACCGCGCTGCACGACCCCCGGCTGCTGACCCCCACCGCGCTCACCGGGACCGACCCGCGCTTGGCCGAGGCGGCGGCGGACCTGCCCGGCACCGGCCTGGACCTCGCCGACGGCGCCTGCGCGTGGGTCCACGCCGCCCTGACCTACGAGTTCGGCACCACGTCGGTGACCACCACCGCCGCCCAGGCCCTGGCCGGTGGCCGCGGCGTCTGCCAGGACTCCGCCCACCTCATGCTCGCGCTGTGCCGGGCGCGGGGCCTGCCCGCCCGCTACGTCTCCGGCCACCTGCTCGGGCAGGGCGGCACCCACGCCTGGGTGGAGGTCGTCGTGCCGAACCTCGGGGGCGCCGAGGCCGTCGCGTTCGACCCGTGCAACGGTCGCCGCGCCGACGCCGCGTACGTCACCGTCGCCACCGGCCGCGACTACGCCGACGTGGCCCCCACCTCGGGTTCCTACGTCGGCGCCCCCGGCGGCAGGCTGACCTGCGACCGGGTGGTCGGCGTCGTCGCGCTCGGGTGACCGGGCGGGATCACAGCGGACGGGCGGCGACCCCGGCCCGCGCGGGCTCTAGCATCGCGGTTGTCGGATCGAAGATCTTGGAGGACAACGTGTCAACTGTGACCCTCAGGGGGAACCAGGTCTCCGTCGGTGGCGCCTTCCCGGAGGTCGGCGCGACGGCGGCCCCCTTCAGCCTGGTGGGCAAGGGCCTCGCCGACGTCGACCTGAGCGCGTTCGACGGCAAGCGGAAGGTGCTCAACATCTTCCCCAGCGTCGACACCCCGACCTGCGCGACCTCGGTGCGCACGTTCAACGAGCGCGCGGCCGAGGCGGAGAACACCGTGGTGCTGTGCGTGTCGGCCGACCTGCCGTTCGCCCAGGCCCGCTTCTGCGCGGCGGAGGGCCTGGACAACGTGACCACGCTGTCCACCCTGCGCGGCGCCGAGTTCCTGACCGACTACGGCGTGGCGCTGCAGGACGGCCCGATGGCAGGTCTCGCCGCCCGCGCGGTGGTCGTGCTGGACGAGTCCAATGTGGTCGTGCACTCCCAGCTCGTCGGTGAGATCGCCGACGAGCCCGACTACGACTCGGCGCTCGCCGCCCTGAAGTGACACCCGGTCAACGAGAGCACCCCACCCGGTTCCGACCGGGTGGGGTGCTCTCGTCCGGTCCCGGGGCCGACGGGGTGCGCAGGAGGGCGACGGCGGTCGCGCTGATCAGCAGGCCGAGCACGGTCGTCGGCCCGATGGGCTGGCCGAACATCGGGGCCGCCCACAGCGCCGTGGCGGCGGGGGTCAGGTAGAGCAGGGTGCTGGCGCGGTCGGCGCCGTCGCGGGTGGTGGTGAGGTAGTAGAGGCCGTAGCTGCCGACACCCGCCACGACCGCCCACACCACGGCGGTCCAGAATCCCGTGGACGACGGAGGTGCCAGTTCGCCCGCGACGGCGCTGTAGGCGGTGAAGAACCCGGCGGTGACAACGGCTTGCACGGCCAGGGTCTGCATGAGCGGGGGAGCGGTTCTGGACCACCGTTGTTGCAGCAGGGTTCCGGCGGCCAGCGACAGCATCGCCGACAGCGGCAGGAGCAGTGCCGGGATGCCGACCCCGGCGTGCAGGTCTCCGGTCGTGGTCACCGCGACCCCGGTGGTTCCCAGGGCCAGTCCCACCAGGTGGCTCTTCCGCACCCGCCTGCGGGTCGGCAGGACGGTCGCGACGAGGACCAGGGCGGGTTGCAGTGAGGCGATGAGCGCGGAGGTGCCCGCGGGGACCCCCGCGGCGGCGGCCGAGACGACGCCCCCGAGGTAGAGGCACTGGCACAGCAGCGCCAGCACGGCTTGGCGTGCCCACTCCCGCCGGTCCAGGCGGGTGATGGCGCGCGGCAGCCAGGGGAGCAGGACGGCGGCGGTGGCCAGGCACCGCCAGGTCAGCACGGTGTCCGGTCCGGCGTGCCGGGTGCCGAGTTCGGCGCCGATGAAACCCGAACTCCACACCACGACCAAGGCGGCGCCGCGCAGCCGGGCGCCGGTGGGGTGGTTGGCGAGGCGAGTGTGGAGGGGCATCGACTCAGGTAACCATACCGGTCAGTATACTCGCAGTGCACCGACCGAGGAGGCGCACCGTGCTGGAGGCGATCACCACGCTGGACGGGACGACCCCCGCCCCGCTGCGCGCCGTGCTGCAACCGCTGCCGAGGTTGACCGAGGCGGGCACGCGGCTGCTGGAGGCGGCCAGTGACCTGTTCTACGACCACGGGGTGCGGGCCGTCGGCGTCGACCTGATCGCGGAGACGGCGGGCACCACCAAGAAGACCCTCTACGACCGGTTCGGCTCGAAGGACGCCCTGGTCGCGCTGTACCTGCTGCGGCGGGCCCACCTCTGGCGCGACTACCTGCTGACCCGGCTCGCCGGAACCGGCCCCGGCGCCCGCTGGGAGGACATCGCCCGCGGTGAGGACCAGGTCCTGGGGGTCTTCGAGGCGTTGGAGGCGTGGATGGGGACCCAGCGGCGCGGCTGCGCCTTCGTCAACGCCCACGCCGAGATCGGGGGCGGCGACCACCCCGCCGTGCCCGTCATCCGCGCGGAGAAGGCCTGGATGCGCGCCCTGTTCGACGCCCTCGCCGGTGACACCGACCTGGGCGCCCACCTGCACCTGCTCTACGAGGGGACCCTGGTCGTCCTCACCGCGGGCGCCGAGCCCCGGGCGGCAGCCGAGGCACGCCGGTCGGCCCGGGCCGCGATGGCCACCGCGCGCCGCGGTGGGTGAGGTGCCCGGCTGTCAGTCGCGGAGTGCGTTGTAGTGCTCGGCCAGGAAACCGGTCGCCCGGTAGTCGCCACGGCGGGTGAAGGCGGCGGCGTCGGTGGCGGCGGGGTGGTCGACGGTGGCCTGCTCGGTCACGGTCGTGTCGGCCGTTTTGTGGTCCGACCAGGCGACGAGCACGCCGCTGGTCAGGCCGGTGACCGAGGTGGCGGTGAGCGCGGCGCCGGTGGTGCGGTCGCGCAGGAGGGCGGCGTAGTCGGACTGGTCGAGGCGGCAGCCGCGCGGGGGTGTCACCTGCGGCCAGTCCGGTGCTGTGAGCCCGCGCGAGCGGGCGGCCTGCCACAGCCGGGGCACGTCCTCGTCGGTGTGCGGGGGTGGTGCCATCTGCTCGCACATCCACAGCAGCCGCCCGGCGCCGCGCGTCGGGCCGAGCCTGCGCCAGCGGACCCGCCGGGCCAGGTCGGCGGCGACCACGGCGACCCACGGGTGCACGGTGCGGGTGAAGCCCTGCGCCGCGAGCCAGGCCAGGTGGCGCGGGGCCTGGTCGAGGACCGGGAACAGGGTGCTCGCGGGCAGGCCCACGATCGTCCGCCCCGGCCTGGTGAACAGCTCGGGGGAGTGCGCGACCAGCAGCAGCGCCGCCCGGGCCAGGTCGCCGGGGGAGTGGGCGACCGACGACCCCAGGCCGGACACCGCCGTGCTGGGGCGGATGCGGTCGCGGTGGCCGCCCGCCTTGAGGACGGTGGCCACGACCGGGCGCTGCGGTTCGGCGACCGGGGCGTGGGCGAGGTCGGGGACCAGCAGGGACACCAGGTGGATCAGCAGGTCCTCGGCGGTGTCCGGGTCGGTCGGGACCTCGACCCTGGCCAGCGCCGCCCGCAGTTGCGCCCCGACCCGGGTGCCGACCATCAGCCGCGCCGTGAGCAGGCCCAGTTCCGTCACGGTCACCTTGGGACCGTCGAGCGCCAGGTAACCGTTGCGCACCAGGAAGTCGACGGCCTCGGTGACCGGTTCGCTGTCCTCGTCGCCCTGGTGGTGGCTCAGGGTGCGCAGCCACCACTGCTCGGCCTCGGGCAGCGTGGTGATGCGGCCCTGCACGACCTCGGCGAGCACGTGGTCGGGCAGGCTGTCGTGGATCTGCGAGTGCACGGTGTAGCCGTCGACCAGGGCGGCCTGCCAGTTGGCCCGCTCCAGCTCCGAGGTCACCAGGTAGGCCCAGCCCTCGCGCTCGCCCGCGCCGACCCGGCCCGCCCGGCCGAACATCTGGAGCACCGTGGCCACGTCGACGTCGTCGAGGCCGACCCGGGTGTCGCGCACGACGACCGCCCGCGCGGGCAGGTTCACCCCGGCGGCGACCGTGGTGGTGGCGACCAGCACGTCCCAGTCGCGGTCGCGGAAGCGCTGCTCGGCCTCGCGCTTGTGGTCCCAGTCCTTGTAGTGCAGCCCGACCCCGACCGACGCGCACGCCTTGTGCAGCCGGTCGGTGTCGTCGATGTGCACGCCGGAGGTGTCCGCCCCGCGCGAACCCGCGATGGCCAGGGCCGTGGTGCGGACGTTGGGCTTGGTGCCGCAGAACACCAGCACGCTGCCGCCGTCCCCGGTGACCCGCCGGGTCAGGTCGACCGCCGTGCGCATCCGCAGCAGGCCGTCGGTGGTGCGGTCGGAGGTGGCCGGGATCTGCGGGAGCTGCCAGGTGAGCCGGGTCGGCCGCCAGGTGGTCGACACCAGCGACCCCTGCAACCAGGAGGCGATCTCGGCGGCGTTGGACACCGTCGCCGACAGCCCGACGATCCGCACCGGCGAGTCCGCGCCGCGCACCCTGGCCAGCAGCGCCTCCAGCAGCGGGCCGCGCTCGGGTGCGCCGAGCAGGTGGATCTCGTCGACGACCAGGCAGCCCACCTCGGCCAGCGCGGTCTGCAACGAGTTGGCCCGGCAGATGGCCTCGAACTTCTCCGTGGTCGCCACCCACAGGTCCGCCGCGCGCACCCGCTCGATGTCGGTCAGGTACTCCCCGGACAGCCGCTCCACCCGCAGCCCCTTGCCGCGCCAGGTGGCCAGCTCGCGGTCCAGCTCGTCGGTCAGCGACCGCTGCGGCACCAGCCAGGCGGCCTTGCGCCGCTCGCCCAGGATCGCCCGCAGCGCGGCCAGCATCCCGACCACGGTCTTGCCCGCCCCGGTCGGCGCGGTGATGACCAGGTGTTCCGACGAGCCGAGGACGGCGGGGGCGGCGTGCGCCTGCGCCGGGTTCAGCGTCGGGAACGGCAGGTACTCCAGCCACCCCGCGGGCACCAGGTCGGCGGCCGGGACGTGCTCGACCTCCGGCACGTCGACCGGGCCGTGGGCGTCCCAGACGGCCTCGAACGCGTCGCGGGCGTCGTGGGCGCGCTCGTCGGCGGTCGGGCCGCCCCAGTCGCGGCGGGCGCGGGCGGTCAGGGCGGTGGTGACGGTGAGGGCGTCCACGCCGATCGTGGTGATGACCTCGTCCTCGATCCAGTGCCGCACCGAGCGGTGCGCGACCCCCGCGTCGGTGAGCCGGGCGCGCAGGGCGTCGAACGCCTCGCCGGTGGGCAGCAGGACCCGCGCGTCGGTGCCCCCGGGCAGGTCGGGCAGCCGCAGGTCCGGGTCGGTGGTCTTGCACCAGTGCAGCAGCCGCCGCTCGGCGGCGCGGACGAGGGGAACGGCGCGGGTGGGTCCCTGCCCACCGCGCCGCGACGGCGGGGGCGGCTGGACGATCGCGGAGACGGTGGTCACCGGGGTCGCCCCGCGCTGTCCGTCACCCTGGTCCGCCGCACGGCGCTACCCTACGTGATCAGCAGGAGTGCGGAGGGAGGCCGGCGTGTCCAGCGCGCCCGAGGGCAGCGACGAGGTCGTGGAAGGCGTGGTCGACCGGGTCATCCACGTCGGGCCCGACGGGCACACCGTCGCCGTGCTCAGCACGGGGGAGTCCGGCGAGCCGGTGAAGGTCGCGGGCACCGTGCTGGCGGGCCTGCGCCCCGGCGAGACGCTTCGGGTGACCGGCCGCCGACCGTCCACCGCCCGGCACGCCGACACCCTGCGCGTGCTGACCTGCGAGCGGGTGCTGCCCGCGACCGTGCACGCCATCCGCGCCTACCTGGGCTCCGGCATGATCAAGGGCATCGGCCCGACCATCGCCCAGGCCATCGTGGACCGCTTCGGCGCCGAGACGCTGACCGTCATCGACACCACCCCGGAACTGCTGCTCGGGGTGTCACTGATCGGCCGCAAGCGGCTGGCGACGATCGTCGAGGGCTGGGCGGAGCAGCGCGAGATCCGCGAGGTGATGGTCTTCCTGCAAGGGGTCGGTGTCACCCCCGGGCTGGCCGTGCGCATCCACCGGCACCTGGGCGCCGAGGCCAGGCAGATCGTCGAGCAGCACCCGTACCAGCTCATCGAGCGGGTGCACGGCATCGGCTTCCGCATCGCCGACAAGATCGCCGTCGCGGTGGGCATCCCGGAGCGCAGCGGCGCCCGGATGCGCGCGGCCCTGCTGCACGTCCTCGACGAGGCCAGGGGCAAGGGCGGGCACTGCTACCTGCCGCGCGAGGAACTGCTGGCGGCGGCGGTGGCCCTGGTCCGGCAGGACCCGGAACTGGTCCGCGACGGGCTGGACGAGCTGCGGGACATGGGCTCGGTCGTCGTGGAGCGCACACCCGCGCTGTTCGAGGACGAATTGGTGTTCCCGGCGTGGCTGCACCGCAGGGAGAGCACGCTCGCCGAGAACGTGCGGCGGCTGCTGGCGGCGCCGTCGCAGCTCCCGCGCCGGGCCGGGGCGGTCGCCGAGGAGGACCCGCCGCTGGGGCAGCGGCAGGCCGAGGCCGTCGAGATGGCGCTCACCGAGACGCTGTCGATCCTGACCGGCGGCCCCGGCAGCGGCAAGAGCCACACCGTGGCCGCGCTGGTGCGCCGGGCCAAGGCCGCCGGTGCCACCGTCGCCCTCGCCGCCCCGACCGGGCGCGCGGCCAAGCGGCTGTCGGAGCTGACCGGCCTGCGCGCCACCACCGTCCACCGCCTGGTGCACCACCGGGACAACCCGGTCGACGACGGCGGTCTGTTCGACCCCAACGACGGGCTGTCGTCGGACCTGGTCGTGGTGGACGAGGCGTCCATGCTCGACGTCCTCATCGCCGAACGCCTGCTGCGCGCCATCCCCGAGGGCAGCCACCTGCTGCTGGTCGGCGACGTCGACCAACTCCCCAGCGTCGGCCCGGGCGCGGTCCTGCACGACCTGCTGGGCGTCGCCGACATCCCCTCCACCCGCCTGGACACGATCTACCGGCAGGACGCCGACAGCGGGATCGTCAGCAACGCCAACCGGGTCGTGCACGGCAGGCCCCCGGTCAACGGCCCCCAGTTCTGGTTCCACGACCTCGACGCGGACAAGACCGCCGACGTGGCCGAATTGGTGGTCGACATCGCCACCCGCCGCCTCCCGGCCAAGCAGGGCTGCACCCCCGCCGAAGTCCAGATCCTCTGCCCCGGCAAGGCCAGGGCCACCGGCGCCACCTCCCTGAGCCGCCTCGCGCAGGACCACCGCAACCCCGCCCGCGACACCACCCCGGAACACTGGGCCGACGACCGCCCCTTCCGCGTGGGCGACAAGGTCATGCCCACCCGAAACGACCCCACCAAGGGCGACTACGGGGTCTTCAACGGCGCCACCGCCACCATCACCGCCATCAACAAAGACGACCAACAGGTCGAAATCGCCCTCGACGACGGCCAAACCGCCACCTACGACTTCGACGAACTCGAAACCCTGGCCCACGCCTACGCCATCACGGTGCACCGGTCCCAGGGCAGCGAGTACCCGTACGTCGTCATCCCCCTCACCAACGACACCCCGCACCTGCTGCTGCAACGGAACCTGCTCTACACGGCCATCACCCGTGCCAGGAAGCTCGTGGTGATCGTCGGCCACCGTGGCGCCCTCTTCCGCGCCCTCGACAACCGCCCCCGCCGCCGCAACACCCTGCTCACCCACCGCCTCTCCGCCATCGGCCCCTCCCAGGCCCCGCCCACCCGCACGGCCGACGGCCAGCAGTTCGCCTTCTGAACCGTCAGGCGGGTTCTCCGGTGCCGCGACTCGCGTGGTGGGCGTCGACGGCCTCCTGCACGAGGTAGCACAGGATGTCCACCCGCTGCTTGTAGTCGGTGGTGTCCGCCCGGTTTGCGGTGGCCCACGGCTGCCAGAGCCCTCCCGGCTGCGTGAACCGCGCGGCGCGGTGGGTGCCCAGGCGCTCGTCGATGTGCTGGAGGGCGCCGAACGCCCAGTCCTGGTCGTACCGCAGGTTCGTCTCGCGGAGGTAGTTGTCCAGGTAGGCGGTGAGGATGTCGGCGTCGTCGGCGGTGCCGAGCCTGGCGAGCGCGAAGCAGTAACCGTGCCCGGCGTAGACGAACTTGCTCTCCAGCAGTCGGGCGCCCACGGGGGCGCGGAACCGCTCGCGGCGGTCCACCCCGATCAACCAGCCCGCGACGAGCCTGCACCGCCAGTCGGCGTCGAGCAGGACCTCGAGTTCGCGGTCGGTGATCTGCTCCGCCGCCTCGGCCAGCGACCGCAGGAAAGCCATGCCGCCCGGTGCGCCCAGCCCGACTGGGTTCCCCTGCATGAGCGTCATGTAGCGCTGGCCGTCCTCGCCGTCGACGTTCACGTAGCGGTTGATGACGTCCTGCGGTTCGGGGTCGCCTGTCCCGGGGGAACTCATGACCGGAGTCTCCCAGAGGCGCGGACGTGCTCGCCCGGCGGTGAGGGCAGGCCGTGATCATCGTCGAAAGTGAGAACCGAAGCCGTGGGATCACTGGTTGGAAAAAACCAGGCGAGGTGCGCGCTCGGCTCTGAATTGCTCCACCCGGCGCATGGCGACGTCCCATTGAAACCTGTATGGAATCCCTCCGGCATTCGTTGAAGTCACTCTTTTTGTCCATTGTAGACTTTTGTTTGACATGGTCTGAATGGCCGATGTGAACGCGCGGATCGCGGCGCTATCCTCCTGGGGCGCCAATTCGGATGGGGTTCGTCGAATGTGGCGGCATTCATTTTCGCGATCAATTCCTGCATTTGGCAGAATTGGAGGAGAACCGGGTGGTGGTGATCGGGGCGGGCGTGCGGGGACACCGGGACTTCCGGCTGTTCTGGCTCGGTGGCGCGGCCACCCTGCTCGGTTCGCACGCCTCGGCGCTGGTGCTGCCGGTGCTGGTGCTCCTGCTCGGCGGCTCACCGGTGACCGCGGGGGTCCTGGGCACCGCGGTCGGGTTGTCCGAGGTGCTCCTCTCCCCGGCGGCGGGCGTCTACGCGGACCGGGTGCCGCGCCGACCGATGATGGTGGTCTCCGCCTTGGTCGCCACCTGCGCGGCGGGCGCGATCGCCCTGGTGGTGCTCACGGGCCGGGCCTCGCTGCCGGTGCTGTTCACCGCCGCGGTCGTGGAGGGCGCGGCCACCGCCTGCTACGCGGCCGCCGCGTCGGGCGCGATCCGGGCGGTCCTCCCGCCGAACGACCCGGAAGGCGCGCTCGGTGCCCTCCAGGCCAGGGAGAAGGCCGCCAAGCTCGCCGGACCGGGTGTCGGCGGCGGCCTGTACCAACTCGCCCCGTGGGCACCTTTCCTCATGCACGCGGCCTGCTACGCCGTCGCCGCCCTGTGCGCCCGTGCCCTCGGCTCGGACCTGCGGCCCGCGCGGGCGGAGACCACCAGGCCCGCCTTCGCCAGGGACTTCGCCGACGGTGTGCGGTTCCTGTGGGCCGTGCCGTTCCTGCGGTTCATGACCGTGTGGGCCGCGGGCGTCAACCTGGTGCTGGGTGCGCTGTACTTCCACGTCATCCTCGTCGCGCGCCTGCACGGCGCTTCCGCGGCCACCATCGGCCTGCTGCTCACCGCCGCGGGCGTGGCGGGCCTGTGCGGGGCGCTGTTCGCGCCCACCCTGCTGCGCCGCTTCCCGCCGATCAGGCTGGTCTTGGTCGTCTCGTGGTTGATGGCCCTCGTGGCGTTCACGTTCACGGCGACCCCACCACCGGCGGTGATGGGGGTCCTCCTGGCCGCGGTATCGGCGCTCACGCCCGCGTTGAGCATCGCGTTCCAGAGCAAGGCGATCGCCAGCACCCCGGACGGGATGCAGGGCCGGGTCGGGACCGCCCTGCGCACCCTGGGGGAGGGGACGGGCGCGGTGGCCCCGCTGGCGGCGGGCGCGCTCGTCGCCGCACTGGCACCGGGGCTCGTCGCGGCTGCGCTCGGGGTGGGCCTGACCGCGATCGCCCTCTACACCACCACGATCCTGCCGTTGCTGACCGCGGCACCCGACCAGGACCGCGTTCCCGAGCAGGCGGGGGAGTGAACGCCGTGCAGATCGACGTCCGGGTGTTCTTCCCGGAACCACCCGCCTTCGCCGAGTTCGCGCCGACCCGCGCGGTGTACGTCGGCGACGTGGACGGCCGCTGCGAGGTGTTCGCCTGGACCACCGCGGGTGCCCGGCAGGTCACCGACCGGCCGCAGGGCACCGTCACCTGCGCCATCGACCCGACCGGCGCCTGGGTGTGGTGGTTCGACGACGACCTCACCGGGGTGGGCCGCTGGCGGATCACCCCGTTCGGCGGCGGTGCCGCGGTCGACGCCGGGCTGCCGCCCGGTCGCGCGGCCGGGCTCGCCATGTCCGCGGACGGCACCGCCGCCGTCGGTGTCGGCCACGACGGCCTCTCGGTCCACCTGAGGCGCCCGGACGGCCGGGTCGACCTCATCGGCGAGTTCGACGGTTACGCCACGCTCGTCGACCTGTCCCACTCCGGCCGCCTGGCCGTGCTCGCCCGCGACCCCGAGGACCCGGTCCCCGCGGTGGTGCTGGACGTGGCCACCGGCGAACACCTGCCCCTGCGCCTGCCGGACCGCAGCCTGTGGGTGTCCGGGTTCGCGCCCGTGCCCGGCGGTGAACGGCTGCTGCTGACCACCGCGAGCGACACCGAGTACCGCCTGGCCGAGTGGACCCCGGGCGGCGGGATCCGCGAGCTGCCCTGGTTCGCCTCCGACACCGAGATCGCCCCGTCCTGGTACCCCGACGGCCGCCGGGTCCTGGTGCGCCGGGACCGGCACGCCCGCTCCGAACTGCGCGAACTCGACCTGGACCGGCGGACCGACACGCTGCTGCCGACGCAGCGGGGGACCATCCTGGCCGCCCAGGTGCAGCCCGACGGCGACCTGCACCACGTCTGGACCGACACCGCCCACCCGCCGCACCTGCGCACCGCGTCCGGGCGGCGACCGCTCGGCGGCCCCCGGACCGCGGCCGTGGCGGGCACCCCGGGCGAGGTGTGGGTGGACACCCCGGCCGGACCCGTGCACACGCTGCTCACCGTGCCGGGCTCACCCGCGCCGCACCCCACCGTGTTCCTGCTGCACGGCGGCCCGCACGCGGCGGCCCACGACGCCTACGACGCCCTGGTCTCGGTCTTCGCGGGCATCGGCTGCGCGGTGGCCAGGCCGAACTACCGCGGCTCCACCGGCTACGGCGCGGCCTGGCGCAACGACTTCTCCGACGGCCCGGGGAACACGCAGCTCCTCGACCTCGCCGCCGTGCGCGAGCACCTGGTCCGGACCGGGGTCACCGACGAGCACCGGACGGCGGTGGTGGGCACGTCCTGGGGCGGCTACCTCGCCCTGCTCGCCGCGGGCGTGCAGCCGGAACTCTGGCAGTCGGTCGCGGCCGTGAACCCGATCGCCGACTACGCCGCCGCGTACCGCGGCGCCACCCCCGCGGTGCGCGCCCTCGACCGCCGCATCTTCGGCGGGGACCCGGACCAGCGCCCCGCCGCCTACGCCGCGGCGTCCCCGATGACCCACGTCGCCGCCGTGCGCGCGCCGGTGCTCGTCCTGGCCGCCACCGACGACAACCGCTGCCCGCCGGACCAGGTGGCCGCCTACGTCGCGGCGCTGTCGGCGCGCGGTGTCGAGCACGAACTCCAGTGGACCCGGTCCGGCCACGAGGGCCACACCGGCGCGGTCCACCACCAGGTCATCAGCTCCGTGGTGCGCTTCGTGGCCACGGCGCTGGGAGGGCGGGAGCTGCCCGCCCCGACGAAGGCGGGCAGGCACCCCGCCGAGACCCCGGGAGGGAGGTGAACGCATGCGCAAGCGCGTCATCAAGAACGACCCGATCAGCGGCAACCGCGACCAGAGCCGCAGTGTCGAGGTGACCGTGTCCGTCAGCGTGGGTTTCTGACGACACCGCACCCCGATGGCAGTGGGGAGGCGGGCGCCCGCCTCCCCACCACGGCAGACCCGAGAACCACACCCGAGCACGACGAAAGCGGGCCGCAGTGCGAATCGTTCTGATCAACATGCCGTGGGCGCTGATCGACGTGCCCTCGCTGGCGCTCGGCATCCTGAGCACGGCGGTGCGCCGCGCGGTGCCCGACGCCGAGGTCGAGGTCGTGCAGGCCAACCTGGACTACGTGGACTGGATCGCCGAGCGCAGGTCCTTCACCGTCCGCGACTACTACTTCTACTCCCTCGACACCTACTTCCAGGGCGTCGGCGACTGGGTCTTCACCTCGGCGCTCTACGACGACCCGCACTGGCGCGTCGACGAGCTGGCCGAGCTGGTGCCGATGCCGGACGAGCAGCGCGCGATGGCCCTTGAGCTGCACGAGAACGCGGCCGAGTTCGTCGAGGAGACCGCCAGGCGCATCGCCGAGCGCAACCCGGACCTCGTGGGGTTCACCTCCACCTTCCAGCAGAACGTGCCCGCCCTGGCGGTGGCCAGGGCGCTCAAGCGCATCGCCCCGCACGTCCGCGTGGCGATGGGCGGGGCGAACTGCGACGGCGTGCAGGGCGAGGCGATCCACCGCAACTTCCCGTTCGTCGACCACGTGCTGCGCGGCGAGGGCGAGGTCGCCTTCCCCGCCCTGGTGCGGGCCCTGCGCGACGGCGGCGGCCTGGGCGCGGTGCCCGGCCTGTGCTGGCGGGACGGGGACGGGGCCGCGGTGGTCAACCCGATGGCGGCCACCCCGCTGGCGCCCGCGCAGATCGTGGCGCCGAACTACGACGGCTACTTCGAGCGCCTCGACGAGTCGGTGGTGCGCGACTGGGTGGACCCGAAGCTGGTCGTGGAGGGCGCCCGCGGCTGCTGGTGGGGGGAGAAGCACCACTGCACCTTCTGCGGGCTCAACGGGTCGTTCATGCAGTTCCGCAGCAAGAGCCCGGAGGTCTTCTGGGACGAGATCGTGCACCTGGTGCGCGAGCACCAGGTGCTGGACATGTTCGTCGTGGACAACATCCTGGACATGGGCTACGTGCGCACCCTGCTGCCCGCGATCATCGAGTCCGGCTACGACCTGCGGATGCAGTACGAGATCAAGTCCAACATGAACCGCGGCCAGCTCGCCACGCTCGCCGCGGCCGGGCTGGTCAACGTGCAGCCGGGGATCGAGAACCTCAACAGCCGGGTCCTCAAGATCATGGACAAGGGCGTGACCGGCTGCCACAACGCGCGGATGCTGCGCGACGCGGCGTCGGAGGGCCTGTCCATCGCCTGGAACTACCTCTACGGGTTCCCCGGCGAGGCGGAGGACGACTACGAGTCGGTGATCGAGCAGATGCCCGCCCTGCACCACCTGCCCCCGGTGGAGGGCGTCGCCCGGATCGTCATCGAGCGGTTCAGCCCGTACTTCAACCGCCCGGAACTCGGGTTCGCCGAGCTCGCCCCCGGCACCCAGTACGCGATGAACTACGACCTGCCGCGCACCGAGCTGATGGACCTGGCCTACCTGTTCACCTCCGCCATGCTCGGCGTCGGTGAGCGCACCGGGGACCGGCTGCGCGCCGCCGCCCGCCGCTGGCAGGCCGAGTTCCCCACCAGCAGGCTCACCCACACCGACCTCGGCGACCGCATCCTGCTCGTCAGCCGCCGCACGGGCTTCGACTGGACGAGCCTGCGGCTGGACGACCCGTGGGAGGTCGCCCTGTTCCGCCTGCTCGACCAACCGCACGCCCCCGCCGCGCTGTCCCGCAAGCTCGCCGCGGCCGGGCTCGCCGCGGACCCGGGTCGGGTCGCGGACACCCTGGCGCGGTGGCTGCGGCTCGGCGTGCTGTTCACCGAGTGCGACACCTACGTCCACGTGGCACCGATCTCCCGCAACCAGGACCTGATGAAGCTCCCCCGACCCGACACCGACCCGGAGCACGCCCAGCCCGACCTGGAGGAGGTGCCCGCGTGAGCGCCCCCACCCTCGACCTCCACCCCGCCCCGATCCCCCTGCTGCTCTGGCGCGACCACGACAACGCCGTCCTGGGTCTGCCGGACATGGCGATGGGCGAACAGCCCGCCTCCGGCGACCCGCAGACCGCGGCTGCAGACCTGTACGCCCGAGGAGTCCGCAAGGTCTCCGTGGGCAGCCCGCTGGACCTCACCGGCGGGATGGACGCCAGGACCCTGGTGTGGCTGATGGTCTTCCTGCGCGAGCTGACCGGTTGGAGCGTCGCCTACGACTGGACCGTGCTGTGGGGCAAGCACCGGGACGTGTGGCTGCGCTTGAACCACCTCCACCCGCCGCGCGCCATGCCGGACCACCCCGAGGCCGAGGAGGTCCTCAGGCGGTGGCGCGAGACCCACTACCTGTGCAAGTGCATCCACCGGCACGGCCCGGGCTTCCTGGAGGTCCGGGACCGCAGGGCGGGCGACCTGTCCCGCTTCGTCATCGACGATCCGCGCTACCTCACCGCCGTGGAGACCCTGATCCCCGGTGCCCCGTCCGACTCGGTGCCGCCGGACGTCCTCGCCCACCTCATCGAGGAGGGCCTGGTCGGCACCGCGGACGACCTCGCCTGGTGGCTGCCCTACCGGGTCCGCCGCTGGCCCTGGCCGTCGATGATCGTCTGACCCGCCGCCGGCCCGACCGCGGTCGGGCGGGCGCGACCGGAGGCGTCCGGGTGGTCCGGTGGTGCGTCAGCAGGTCTCGCGGAGGTGGCCGGGCTCGTCCGCGGGCAGCACGTCGCGGTCGCGGCGGACGATGCTCAGCGCATCCCCCCAGCGGGAGCACGCGGCGGTCAGGCCGCTGTCGGTGTACTCGATGACGATCACCCGGTCGTCGAACGCGGCGGTGTACTCGTCGCAGTCGCCCTGCTCGCCGCACTCCTCGGCCACGGCGAAGTCCAGGCCGTTGCGTTCGCGGTCGGGGGCGAGTTCAGAGGTGTTCTTCTGACCGATGGCCAGTCCCGTGTCGTGGGCGTGCGCGGAGAGCAGGCGGATGAAGTCCTGGGCGTCGGCGGCCGAGAGCAGTCCGCGTGATCGGGTGAAGCTGTCGAAGTTGTCCGGCTCGACCGCCTGGAAGCCCTTGGCGGCGCACTCGTCGATCCAGGCGTTCACCTTCGCCGCGACCCGGTCGCGCTTGTCCGGTGTGCGCAGGTCGAGCAGGGCCTCGCCCCAGTCCTCGTCCACGACCGCGGACCCGGTGGCATCGCGCAGCACCAGGTCACCCCACTCGGCCTCGGCGCCGGGCTGGGCCTGGAACGCGTTGACGTAGCAGATGTTGTACAGGCCCGGTTCGGGCGGGGCGGCGTGGTCGCGGATGACGATCTCCACACCGGGAGCGGGCGGGTAGCCCTGCGCCAACTGGTAGTCGACCCCGCCTCCGGCCGGTGGCGGGGCGACCGGCCGCGACTGGGGGGTGCTCGTCCCCGCAGGGGGACTCGACGACTGCGGCGGGGCGCACGCGGTGAGCGCCACCGCGGCGCAGACCAGGAGTGCGGTGCGGACCTGCATGGTGGACTCCAGACAGCTATGGACCTCGGCGCTCACCGGGCACGCCGCTGCCGGGCAGCCCTTGGCGAGCCCGACTCCACGAGTCCGGTGGCGGCGTCGGGATCTGTGGTCCGGTCTCCGGCGCGGTCGTGCGGGTGGGGCCCCGGCGGGCAGAGCGGGTGCCCCGACGACAGGAGGAGCCCATGGTCGACGACGTCCGTCCGCCCGGGGACGCGCACACCCGAAATCGCAGGCACGACGAGTACCCGGCCGAGTAGGGTCGGTCGGTGTGGAGTCCACCCGTGTCGACCGCTGGCTGTGGGCGGTCCGGCTGACCAAGACCCGACCGGACGCCGCCGCGGCCTGCCGCGGCGGTCACGTGCGCGTCAACGACCGCCCGGCCAAGCCCGCGACGGTGGTCGTGCCCGGTGACGAGATCCGCGCCCACCTCAACGGCCGGACCAGGGTGATCGAGGTGGTGCGGGTGATCCAGAAGCGGGTCGGCCCGCCGGACGCGGCGACCTGCTTCCTCGACCACACCCCCGCTCCGCCCCCGGACGCCGTCGTGCCGGTGGCCCGCCGCGATCGCGGCGCGGGCAGGCCGACCAAGCGTGAGCGCCGCATCCTCGACCAGTTCCGCGCGGGCGGCTACTGAGCCTCCGGCTTGCCGGTGCCCGAGGGCACCGCCCCGCCTGCGCGCTCGGCCTCGCCGTGGCCCTCGGCCGCGTCCGAGGGCGCTGCCCCGGGCGCCTGCCCCGCGGTGCCCGTGGGCGTGGCCTCGCCGCCGACCTCGGGCGTGCTCGCGGGTTCCGCCGTGCCGGGCTCACCCGCTCCGGGCTTGGTGAAGCGCAGCTTCCACGGCATCGCCGCCGATTCCAGTTGCACGGCGAAGCTCATCTTCGACTGGCCCTCGGTGCGCTCCTCGAACCGGATCGGGACCTCCGCGATGCGCATCCCCAGCCGCACCACGCGGTGGTTCATCTCCACTTGGAACGCGTACCCGTTGCTGCGCACCGAGGCGATGTCGATGGCGCGCAGGGCGTCCGCGCGCCACGCCTTGAACCCGGCGGTCGCGTCCTTCACCCCGAGCCGCAGGATGGTGTCCACGTAGAAGTTCGCCCACGCCGAGAGCGCCTTGCGGTGCCACGCCCACTCGCCCGCGACGGACCCGCCGTCGACGTAGCGGGAGCCGAGCACCACGGCGGCGTCGGTGGTGGCGAGGGTTTCCAGCATCACCGGCACGGCCTCGACCGGGTGCGACAGGTCGGCGTCCATCTGCACGACGACGTCCGCGCCCTCGGCCAGCGCCCTGCTCATCCCGGCGACGTAGGCGCGGCCCAGGCCGTCCTTCTCGGTGCGGTGCAGGACTCCCACCGTCCCCGGTGCCGCCGCGGCGAGCCCGTCGGCGACCTCGCCGGTGCCGTCGGGGGAGTTGTCGTCCACCACGACGATCCCGAGGTTCGGCACCCCCAGCCCGGTCAGCAGTTCGACCACCTTCGGCAGGTTCTCCCGCTCGTTGTAGGTGGGGATGACAACCGTGACCTTCGGAGTGCTCTCTGCCATGAGTGTTCGCCCTCGCGCCCTTCTCCCCGCTGTGGTGGCCCGCGCAGACCACTCCGGACACGGTATCGGATCGCTCCGAGCGCGGTCACCGACCCGGAACCGGCGCGTCGCGGCGCGGTCGTCGACTGTCCTCAAGCGACTGTCGGGGCGGGACTCGGCCGGGTCAGCCGCAGGGGACGTCGAGCCAGGTCTTCTCGCCCGCGCCGGTCCGGACGGTGTCGAGCTGGGCGAGGAGGGTGTCGAGGGTGCCCGGCTCGTCCACGAACCGCAGCACCGCCCGGTAGAACGCGGTGCGCATGGTGGCGGGCATCAGGTCCGCGCCGTCGAAGCAGAGCGCGTCGTCCGAGGTCAGGATGCCGGTCACCTCGGCGCGGGTGCCGGTGCGCCCGGCCGAGCCGGGCAGGGTGCGGCTGGCGGAGTAGGCGCCGTCCTGCGCCCAGAGCCCCTGGGCGGTGTCGGAGGCGAGGAACTCCACCAGCCGCCGGGCCTGCGGGCTGTCGCGGAAGATCGCCGCCAGGTCGGCCGACACCACCGAGGCGGGGGCGACGTCCGCCAGCGGGGGGAACCTGGTGAAGGCGTAGGAGTGGCCGTTGAGGTACTCGACGTAGGCGCCGGTGATGAAGGACGCCTGGTGGTCGAGCGAGCAGCTCGGCGGGGTGCTGAACAACCCCCGGCCCGCGTCGTCGTAGTCGGTGAGCAGGGCGGTGCCGGGTCCGCCGCTGACCGCCCCGCCGATCAGCTCGCCCCAGGTCTCCCAGGCGGCGCGCACCCGGGGGTCGGTCCAGGCGAGCGTGCCCGCCGTCCACGCCCGGTAGACCTCGGGGCCCGCCTGGTGCAGCAGGATGTCCTCGACCCAGTCCGTGCCGGGCCAGCCGGAGGCAGGCACGCCCGCCAGGCCCAGGCACCAGGCCTCCGGTCTCGACCGGCCGAACGCGCGCAGCTCGGCCGCCGTCCTCGGCGGCTTCGCCAACCGGCTCGGGTCGTACCAGAGCGCGCTCTTGAGGTCGACCTTCACCGCCACCCCGAACCGGTCCGGGGTGCCCACCTGCTCCAGTTGCGACCACTGCTCGCCCACCGCCACCACCCGGGCGGGGAACACGGCGTCCAGCGGGGTCAGCGCGCCCGCCCGCGCGTACCCGGCCAGGTCGCCGGGGCTGGGCAGGATCGCCACGTCCGGCGGGGTGCCCTTGCGCACGTCGGACTGCAACACCTGGGTGATGGCGCGGGTGCCCACGAACTCCGTGCGGATCCCGGTGTCCCGGGTGAAGGCCGCGAGCACCTTCTCGACCGTCGCCCGCTCCGGGCCGCTCGCCCACGCCGCCATCACCACCAGCGCCTTCTGGGCGCGCACCGCCGAGCACCCCGACACCACCAGGAGCACAACGGTCAGCCCTGCCGCGAATCGCCTCACCTGGCACCCCCCCGGGGGCGGAAGCGGTATTCCAGCAGGTACCTCGACAGCGCCACGGCGCCGAGCCCGAGCAGCAGCGCGAACGCGCCGCCCGCGGCCCACGCGAGCCGCCCGGTGTCGGCGGCCCGGTCGAAGTGCTCCGCCGCCGCCCTCCCGTCCGCGGTGATCGCGGCCTCCGACGTCGGGTCGGCCGGGGCGACGGGCTCGGCGGTCAGGTCGGCCACCGCCACCGCGCACCGCGGGCAGTCGGCCGGGAGCAGCGACTTGAGCGTCCGCGCGCCCTCGGCGACGTGGGTCCGGGTCCGCTGCTCCCAGGCCACGACCGTGCCGCGCAGCGTGCCGGTGCCCTCGGTCAGCGCCGTGCCCGCCGCGGTGGCCCACCCGGCGCCCAGGACGGCGAACGCCAACGCCACCGCGGTCGCCGCCAGCAGCCAGGGGTTCAGCGTCCGCCGGAACCGGGTGCCCAGCCAGACCTGGGTGCCGACGAGCGCCAGCAGCAGCGGGACCGTGCCCAGCCACCACCACAGCCCCACCCGGACCCCGGCCGAGTCGTCGAGCCGCTGCTCGGCCAGCACCCCGTCCAGTTCATCGAGCACCTGGCCGCTCAGGCGGGCGGCGTAGACCAGGTCCGCGACGACGACCCGGGTCGGTCCCCCGGCCACCCGGTGGTTCGCGTCGGCCTGCTCGACCGCCCCGATGTAGGCGATCAGCAGGCCCTCGGCCACCTGGAGCCGGTCACCGGTGGCGGTGGCGCTCGCGACCCTGGTCAGGCTCTGGCTGACCGCCGCGATCCGGTCCTGGTACCGCTCACCCGGCCCCACCAGCCCGGCCTGCCCGGAGGCGAACGCGGTCAGCGCCTCCCGGTGCGCCTCGGCCAGCGCCGACCGGGCCGCGGCCAGGTCCTGCACGGCGGGGCCGGTCCGGTCGCGCACGGTCTCGGTCGTGCTGCTCAGCCGGTCGTAGAGCCACCAGGCGGCGCCGCAGGCGGTCGTGGCGGTCAGCACCAGGGACACCAGCAGCGCCCACAGCGCCCGCCTCGTCGTGCTCACGCCCGCTCCGCCGCTCGGGTGCCGCAGCCCGCGCAGAACAGGTCGACCGGGGCCAGCGGGTCGGCGCACTCGTGGCAGGCGCGCGGGGGACCGGTGGCCGCGGGCGGTTCCGACCGCTCCGGGCGCACCCGCGGCGCCCGGACGCTGTGGTTCGACCTGACCCCCAGCCGCAGCACGTCCGCCGCCGCGATGTCCGGCCGCAGGCGCACCTCGCCGTCGACGACCTCGACCAGCCGCTCCAGCAGCCGCACCGCCCCGGTGTTCCCCAGCCCGGTCGCCAGGGCCAGCGCCTGGCCCCACTCGCGCCGGGCCGCCTCGTGGTCGCCGCGGTCGTGGGCGTCGTAGCCCGCGATCATCGCCGCGCTCAGGTCCGCCTGCCCGGTGTAGTGGCTGACCCCGGGGTCGACGTGGCTCGACCGCTGCACGTCGTCGGTCCAGCACATCAGCACCGGGCGCGCGGTCGCCCCCGGCGCCCCGGGCACCAGGTCCAGCGACGCGGCCAGCAACTGCTCCTCGACGTCGTAGCCGGTCGGGTCCAGGTCGAGCCGCAGGTGGTACTCGCGCGACTCCGCGCCCCAGGCCCCGGTCGGGTACTCCACGCCCCACCCGTCCGCCGCGGGCACGCCGACGAGGTCCGCGGTCGCGGGGTGCACCTGGCGCAGCAGGCCCACGGTGGCGAACCCGGCGGTGCGCACCCGCAGCCGCAGGTCGGGCACGGTGCGGCCGAGGGCGGTGCGCAGGGTGGCGGCGAAGTCCCCGGTCAGGTCCGCCGCGGCGCGCACCGAGTCCGCCGTGCCGTGCGTCGCCTCCGCGATGGCCCGCACGTCCTCGGGGTCCCAGTCGGTGCCGATGCCGCGCGCGTCGCAGACGAACCGGCCGCGCACCTCGGCCAGGGTGCGGGCCAGCTCGCCCGCCCGCTCGGTCTGGTTCTTCCCGTCAGTGAGCAGGATCGCGTGCCGCACCGCGTCCGGCCTGCCCGCCAGCAGCTCGTCCGCCGCGCGCAGCCAGGTGCTCATGGCCGTGCCGCCGGACGCGGTGAGGTGCCGCACCGCCGACTTGGCCGCGGCCCGGGTGTCGGGGTCCGCGCGCACCAGCTCCGGTGCGCCGGGGAAGACCACGTCCGCCCGGTGGGTGCCCGCGACCACGGCGAACCAGCTCCCGTCCGGCAGGGCGTCGATCCCCGCCGCGGTGGCCGCCCTGGCCGCGGCGATCCGGGTGGGGTCGGTCGGCCGGTCGCCGTCGCGGTCGCACATCGACCCGGAGCAGTCGATGGCGAACACCACCGCCGACTCCACCGACCCCGCCGCCGCGCCGACCGACCCGCCGCCGGTGATCCGCAGGACGGCGTGCAGCTCGGTCGCCCCGCGCGCCAGGTGCGGCCAGTGGTGCACGGCCAGCTCGAACCCCTCGGCCATCGTCGACTCCTCAGAACCAGGTGCGCGGGCGCACGGCGTGGGCGCGGTCGAGGAACAGGCCGAGGGCGCCCGCGTCCCTGGCCTGCCCCGCGAGGTCGCGGTAGCAGCGCGCCAGCGCGGTCGCCGCCGCGCGGGCCCGGCCGGTGCTCTCGTACTCGGCCTCGGCGAGCACCGCGCGCAGCCGCTGCCTGCCCGGCCCGTCCGCCTCGCCGCCGTCGAGGTAGAGCCGCCCCAGCAGTTCGGCGGCGGCGGCCAGGTCGGCCCGGCCGGGGTAGCCGCAGCTCAGGTGCCCGGTGAGGACCAGGACCGCGGCCGTGCCCGCCGCCTCGCTGTGCGGCGAGAGCCGGGGCACCCGCCGCAGCGCGGCCACCGCACCGGCCCGGTCCGCCCGCTCGCCGTGCCGCAGGCACACCCTGGCCAGCCCGAACGCCGCGCTGCCGGACGTGCCCTCGACCAGCGCCACCGCCGTGTACAGCCCGCGCGCCCGGTCCAGGTCGCCCGCCAGCTCGGCGCAGTAGGCCAGCGCCAGCTTCGGCGCGGCCTCCCCCGCCACCTCGGCGTGCACCTCGCTGAACCAGTCGTGCGCCGGTTTCCGCTCGCCCCTGGCCAGGGCGAGCAGGCCGCGGTGCCAGGCGGTCTGCCAGCCCGGCGCGTCGGGCAGCGCCGCGACCTCGCCCAGCTCCGCCTCGGCCTGCTCGTCCTCGCCCACGGCCAGCAGCGCCCGGCAGCGGGCGAAGCCCTCCTCGGCGGTGGCGGTCGGGCGGTTCAGCGCGGCCAGCAGCTTGCGCGGGTCGGCGTCGAGGGCGGTCGGGTCGGCGACCGGCACCGGCAGCAGCGCAACGGCGGCGGCGGGCGCGGGCAGGCCGGGGTCCAGCGGTTCGCGGGTGGCCCGGTCCGGGCGCGGTCGGGTCCACCGGTCCAGGCCGGGCAGCGCCCCGAGCCCGGCGTCGAGCAGACCGGTGGCCGGGCTGAACCGGGTGGAGCGGGTGACCCTGGGCTTGCCGTCGCGCAGCGCGGCGACCTGCCCGCGCACCTTGCGCAACTGCTCGGCCAGCTCGCGCGCCGAGGCGAACCGGCGATCCCGGTCGGGGTGCGCGGCGCGGGCCGCGAGCAGCTCGAACGCCTCGGTGCCCACCCGAACCCGGTCCGCGTCGTGCTCGGCGCACGCGCGCAGCAACCACTGCAGCGTCCTGCCGACGGTGTGGATGTCGGAGGCGACGGTCGCCCCGTGCTCCGCGATCTCCTCCTCCGGCACCCGGTAGCCGTCGGTGTGCACGTCGTCGCGGTCGCCGATCCGGCGCACCCCGCCCAGGTCGATCACCTTGATCCGGCTGTCGCCCGGCCCGCCGCCGCCCGGGCGCAGGATCACGTTCTCCGGCTTCAGGTCGCAGTAGACCAAGCCCCGCCCGTGCAGGTAGTCCAGCGCGGCCAGCACGCGCAACCCGAAGGTCGCCACGTGCTCGGCCCGCAGTGGCTCGTCCGGCAGCCCGCTGGCGCCGATGTCCGCGAGCGTCAGCCCGGGCACGTAGTCCATGACGATGTAGTCGTGCAGCTCCCCGGTGGCCGGGTCGCGGTGGGCGACGAAGTTGTGGATGCGCACGATGTTCTGGTGCTCGACCGTGGTCAGCATCCGCCGCTCGGTTTCGGCCAGTTCCCGGTGCGCCGGGTCGATCAGTCCTTTGAGGACGACGATGTTGTCGTCCAGGTGCCGGTCCTCGGCCAGGTAGAGCCAACCCAGGCCGCCGTGCGCGAACGGCCCCAGCACGTGGTAGCGGTCGTCCACCACCGCGTGCCTGCTCAGCGTCGGCCGGAAGGAGAACCGCGTGCCGCACCGGGTGCAGAAACCCGCCTCCCGGCGCGGCAGGCGCTCGCGGCAGGTGCGGCAGTGGTGGGTGGTGTCGGTCGCCCGCAGGTCGGGGCGGATGCGGCTGGTCGGGTCGGGGAAGGGGAAGGTGGGCAGCGCGAGCGGGTCGGCGTCCGGCCGGGGGACGGGCGGGGTCGGAGCCGCCGGGCGCCTGCCGCAGCGCAGGCAGTGGCCGGTGGCCGGGTCGATCGTCTTCGCGCAGTCGGCGCAGGGGGTCATCGGTCCCCCTCGACCGCTTCCCGCACGGCCCTGCGGTAGGCGGAGACGGCGACGCGGGACCGGGGCAGGTCGGAGTGGGCCAGGTGGTGGACGGCCTCGCGGTAGCGGGTGTCGAGGTCGACGTCCTCGGCGAGCCCGTGGTCGACCACCTGGGCCCGGGTGGCGTCGAGCAGCCCGCGCAGGTCGGCGCGCTCGCGCCGGGGATCGATCCGTTCCCGCCCGGCGCGGCGGTGGTCGGGGGGTTGGGCGGTGTCGAGTGGTCCGCGCGGGTCGGCCTGCCCGCGGTCGGGTCGCTCCCATCCGGTGCGGCGGTGGTCGGGGGGTTGAGTGGTGTCGAGCGGCCCGTGCGGGTCGGCGTGGCCGCGGTCGGGTCGCTCCCATCCGGTGCGGCGGTGGTCGGGGGCTTGGGCGCCGTTGGACGGCCCGTGCGGGTCGGCGCGTTCGTGGTGTTTGGGCCGGTGGCGTTCTCCCGCGCCGTGGTCGCGTGCCTGGGGACCGTTGTGCGGGTCGGCGTGCTCCTGGCGGTGGCGTTCCGCGGGGTGTCGGGTGTCGGGGGGCCGAGGGGAGTCGAGTGGTCCGCGCTGGTCGGTGCGTTCGCGGCCGGGGGTGAGCCGGTTGCGTTCGAGCCGCTCGCGTTCGGCGCGCACCGCGCGGTGCGCCCTGGCGATGTCCGCCGCGCAGTCGTCGAGGTCCACCTCCGCCCCGGGGGACAGGGCGGGGCGCAGGGAAGCGGCCCGGAGCCTGCCGGGCGGGGCGCCGGCCTCCCTGGCCAGCCGCAGCAGGTCGGCCTCGGCGGCGGCGAGGGCGCGCAGGTCGGCGGTGTGCTGGGCGCGGCGGGCGGCGGTCCCACCCGGCTGCCGACCCCGGGTGCGGGTGGCCAGGCCGCCGGGCTCGCGGAAGCCGATGATCAGCCGGGAACCCCGGGCCGCCAGCGGGTCCAGCACACCCGCCAGCAGCCGCTCCGGGTCGTGGGCGAGGTCGACGCCGTCCACCGCGAGGGTCATCGGCGGGGTCTCCAGCCGCACCTGCCGCACCGGGTCGCCGCCGACCCGGGCACCGGTGCGGCCCAGGACGCGGGTCGCCACCTCCACGGCGGTCCGACCGGTGGCGTCCACGGCCAGGTCGATGCTGTCCAGCGGCGGAGCACCCGGCCTGCCCGGCTGCGATTCCCGGCTCGACCCCACCACCGCCCGGCGCAGCGCGTCGACCTCGGCGCCGACGAGGACCAGCACGCTGCCGCCGGGCTTGTGCGCCAGCCAGTGGTTGAGGTCCACCCGGTCGCCGCCGTCGACCGGGCCGCTGGTGAAGGAGGCGTCGGCCGGGGGCTCGGTCTCGAACCAGCGCCTGGCCTCCGGCAGGTAGCGGCCGATGGTCTCCACGGGGATCATCCAGGCCAGCCCGGACTCGCCGGTGTGCCTGCCCACCACGATGCCCAGCACGTCGCCGTGCTCGTCGTCGAACACCGCCGACCCGCTGAACCCCGCGGTGATCCGCCGGTCGCCGAGGGTGTCGAGCTGCACCCACTCCGCCCCGGGCCCGGCCGTCCCGGCCAACCGCGCCGACGCCCACACCCCGTGCTCGGTGTCGAGCGGGAAGCCGAACGCGCACACGGTCCGCCCGCGGTACGGCGCGACCCACCGCAGCACCGCCCCGTCGGCCGCCCGGACCGCCCGGTCCAGCGGCAGCAGTGCGACGTCGCCGCGCTCGTCGGGTTGCGGCGGGACGGTCCGGCCGGGCGCCACCCGAGCCCGCGCCGACACCCCGGCGATCGGCAGCTCCACCACCACCGCGTCGACCCCCTCGACAACGTGTGCGCAGGTCAGCAGATGCGTGCCGCCCAGGACGACCCCGGCCCCGAGCACCTCCCCGGTGTCGTCGCGAACCCGCGCGCACCAGGGCTCGTCACCCGCGTCCGCGCTCGGCATGCCGTGACCATAGTCACCACCGTACGGCCCACGGACCCACTTGCCGCCGCGTCGCCCGATCGGATTAGTCGAGTTCGCGCCCCGGTGGCATTCTGTCCACAGTGGAGGGACAGGTCCGTGCGGGGTCCGGCGCTCGGGTGGGTGGATTCGCTTCGCCGGGATCGCTCCGTGTGCTGTCGGCTCAAGAGTCGGGATTTTCGGGGGCGTGCCCGGGTGGGTGGATCTGCTTGGGCGGGGCCCCTACAGCGATCATGTGCCCAGTGTGACCGAGTGGGGCTGAAGGGATGCCCCACAGCCCGGGCAGGCTTGCACATGATCGCTTCCCCCACCCAAGCACATCCACCCACCCGGGCATCTGCTTAGCCGGGCCGGCGGTTGCGAGGGTGGCTGGCTTTCGCTGCGCCCAGTGGGGTTTGGCGTGGCGGGCTACCTGGCTGGCAGTTGGTGGGGTGGTTGGCGGCTGCGCGCGGTGGGATTCGGGTGGCCGGCGGCCCGGCCCGGTTGGTGGGTGGTCGTCGGCTGCGCGTGGTGGGGTTCGGTGTGGCTGGGCGGCGGTTGACCACCCGGTGACCGCAGGTCCGGCATCACCCGGGTAGGACCCGGGTCAGGAAGTCGTCCGTCAGGTCGGCGATGAGGGTGGTCGGGCGGTCTCGGCCGAGGGTGCCGACCAGTGCGGGGAGCGGGGGCAGGTACAGCGGGGCGTCGGTGAAGGTCAGGTGGGCCGAGCCGGGGACCTCGATCCGGGTGCCGTCCGAGCTGAGGGACAGCGTCCTGGTCATCGCGGTGCCGAACTCGCCGTTCGGGTCTGTCGGGTGGTGTGCGATCAGGACCGGGGGGTACCTCGTCTCGCCTCCGGAGTACGGGTAGCCGTCCAGGTCGACCACGGCCTTGAACCTGGTGTCCCGGCCCGCCGCCATCAGTGCCGCCCCGCCGCCGAGTGAGTGGCCGGTGACGGCGGTCCGGTCGAGCGCGAGTCGACCCGCCAGGACCGGGTCGGCGACGTCGAGGGCCTCCAGTTCGTCCATGGCGAACCGCAGGTCGAGGGCGCGGGTTTCGGCGCACCGCTGCGCTGTCGCCCGGTCGGCCTCGTCGTCGCCGGTGGCGGTCACCGTCGTGTGCACCGCTCGGCCGTCCGCCAGCACCACGACGGCGGAGTCGAGGGGGTGGTCCAGGCCGATGACGACGTACCCGCGTGAGGTGAGTTCTTCCGCCCAGGCGGTGTTCTGCGCGCGGACCCCGCCCAGGCCCGGGGAGAACAGCACCAGGGGGAACCGGCCGCGTGCGGCGGGGGCGTTCGGTGCGGACGCGGTGGTGGCCCGGGGCAGTCCGTCGAGGAGGAAACCGGGCAGGCCGAACAGGGCCGCCAGCCCGTCTGCCACCACTGTGGACTCGGCGGGGGTGGCACCGAGGTACGGCGCACGCGCATCCGTGGCCGCTGCCGCCGGGTACCAGAGCTGGGCCACGACCACGCGGGTGGTGCCGTCCGGGTCGGTGCGGGTGTGGTCGGTCCACTGCCGGGTGGTCGTGCCCACGGCGTACCGGCCCGTCGGGGTCGGGAACTCGGGGACCGGCAGCGCCCAGGACGCCGCCGGGCCGAGTGCGGCCACGAACACCACCACGGCCGTCCCCGCCGCCGCGAGCCACGTGCGCACCCGCCGCCCGCGTACCGCGCCCACCAGCAGGGGTGTCGTCAGGACCATCGCGGCCAGCACCGGCACCACCTGCCACCGGACACCGTGGACCAGCAGGACGACGACCGCGACCAGACCCGATCCCGCCGCCCAGAGCGCCAAGGGCCCGCGCACGCGCTCCGGTGACCAACGCGATGACAGCATCACCAGGGCGCACCCGATGACCACCAGTTCAACCGGGTCCAAGCCCAGCCATCCGTCCATGCGGCAAGCCTGCTCGACACCGCGCCCCGCCCGCGTCACCCCCGGGACGCGGCGCCGTGTGCGACCACAGGATGACCGCTGCTCGGTTCGCAGGCGGGGCGGGAATGCCTGCGGCGCCCTGATCAGCTCGCCAGGCCGGTGATCCGGTATTGCATCACCCGGTAGTTCTGCGCGTCGTACCACTGGCTCACGGTGATGTGGAAGTCGGCGAAGGTGGAGCCGGGGACGATGAAGCCGCCGTAGGGGTGGGCGACCGCGGTGCCGGTTTCCTTGCCCGGGGCGGTGGCGGTGACCATCGTCTGCTCGGGTGTGTCGTAGAGGTTCGACGTCGGCAGGGCGAAGACCTGGGCCCTGATCGACACCGGGTCCAGGTTGAGCCACGTCAACGCGTACTTGCCGCCCATGGCGCGGAAGCAGATTTCGCCCCACCTCCGTTGCCTGGCAACGGTCGTGGGCGGGTTTCCCCAGCGCCACGCGCCGTCGGCGAAACCCCACGGCTCGTACGCGGCCGGTTCGCCGACGCGGGCGTGCGGGACCCGGTGCAGCAGCAGGCCCGAGCTGGTGTCGCGGTTGAACGCGGTGGACAGCACGTAGCAGTAGCCGTCCTGCGCCACGGCGTAGGTCTTCTGCTGGAACTGGCCCGCGTGCTGGTTCCCCGGCCACTTGCACAGGTACTCCCAGGTGTTGCCGTTGTCCCGGGAGTGCCAGAAGTCGCTGTGGTCGGTCTGGTGGATCACCCCGCGCATCAGGTGCAGGTACATGGTGTCGCCGATGGTGAACACGTCCGAGGGGATCGCCGTACTGATGCCGCCGGGGAGGGGGATGTGGCCCTCCGGCACGAGTTGCTCGGCGTGCGCGCCGCCGACGCTCCCGGTGACCAGCAGGGCGTCCGGCGCACCGCCCGGGCAGCGCAGGGCGATCGGCGCGCGCCAGTCGGCGGCGCCCACACCGCTGCCCGCGAAGGAGTCGCCGCACACCAGCAGGACCGAGCCGTCCGGGCAGCGCGCCGGGATGCCCAGGTCGGTCCACGGCGCGGCGAAGGCCCCGGTCTCCTCGGGGCCGGTCAGGTTGCGCACCTTCCGGCCGCCGACCGCCGCGGCGGCCTCCGGCGGCGTCACCTCGGTGCTGCCCGGCACGGGGGCCACCCCGGCGGCCCCGGCGGTGCCCGGCAGCGCCACCGCTCCGGCCGCCGCGAGCGCACCGCCCACCCCGATCCGCAACGCCGAGCGCCTGCTGACCTGCCGCACTGCCGCCTCCTCGGTCCTGTTGCTCCGACCTCCGGAGTGCGGCGCGCGCCTGCATCCCCTGACCCGGTGCCCGATGTGACCAATTTTTCCCAGTTGTGGCCGCTGTGTGCCAGCCATGTCACCCGGTCTCGCCGAACGGGCACGATTCCCCGTACCGCCCCGAACCCGGCGAGGACCACACCAGGCTGCGATCGCTCACCACCGTCCTCACTGCACTGCTCGGCACCGCACCCGCGGCGGTGGCCCCGTCGCCCAGCTATGAACATGGTGTATACACGGAGGGAGTAGCGGCGCGGGAGGCGCTCGCGACCGACGACGCGACGGGGTGGGGACATGCCGGACATCGACGACCTGCTGAGCACGGTGTGGGTGCTGTTGGACCGGCCGCTCGTGCTGGCGGCCCTGGTGGTCGGGGGCGTGCTGCTCGGCGCGGGGGCGTTGCTGGGCGCGCGGCGGTACGGGTGGCGGCAGGCTCCCGCGCTGCTCGCGGGCCTCGGCGCCGCCCTGGTCCTCGCGCTCACCCTGCCCCGCCATCGGCCCGACTTCGCCGCCACGCCCGGTGTGGTGTCCTACGGGGAACCGTTCTGCATCCTCGACGGCGTGTCCGTCACCGGCGGTCAGGAACTGCTCAACGTGCTGTTGTTCATGCCGTTCGCCCTCTTCGCGGTGATCGCCACCCACCGCCCGATGTCGGTGTTCGTGGTGTCGGTGGTGTCCAGCGCCGGGATCGAACTCACCCAGACCCTCACCGGCCAGGGGATCTGCGAGACCCAGGACTTCCTGCACAACGCCATCGGCATCGCCGTCGCGACCGTGCTCGGAGCCGCCGTGAACACCCTCATCGGCAGCGATCGGCGGGTCGTCCTGCCCGACCGGGAGCCGGCGCGGCACGGGTGACGGCCGGGACGGGCTCGGGGCCCGTCCCGGCCGTCCACTCGTATCAGGCGGAGCGCAGCGGGCTGCTCACCGGTGCGGTGTGCACCCGGCGGCGCAGGGAGCTGTCCGCCAGGGCGGGCGGGCTGTAGTAGCTGTCCGCCCGGTTGAGGTCGGTGCCCGGCGGCACGATCTCGTCGATCCGGTCCAGCACGTCCGCGGAGAGCACCGTGTCCGCGCCGGTCAGCAGGCTCTCCAACTGCTCCATCGTGCGCGGGCCGGTGATCACCGAGGTGACCGCGGGGTGCGCCAGCACGAACCCGACCGCCAGGTGCGGCAGTGGCAGGCCCGCCTCGGCGGCCAGCTTCGCCAGCTCGCCCACCGCGGCCAGCTTGCGCGCGTTCTCCGGCACCGACGGGTCGAACTTGTGCGCCTCCGTCGTCGCCCGCCCGCCGGTCACGTCCTCGGCCCGGGTGTAGCGGCCCGACAGCCAGCCCGCCGACAGCGGTCCCCAGGTCAGCACGCCCATGCCGTACTTCTGCGCGGTGGGCAGCACGGCCGCCTCGACGCCGCGGGCGAGGATCGAGTACGGCGGCTGCTCGGTGCGGAACCGCACGTGCCCGCGCCGCTCGGCGACCCACTGCGCCTCGACGATCTGCTCCGCCGGGAAGGTGGAGCTGCCGATGGCGCGCACCTTGCCCGCGCGGACCAGGTCGCTGAGCGCGCCCAGCGTCTCGTCGATGTCGGTGTCCGGGTCGGGGCGGTGGACCTGGTAGAGGTCGACGTGGTCGGTGCCGAGGCGGCGCAGGCTGTTCTCCAGCTCCCGCACCAGCCAGCGCCGGGAGTTGCCGCTGTGGTTGGCGTCCGGCCCCATCGAGCCGTGCCCCTTGGTGGCGAGCACCACGTCGTCGCGGCGGCCCTTGAGCGCCTTGCCGACGATCTCCTCGGACTCGCCGTCGGAGTAGATGTCGGCGGTGTCGACGAAGTTGATGCCCGCGTCCAGCGCGCGGTGGATGATCCGCACGCCCTCGTCGTGGTCGGTGTTGCCGATGGCGCCGAACATCATGGCGCCGAGCGCGTACCGGCTCACCGAGATGCCGGTTCCGCCGAGGATGCTGCGCTTCATGGGTGGTGCCCTCCAACTGCCGGTTGCTTCCCCACCACCCTGCGCCGGGTCGCGCGGGCGCACCAGGCACCGTTCAACCTGGGCCTGGCAGAACCACCCGGGGGATAATGGTCGTCATGGGTCACGTCGAGAACGAGGTCACGCCGTTCCTCAAGTCGCGCCGGGCGGCGCTGGACCCGGCCGCGCTGGGCCTGCCCGACGGCCTCGTCCGCAGGCGCGTGCGCGGCCTGCGCCGCGAGGAGGTCGCCGCCCGCGCGGGCATCAGCGTGGACTACTACACCCGCATCGAGCAGGGCCGCGCCCCGGCGATCTCCGAGGCCGTGCTCGACGCCGTGGCCCGCGCCCTGTGCCTGACCGAGACCGAGCACACCTACCTGCGCAACATCACCCACCCGGGCCGCCGCGCGGCCATCGGGGCGTGCAGGCCGGTCGACCTGCCCCCGGTCCGCCCGCAACTGCACGAACTGCTCGACGCGCTGGCCGACCACGTCCCCGCGGTGGTCTACGGCCCCGGCACCGACCTGCTGGCCTGGAACCGCCTGGCGGCCCGGCTGGCCTTCGACTACGACGCCCTGCCCCCGGCCGAGCGCAACGCCGCCCTGCTGCTGTTCCGCCACCCCGACGCCAGGGACTTCTACCCCGACTGGGAGCAGGCGGCGGCGAGCACCGTGTCCGCGCTGCGCGCCGAACTCGGCAGCCTGCCCGAGCACAGCCGGGTCAACCAGGTGGTGTGGGCCCTGCGCGAGTCCAGTCCGGACTTCCGCCGCCTCTGGGACGCCCAGGACGTCCTCGAAGGCCCGCACGGCGTCAAGCGCATCAACAACCCGGAGGTCGGCGAGCTGCTGCTGACCTTCGGCGCGTTCAACGTCCCCGCCGAACCCGGTGTGCGGCTGTGCACCTACACCGCGCCCAAGGGCTCACCGACCGAGGAGCGGCTGCGGCTGCTCGCCACCGGCCTGACCGCGGGCGCGGTGTGATCCTTTCCCCCGGTCCGCCCGATCCGGAATAACCCGGCCGACCGCGGTCGCTGTCGTGGAGGTCACCAATTCCACAGCGAAGGGTCCGCATGGAACAGGCAGCTCTGCACCCGTCCCCACCCGAGCAGTTGGCAGAGTCGCCAACCGGTGCCGCGCGCGTGCGCGTCATCTTCGTGCTGGGCGCGCTGATCGCGCTCGGCCCCCTCACCATCGACATGTACCTCCCCGCACTGCCCGCCCTCGGCGCGGACCTGTCCGCGTCGTCGTCGGCGGTGCAGCTCACCCTGACCGGCACCCTGCTCGGCCTCGGCCTCGGGCAGCTTGTCATCGGCCCGCTCTCCGACGCCTTCGGCAGGCGGCTGCCGCTGATCGTCGGCACCGCCGTGCACGTGCTGGCGTCGCTGCTGTGCCTGGTCGCGCCGAACGTCGTCGTGCTCGGCCTGCTGCGCACGCTGCAAGGCGTCGGCGCGGCGGCTGCCGCCGTCGTGGCGCTGGCCGTGGTGCGCGACCTGTTCACCGGGCGCGCGGCGGCCACCATGATGTCGCGGCTGATGCTGGTCATGGGCGCCGCACCCATCCTGGCCCCGTCGCTGGGCGCGGCGATCCTGCTGACCGGCTCGTGGCGCGGGGTGTTCGCCGCGCTGGCCGTGCTGGGCTTCGCGCTGATGCTGGTGGCGATGTTCGCGCTCAAGGAGACCCTGCCCCCGGAGCGCCGCCGCACCGGCTCGTTCGGCCCGGTCCTGCGCACCTACCGCTCGCTGGTGACCGACCGGCAGTTCGTGGTGCTGGCCCTGGTCGCCGCCCTGGGCATGTCCGCGCTGTTCTCCTACGTGTCGGGCTCCTCGTTTGTCCTCCAGGGCACCTTCCACCTCGACCAGCAGCAGTTCGGCCTGGTCTTCGCCATCGGCGCGGTCGCCCTGATCGGGGCGTCGCAGGTCAACGTGGTGCTGCTGAACCGGTGGTCGGCCGAGCGCATCGTGCTGTGGGCGCTGGCCGCCGCCACCGCCTTCGGCGCGGTCCTGGTCGCCGTCGCCGCCACCGGCCTCGGCGGGCTGATCGGCTTCCTGGTCCCGCTGCTGCTCCTGCTCGGCGCAGTCGGGTTCGTCCTGCCCAACGCCCCCGCCCTGGCCCTGTCCCGCCACGGCGAGGCGGCGGGCACGGCGGCGGCGCTGCTCGGCGCCGCCCAGTTCGGCCTCGGCGCGCTGATCGCCCCGCTGGTCGGCGTCCTGGGCAACGACGCCCCGGCCATGGCCCTGACCATGACCGCGGGCGTCCTGATCGCCTGGGCCGCCCTCGCCGCCACCCGCGCCCGCACCCGTCGTGCGGAGGTGGCGGTGGCCTCCTGACTCGCCCGAAACCCCGGATGGTTCAGCCCTGGCTGTAGTACAGCAACCGCTGTATGGTTCTGGCTGTGCTGACGTGTGAGACGCGGGAGGACGCGTTGGCCCGGCTGGGCAAGGCGCTGGCCGACCCGACCCGCTGCCGCATCCTGGTGGGTCTGTTGGACGGCGTCAGCTATCCCGCGCAGCTCGCCGACCACCTGGGGCTCACTCGCTCCAACGTGTCGAACCACCTGTCCTGCCTGCGTGGTTGCGGCCTGGTCGTCGCCACCTACGAGGGCCGCCAGGTCCGCTACGCCCTGGCCGATGCCCGTCTGGTGCGAGCGCTGGGCGAGCTGGTCGAGGTCGTGCTCGCCGTGGACACCACCGCACCGTGCCTGGACGACGGGCGGCGGGGCCCGGACGCGGCGGAGGTGATCGGGTGAGCGCCGACCCCGGGCGGATCGATCTGTCGGCCACCCCCGCCCCGGCCGGGGGCGGCTGCGCGGACGGGTGCTGCGCGGCCGAGGCCGCCGAGCTGCCGCCGTCGCGGCGGGCGGTGCTCACCCGGCGGGTCCGGTTGTTGGTCGCCGCGACCATCACCTACAACCTGGTCGAGGCGGTCGTGGCGATCACCGCCGGGGCGGTTGCCTCCTCCGCCGCGCTGATCGGGTTCGGGCTGGACTCGGTCATCGAGGTGGCGTCGGCGGCGGCGGTGGCCTGGCAGTTCTCGGGCGCGGACCCGCGGGCTCGCGAGCGGGCGGCGTTGAAGGTCATCGCGGTGTCGTTCTTCGCGCTGGCCGCCTACGTCGCCGTCGAGTCGGTGCGCTCCCTGGTGGGCGGCGGGGGTGCCGAGCACTCCACCGCGGGCATCGTGCTGGCGGCGGTGTCGCTGGTGGTCATGCCGTTCCTGTCGACCGCGCAGCGCCGCGCCGGGCGGGAGTTGGGGTCGGCCAGTGCGGTCGCCGACTCCCGGCAGACCCTGCTGTGCACCTACCTGTCCGGTGTGCTGCTGGTCGGCCTGGTGCTCAACTCCCTGTTCGGCTGGTCCTGGGCCGACCCGGCCGTGGCCCTGGTCATCGCCGCGGTCGCGGTCAAGGAGGGGCGTGACGCCTGGCGCGGTGAGCACTGCTGCTGAGTCGCGGAACGCCCACCGATCCGATGTGACGCACACCACTGCAACGGGAGAACCGTTCCGCCCCGGTGGTCGTCTTGCCGGTTGTGGACGAGGAACAGTTGGTGCGCGCGGTCGCCGGGGGTGACCGCGCGGCCTTCGAGGACCTCTACCGGCGGACGTCGCCGTGGTTGACCGTGCGGTTGCGCAGGCGGTGCTCCGACGAGCAGATCGTGGCCGAGGTCGTGCAGGAGACCTACCTGGCGGTGTGGCGGGCGGCCGGGTCGTTCGCCGGGTCCGCCGTGGACGGCACGGCAGTCGGCTGGTTGTGGACGATCGCGGCCCGCAGGCTCGTCGACGCGTTCCGGCGGCGGGCGCGGCAGGAGCGCCCGCTGCCGCCCGCCGAACCGGTGCCCGCCGCCGAGGACGAGGTCCTCGCGGGCACCTTCGACGACGCGGTGGGCGGGGCGCTGCGCGACCTCGCACCGGACCTGCGCCAGGTGTTGCAGGCGATGGTCCTCGACGGGCTGACCGTCCGGGAGACCGCCGTCCTGCTGGGTGTCCCCGAGGGCACCGTCAAGACCCGCGCCCGGCGGGCCCGGATCGCCCTGCGGGAGGCACTGTCATGACCGAACACGCCCCGGCCGACCTGATCAGCCGCTACGCCACGGGCGCCGCCCTGCCCGCCGACCGGCTGTGGGCCCTCGAAGCCCACCTGGAGACCTGCGGCACCTGCCGCCTCCGCCTGGCCGACGCGGCACCGCCCCCGGTGACCGCGCTGATCGAGTCCGTGTGGACCACCCTCGACCCGGCCACCCGCGACCCGGCAGCCGTTTCCCGGGCGTCGGGCGCCTGGGAGACGGCTGACGGCGAAAAGGCTGCCCGGGGGGCGGCTGCCGGGTGGGGTGCGGCTGCCAGGGGAGCGGCTTCCGGAGGACAGGCTGCCGGGGGAGCGGCGTGGCGCAGGCGCGTTGTCGTGCGGCGTCGGTTCTCCCGGTGGGTAGTGCCGTCGTTGGTGCCGTGGCTGGCGATGGCCGTGTTCGTGGTGTCGGGGGCGCTGCTGCTGGACCTGATCGCGCCCGGGGACTCCGCGCCGTCGCTGTTGCTGCTCGTCGCGCCGGTGGTGCCGGTGCTGGGGGTGGCGGGGGCGTGGTCGCGGTACCTGGACCCCGCGCACGACCTGGTGACCTCGACCGCCCGGGCGGGGGTGGAGATGGTGTTGCGGCGGACGTTCGCGGTGTTGCTCGCGGTGTTGCCCGCGCTGTTCGCGGGGGGTCTGGTGACCGGCGCGTCGCCCGCCTACTGGTTGCTGCCGAGTCTGGCCGTCACCGCCGTGGCGCTCGCGCTGGGGAGCGTGATCGGCGTGCGCCTGGCCGCGCGGGTGACCGTGGGGCTGTGGGTGGTGCTCGTGATCGGGCCCGCCGTTGTGGTCGGGGGTGTGCCGGTCGTCCTCGGGGTGTGGGTGGTGTGGGCGGTGGCGCTGGTGGCGGGCGTTGCAGTGGTGGCTCTTCGTTCCGCGCGTTTTGCGCAGCTCTAGGACTTCCGGATGGAGGAGGACATCGTGCGAGCGGTACCGGCGGCGGAGGTCGCCCCGACGAAGTACGCCTGGCAGGTGCGGGCGGAGGGCCTGCGGGTGCGGGCGGGCAGGCGGGTGGCGGTCGACGGGTTGGACCTGCGGCTCGGGTGCGGTGTGCACGGGCTGCTCGGTCCCAACGGCGCGGGCAAGACCACGCTCATCCGTTGCCTGGCCGGCGTCCTGCGGCCCGTGGGCGGTGAGGTGGAGGTGCTGGGGGAGTCGCTGACCGGGCGGGGTGACCTGCGGTCGATGCGGCGGCGCCTCGGGTACCTGCCGCAGGACTTCGGTTACTACAAGCGGTTCACCGTGCGGGAGTTCGTCGAGTACATGGCCTGGCTCAAGGAGGTGCCCAAGCGGGACGTCGCGGGTGCCGTGCAGCGCGCCGTGGAACGCGTGGGGCTCGCCGACCGCGCCGACGACCGCCTCAGGTCGCTCTCCGGGGGCATGGTCCGCCGCGCGGGCATCGCCCAGGCGATCGTCAACGACCCCGAGCTGCTGCTGCTCGACGAACCCACGGCGGGCCTGGACCCCGGGCAGCGGGTGCGGTTCCGCGAACTCCTGCACGAGCTGGGCACCGACACCTGCGTGGTCGTCTCCACCCACCTGGTCGAGGACGTCGCCGCCGCCTGTTCCGACGTGGTGCTCGTCGCCGCGGGCAGGCTGGTGTTCCAGGGAACCCCGGCCGAACTCGCCGCCGCGGGCGGTCCGGACGACGTCGGCGACAGCCCGATCGAGCGCGGTTACTCGGCGCTGCTCGGGGGTGCCTGGTGAGGGTCTTCGGCATCGAGCTGCGCCGGACCTCGGCGCTCGTCCTCGGCGGGTTGGTCGTCGTCCTCCTGCTGGGGTTGCTGTTCTGGTTGCCCCCGGCGGGCAAGGGCAGCACCGCGTGGACCCGGCAGTGGTGGACCATGGCCGAGTGGGTCCGCTACGCGCTGATCTTCGCCTGGCCGCTGACGGCGGGGGCCGGGGCGGTGCAGGGGTTGCGGGACCGGAGGTCCGGCGTCGAGGAGCTGTTCGCGTCCACGCCGAGGCCGCGTGCGCAGCGGGCGGCCCGCACCCTGGCCGCGTTGGCGGTCGCGCTGCTGGCGGCCTACCTGGTCGTGGTGGTCGTCGGCGGGGTCCAGGTCGCGTCGGCGACGAGTCACCTGGTGTGGGGCTGGGTTCCGGTGGCGCTGGTCGGCCTGGTGTCGCTGGTGGCCGCCGCGTGGCTGGGGATGGGTGTGGGCCGGTTGCTGCCGTCGCCGCTGACCCCGCCGTTGCTGGCGGTGGGCGCGATGGCGTTGATGGTCGTCGCGGAGGCGGCGGGGGACCGGGGGTACCCGTTCGTCCTGTTGCGACCCTCGGCGACGCGGCCCGAGAGCGTGTTCGCGCACACCGCCGAATCGGTGAGCGCGGGGCAGGCGCTGTGGTTCGGTGGGATGGCGGTGGCGGGGGTCCTGCTGTTCGCCCTGCGCCGGTGGTGGCTGGGTGTGCTGCCACTGCTCGTCGGGGCCGCGCTGGCCCTGCCCGTCCTCCCGACGACCTCGGCCGCGGCGACTGCCGCCGACCCGGCAGCCGCCGAACTCGTGTGCGCGGACGGGCTGTGCCTCACCCGGGCGCACGAACGCGAACGCGCCACCCTCGCCGGCCCGGCCCGCGAAGCCCTGGCTCTGCTGTCGAAACTCCCCGTACCACCGACGACGGTCCGCGAACTCCCCAACCCGGTCCGCCCCGAACCCCGGGGCCCGGAACCCACGGACGCGGTCTGGCTCGACCTGGACGACCTCGTCTACTTCCGCTCCACCCCACTGCCCGCGACGCGCATCACCGAACTCCTCGTCGAGGGCGCGGGCACCCGGGAGTGCAACGCCCGTGACGGTTCCCCGGACCGGGAGGTCGTCGTCCGCGCGGTGACCACCGCCTGGCTGACCGGCCACCTGACCCCGTTGCGCAACTACCTGGGCGAGGAAGACCCGGAGCTGAACCCCTTGGCGCAACAGGCGTTGTCCACCCTGAACGCCCGCCTCGCCGCCGACCAGCGCGCCCACGTCGAAGCCGCCCGCCAAGCCCTCGCCGCCTGCACCGGCACCGCGTGGACCGCCCTCACCGGAGAACCCGCGTGACCCACCCGCTCCCTCCGAGCACCCGCGCACCCGGCGGCGACCACCCCCGGGGAGCCCGCATGAGCCGCTGGCCGCTCCTGTACGCCCGTTCCCGCCGCATCCCCGCCACAGCCGTGGCAGCGGTCCTCGCGGCAGGCGCCTTCGGCCTGCTGACCGGGGACGCGGCCGATCCCCGCCTCGCCGCCCTGGCCGCCGCGCTCGGCGCCGCCGCCCTCGCCACCAGCCTCGGCAGCGCCGACCCGGCACTGGACCGCACCGCCGCCTTCGCCTGGCCTCCCCGCCGGGCGGTCCACCTGCTGCTCGGCGTTGCGCTCCTCGCCGGGCTGTTCCTGCTCGCGGCTCCCCTCGCGCCCGACCGGGTCCTGCTGCGCGACGTCGTGGGCCTGGCCGGGCTGGGCGCGCTCGGCGCCACCGCGTTCGGTGCCGACGCCGCCTGGTCGCTCCCGGTCACCTGGGCGGCGCTCACGCTGGTGGTCCCCCCGGCCGACGGCGTCGGCGCGGTGCTGACCTGGCCCGTCCAACCGGAGACCAGCACCGCCGCGACCGCCACCGCCGCCACCCTCGGCTGCGCGGGGTTGCTGGTCCACAGCGCCCTCGGCTGCCGCCGCTGACCGGTTCACCTCCCCGCGAGGCCGGACCGGGACGGCCGCAGGATGGCCGGGTGCAGTTGCGTGGCCGGGCCCGCCCGGAACAGGGACGCGGGTCGCCCGCCCTGGCCCGCCGTGCGGTTGCCGGTGTCGACCAGGAAGCCGTCGACCCCGGTGACCTTGCGGTGGAAGTTGCGCGGGTCGAGCGGTTCGCCCCAGACGATCTCGTAGACCTGCCGCAGGTCGGACACGGTGAACTCCGGGCGGCAGAAGCTGGTGCCGAGCGTGGTGTACTCCAGCTTGCCCCGGGCCCGCTCCACCGCGTCGCCGATGATCTCGCGGTGGTCGAAGGCCAGCGGGGTCGTGGATCGCAGCGCCTCCGGGACCGGGACCCAGTTCGCCGTGCTCGCGTCGCCGCCCGCCACGGGCAGGGGCAGGTCGGGCACGAGGGCGAGGTAGCAGACGCTCAGCACCCGGCGGCGGGGGTCGCGGTCGGCCCTGCCGTAGGTGCGCAACTGCTCCAGGTGCAGCCCGTCCGGTGACAGCCCGGTCTCCTCGGTCAGCTCCCGGGCCGCCGCCGCGTCGAGGTCTTCCTCCGCGGTGCCGAGGAACCCGCCGGGCAGGGCCAGCATGCCCAGGAAGGGTTCCAGGCCGCGTTCGATCAGCAGGATGTGCAGCGCTTCGTCGCGCACGGTGAGCACCGCGAGGTCGACGGCCACGGCCACCTCGGGGATCCGCCACTTCGCCATCACGATCGCACCACGCCGTTGTGTCGGTCGTCCATGGTGGACAGCCTAGCGACCAGGACGATTAATCGTCACCTTGACGAAAACTCGTTCGGATGGTTGTGTTCACCCTGTTCGACGCGGGTCGCGGGCTCTGGGCAGGACGCCCTCCGGCCGCGATCCCGCATGGGCTCCTGTGCGGCCCCCTCTTCCCCGGAGTGACACCAATGATCATCATCCTGACGGCTCTGCCCTGTGAGACCCAGGCCGTGCGGCGGCACCTGGACGGCATCGAGGTGCACCGCCACCGCGCCGGGACCGTCTTCGAGGTCGGCGGCCTGGCCCGCCGACCCGACCGGCGGATCGCGCTGGGCACGACCGGGATGGGCAACCTCTCGGCGGCGGCGCTCACCGAGCGGGCCATCACCGAGTTCAGCCCGAGCGCGGTGCTGTTCGTCGGCGTCGCGGGCGGCCTGCAACCGTGGCTGCGCCTCGGGGACGTCGTCTTCGGCACCAAGGTGCACGCCTTCCACGGCGGTCGCAGCACGCCGGACGGGTTCTTCGCCAGACCGAACACCTGGTCCGCCTCGCACGCCCTCGAACAGGAGGCGCTGCACCTGCACCGGACGGACGGGTGGCTGCCCGCCCGGGAGCGGGCGCCCGGGGTGTACTTCGCGCCGATCGCCGCCGGGGAGGTGGTGATCGACAGCCTGGGGTCACCGGAACTGGTGCGCCTCAGGCAGAACTACAACGACGCGGTGGCGATCGAGATGGAGGGCGCGGGGTGCGCCCAGGCCGGTCACCTCAACTCGACCACCCAGGTGGCCGCCATCCGGGGCATCAGCGACCACGCCGACGGCCGCAAGGACGAGGTCGACGACCGGGGCTGGCAGGAGGTCGCCGCCGCCAACGCCGCCGCCTTCGCCGTGGCGCTGGCGGCCGGTTTCCCGGCGGCGGACGAACAGGACCAGGACTCCCGGCGCACACCGCGACCGGACCCACCCGCTGTGCACCACACCAACTCGGCCACCGGGAACGCCCGGGTCGGCCAGCAGATCGGCGTCATCCACGGTGGGTTCACCGTGGAGAACAGGGGCGACAGATGAGCGAGCATTACACCCACCCGTCTGCGGCCGACCCCGGCCCGCGCGTGGAGAACGTGGCTTCGGACCACGCGCGCGTGGAGCAGCAGATCGGTGCCATCCACGGCGACCCGGTCTTCCGCAACGAGTCGACCTACAACATCAACACCGACGACCCGCCGGAGCGCAAGGAGGAGGTCGCGCTCAACTTCCTGCGCGGCGGCATCCCGAGGCAGGCCGAGCAGGTCCTGCACGGGCTCATCTACAGCGGCCAGGCGACCACCAAGCGCCTCTACCACTACGTGCTGGCCGTCCTGAGTGAACGATCGCTGGCGGAGATCGACGAGCGGGTCTTCACCAACCTCCGCGACGCGTTCCGGATCTCGGCGGACTTCCCTCCGGACACGTGGCGGACGGCGCTGGACGTGGTGGACAAGCTGGTCATCGCGGCCCAGAAGCAGGAGGACGACGTCTTCGACGTCACCGAACCCGAAGCCGTGCGCCGCTTCGACGACCTGCCCGCGGCGCGACGCGCCGAGATCAACCGGCACCTGGGCCTGATCCTGACCGGTGTCCGCGACGAGCGGCTGCGCTCGGCGACCATCCAGCGCATCTCGGCCGAGCGCCTCGGTGCCGGTCGCATCGAGCGGGCCTGGAAGTTCTTCCAGGCCGACCCCGCGCCACCGCGCCCGGCCACCGCGGGCCGCGTGCCCCTGGCCGAGGACAACCGCCAACGCCTGCTGATCGGCGGCGGTGCCGTGGTCGTCGGAGTGGCCGCCGGTCTGGCCGCTCTCGGCACCGGGAACATCGCACTGGTCGTGCTCGGGCTGTTCCTGGCGCTCAGCGGCGGGTACGCGGCCGTCCGCTTCGGCGGGGAGCGGGAGGCCGAGCGCCTGCGCATCCGGCAGCTACGGGCCCGCCACGCGCACCCGACCGTCCCGAAGCGGCCGGTGTCACCCGGCCACTGGGTCAGCACCGCGTTCGTCCAGGAGGTGCACTCCCGGGTGGAGGCGCGGTTCCAGCACGAGCGACCGCACGAGCCGGGCGACTGGCGCGGGGACACCCAGGGCTACCGGGACCACCTCAAGGACCGCCTGGTCTGGCTCTACGGCAACGCCCAGGTCAAGCCCGCGGAAATCGACTGGCTGATGCGCTGGCACGCCAAGCGCGTCCGGGACGAGTGGCGCTCGGGTGCCCTGGCCGCGAAACGCCACGGCCAGGAGTCCGCTGTCGCCTCGCCCCCGGCGCTGGCGGCCGGGATCGCCGCCGCGGTCGTCGGAGTGGCTCTGCTGGTGGCAGGCGGCGGCGCGGTGGCCGCCGTGCTGCTCGCGGGCGGCGCCTTCTACGCGGGGCGGGCCGCCTGGGAGTCCGTGGGCGCCCGGCTGCGGCAGCGCACCGAACAGGTGGAGGAGGACACCCTGTTCCGCGCCGAGCAGCGCGGTCACCAGGAGTGGATCGAGCTCATGGCCGACCGGCCCACCGACGACGAGATGGGCCGGTGGCTCGAACTCGACCGGATGTTCCTGTGGATGTGGGTCGTGGAGATGTACCGGCTCTCCCCGCACGACGTGATCGCGAACGTCATCCTCACCGAGGGCGCCCCGAAGGCGGCGCGGGCCAGGGTGTCCGGCGGCCCGCCCCGGTTCTCCCGGTACCAGGTGACGATCTTCCTGCTGACCGGCAACGGCGTCCGCCAGGTGTCGGTGGACCTGGACTTCCTCCAGGGCGGCTACGGCAACGAGCGCAGGCGTGCCTACCGCTACGACGTCCTCGGCTCGGCGGCCATCGTGGAAGCGGGGCCGCGCTCGAAGACCGACCAGAAGGGCGCGTCGGTCATGGGTGGCCGCAAGTTCACCCTGTCCCTGCTGGACCAGAACTCGGTGGAGGTGGTGGTCCGAGACTTCGACGACATCATCGACTTCGAGCGCGAGGACGGCGACCGGTTGATGCGCATGGCCCTGGAAACCTCGGGGATCGCCCACGCACTGCACGTCCTGGAAGCGGTCACCGCCGAGGGCAGCACCTGGCTCACCCGCGAGCGCGAACGCACCCGCCGCCGCTCCCGCGACTGGTTCGGCGACGACGGCGCCGCCGCCCCGGACATCACTCACCTGTTCAGTGAGAACCGAGCCGTCGAGGCCCGTCCCGCACGGCCTCAGTTCGATTGAACCGGGCATCGCTCGATGCGGTCAAGAATCGAAGCGCGCATTGACTGCTGCGGGATGATGCGGTGGGATTCCCCGCACCACTCGAAGGGATGCGATGTGTCGGCTTTGACCTTGATGACCGACCACCCGGCCTGGCTGTCGACGGACGAGCGCGCCTGGCGCGTCTGCCGCGTCGGCGAGACCGTGTGGTCGGTCATCGGTTCGCCGGGTCGTGTGGAGGTCCAACCCGTGTCGGGGAGCGGAGCCACAGCACCGATCATCGACGTCGTCGATCCCGGCACCGTCTCCGGGGCTGCCGATGCGCTCGTCGACCCCCTGCGAACCGGTGGTGCTGTTCGACGGTTGCGCAATCCCGATCTTTGGGAGGCTCTGGGGACGGCGGCTGTGCGGCAGGTGATCCGTGCGGCTCAGGCGCGGAAGTTGTACCGCGCGTTCTGCGCGCAGTACGGCGAGCGGTTCGAGACGGCCGCAGGCGCAGCATGGCTGTTCCCCCGGGCAGATGTTGTCCTCGCCATGTCCGACGACGACTTCGAGCGGCTGGGCATGAAGTTCTTCCGACGGGTCCTGCGGTCGTCGGCGGAGGTCTACCTGAAGTTCGGTGATGAGTGGGCGGAGTTGTCGGCTGATCGACTCGTCGACGAACTGAAGACGATCCCCCGGGTCGGGTCGTGGACGGCGGGGGCCGCCGTGGCGGACTACACCAACGATTTCGAGCGCTACCCGATGACGGACTTGGCGGTGCGGACGTGGGCGAAGCGACTCGCCCCCTCCGTCGACTGGCCGGAAGATGAGGGGCGATTCGGTCGCAAGTGGCGATCGATGTGCGGTGACCACGTATCCGAAATGACCATGCTCACTCTCTCCTGGGGAGTTCGCCATGCAACAGGAGTCTCCATATAGCACCATCATCGGCGCCGATCCGGAACAGGCTCTCGACATCCTGTTCGTCAATGCCCCACTCAGGGATTACTCCATCCGACCGAGGGTGAATGACTTCACCCTCCCGGTCCTCGGTATGGCCTACATCGCCACCTACGCTGCCGCCCACGGGTACAGCGTCGGTGTTCTGGACGCCGAGGCGCTTGGCTTGGGGGTCGCGCGGACCGCGGAAGTGGTGAACGACCTCGCGCCCCGCTGGGCGGGGTTCAACCTGCTCGCGCCGACGTACGAGATCAGCGCACGGATCGCAGGGGAGCTGAGTCCCGACATCAAGCTCATGCTCGGAGGTCACCAGGCGAAGGCGATGCCGGTCGACATCCTCAACGACCCGCGCATGTCCCGCTGCGCTGCCCTGGTGGTCGGTGAGGGCGAGACGCGGGTCGAGCAACTCCTCGACGACCACCGCAACCGCACGCGCCTCCCGGGGGTGATGTGGCGCGACCCCATCACCGGAGATCCGGTGACCGGGGGTGTGCCCGGCACCGCACACCACCTCGCCCCTGACATCGACGCGCTCCCCTTCGTGGACCGGCGGTTCCTCGTGCAGGACCCCCGCCTGGACCACGGCCGCTTCGAGGCCAACATGGTCGGCGCCCGTGGTTGCCCCTACGACTGCACCTTCTGCGGCGCGGCGGTCAGCGCCAATCCCGACATCACGATCCGCGTCCGGAGCCCGCGAAACATCCTCGACGAGATGGATCAGCTCCGTGGCGTCGGCGTGACCGCATTCCGGTTCGTCGACGACTTGTTCCTCGGCACCCGCAAGGTCATCCGGTCGATGATGGACGCTTTCTCCGCTGACAACGTCGGCGACTGGGCGCAGTGGGACGCCACCGGTCGCATCAACGTGCTCCACCGGGAGCCCGGTGCGGTCCTCGACACCCTGCGGTCGAACGGGCTCCGCGAGGTCGCCCTCGGCATCGAGTCCGGCAGCGAGCGGATGCTGGCCCAGATCGACAAGCGGATCACCCCCAACCTCGCTGTTGATGTCGTCCGCCGCCTCACCGAGCGGGGGATCAACGTCAAGGGGTACTTCATCCTGGGCTTCCCCGGCGAGACCCGCGAAGAGGTCGATACGACGGTCCGCTTGGTGCACGAACTGTGGGACCTCACCGACTCCTTGCCCGGTGACTTCCGCGCTTCGGCGTTCGAGTACCGCCCGTACCCGGCCACGCCTGACTGGCACAGGCTGATGCGGACCGGTCGGTACACCGTTCGGGAACTCCTCAACTACACAGCCGTCGACCTGACCGCCGGTGGAGTTGACGAGTCGATGCGTGAGCGCGACGAGTTCAACTTCTCCGTCAACATCCAACTCAGCGACGCCCCGATCACCCATGTCCGCGCCGCGCTCGTCAGGCTCGCCCGCGCGCAGCACGATCGGCGGGCGGCCGCCGCGTGAGCACCGGACACCGTGGTCTCCTGGTCACCTTCGACGGACCCGCGGGGGCGGGCAAGTCCACTGCTGTGCGGCTAACCGCGCGTTACCTCGAAGACCGGGGGCTCGCCACGCACACCACCGCGGAGCCGTCGCAACAGGTGCTCGGGACCATCGCCAGGAACAACACGGACACCTTCCGCGGGCTTTCACTGGCGTGCCTCGTCGCTGCCGACCGCTACCGCCACCTCGAAACCGAATTGCGCCCATACAAGCGCGCAGGTGGCATCGTGCTCTGCGATCGCTACGTCGCGTCCTCGTTGGTGCTCCAACGCATGGACGGGGTTCCCCTTGACTTCCTCGTGGGGCTCAACGCGCACGCGGATCTGCCCGACCTCGCGGTGTTGCTGACCGTGGAGCCGTCGGTCGCGGTGGAGCGGGTCGCGGTCCGTGGTGCGCACACCCGATTCCACCAGGGAATCGCCTCTGCGGAGCAGGAAGTCGCCTTTTACGAGGAGGCAGCCACGTGGTTGACCTCCCGAGGCGTCCCACTCCTCACGGTGGACACGACCGACGCCGCCGAATCCGAGGTCGCCGCCCACATCGGGGCGCGGATCACACGACTGGCGGCCACTGCGGGAACGCGGGCGGCGGAGGCGTAGCCTTCCCACGACTTTGTACGCAACCGCTTGAGGATGTTTTCCGGATGTCTGATCGACACACGGTCATCGACGTTCACGTGCTGCTGGTGCGCGATGACGAAGTGCTCCTGATCCGGCGTCGCGGCGAGTACGGCGGTGGCATGTGGCACCTGCCCTCGGGCAAGCTCGACGCGGGGGAGTCGCTGTTGGCGGCGGCGGTGCGTGAGGTCCGCGAGGAAGTGGGTGTGGTGGTCGACCCGGGCGACCTACGCCACGCGCACACCGTGCACGTGGCGGACTCCGGTCCGGTGCCGCGCCTGGGTGTGTTCTTCGAGGCGCGGGCTTGGGAGGGTGAGCCGATCAACCGCGAGCCCGACAAGTGCTCCGCGATCGACTGGTTCCCCCTGCGCGACCTTCCCGACGACGTGATCCCGTACCCGCTCGCCGGGATCGACGCCTACCGGGACGGTGTGGCGTTCGGTGTCCTCGGTTGGGACGAGCACACTCCTCGGGTGTCGGCCCCCGTGTGACGTGCACGGCGAGTGGCCGGGGCGGCTTGCGCCACCCCGGCCGGTGCCGGTGATCAGACCTGGTCGGCGCGCACCGTGTCGAGCAGGGCGGCGAAGCCGGTCCGGCTCAGGTGGAGGCGGAAGTCGGTGGCGGAGCCGAACGCGGTCTTGGCGTCGCGGAGTTCGACTGCGTCGGCGCGCTGGGCCACCTCGACGCAGTTCGCGTCCGGGTTGCTGTAGGACGACTTGTGGAAGTCGTTGCGGGAGAGGGGAGTGGTCATCGGCGGGGACTCCTTACGGTGTTGGGTGCTTACCGAACTCGGTGATCATCCCCCGCAGGAACTTCCGAGACTCCTCGAAGCCCAGTGCGGAGGTGGTCAACCGAGTCCAGGCTGTGTCGTAGGCGTCCAGCGCCTTCTTGTCGTCCAGGAAGCGGAACTCTCCCGGACCCTCGGTGTAGGCGACCTCCAGCGAGCCTGCCACCCCGGTCGACGGGATGCGCAGCAGGGTGAACTGGTTGCTGATCGCGGTCCGGCGGCCCACGGGTCGGTCGAACGGGAACACCTGGATCATCATGTGCTCTCGCTGGGACAACTCGATCAGGTGCTCCAACTGCGTGATCATCACCGGTCGGTCGCACCAAACCCGGCGCAGGCACGACTCCGACAGGACGAAGTGCGCGCTGGGCGGTGAGTCCTTGAGGAAGATGCTCTGGCGGTCGATCCGCGCCTGGATGCGGTCCTCCAACGTGAGGCCGTCGACGTCCGGCACGCTCATGTACAGCGCCCGGACGTAGTCCTCGCACTGCAAGAGACCGGGCATGACTTCGACCTCGAACTCGCGGATGCGGTCCGCGTGCATCTCCGTGTCGACGCGCAGTCGCAGTTCCTCGCCGTAGGCGCGGCGGTAGCCGGTGGTCCAGAAGCCCCGCTTGTGGCTGTCCTTGCGCATCTCGAACAGCGTCTCGTGGTAGCCGGTGTCGATGAACCCGAGCTGGGTGGCCAACCGCTCCAGGTCGCCCACCGACACCGTGCCCTGGCCGGACAGGATCTGGCCCATCCGGGACCGGCTGGTGCTCAGGATGGCCGCCAGGTCGGCCGGGGTCTTGCCCGCCGTCTCCATCATGTGCGCGATCTCGCGGCCGAGCATCATCTTCTTCGCGGTCCGAACCGTGGTCATGCCGATTGGCGCCCTTCTCGTGTCGACGACAGTTGACGGTCGAGCGCGCTCCCGGCAGAGCTGGTCGGCTTCCGATCCGCTTCCGCTGCTACCGAGAGTATCGCGCAAGACCACCCGATCAGCCTCGGGCTACGGGTTGCATTGCAACTAATGTAATCCCATACTCAACACATCGCAGTGTGGAATCGCAAGGTTACACACCGTACTCCGTTGAGTGAAAAGGGCCCACCATGACCACCTCCACCGCCGACCGCGCACCGAGCCGCGACGACACCGTCCGCGCCAAGACCCTGCGCGGCCTGATCCTGGCCCGCAGGCTCGACGCGGCCCGCCTGCGGTGCGGCTTCACCACCCGGCAGTTGGCCACGGCCATGTCGATGAGCCCCGCGATGATCAACCGGATCATGACCGGTCGCCGCGTGCCCACCGCCCTGGAAATCGGCGGCCTGTGCGCCCTCTTGGACATCGCACCCCAGCAACGCCAGGTCCTCTACGCCCTGCGGGCCACCGCCGAGCACATCGACTGGATCATTCGTCACCCGATCGAGGGACGCGAGGTGCTGCACGACCTGGAAGCCATGGCCGCCACCATCACCACGCACGACCCGACCCTGATCCCCGGCCCGCTGCGCACCGCCGCCTACCGGGACGCGATCGGCCTCGGCGACGTCGACCGCGCCAACGACGTCGACCGCGCCGAGGCCGTCGACCAGCGGCAGACCCACTTCTTCCTCCCCGCGCGGGTCCTGGACAACCGTGACCTGCCGCGCGAGGTCCTGCGCGAGCAGCTCCGGCACCTGATCGGTCACCGGGCGCACCTCCGCGTCCTGCCGCGCACCGTCCCGCACCCCGGCTTCCGCCTCTTCGACATCGACAACTTCTCCCCGGTCGTCCACATTGAACACCAGACGACCAGCGTGGTTCTGGAGCACCCCGCTTCCACCGTTGCCACTCGGGACCTGGTTGCGCACCTGCGCGAATTTGCCCACCCGGAGGGAAAAACCGCTGAGATCCTCACCGGCCTGCTGGACGCCATGGGCCGGTGACCGCACGCGGGGGTGACAACCGGTGGTTGTCCGCCCACGCGTGTCGTTTGTTTGACGGTCCCTCGCGGGCTCGGCTGCAATGGGCGCTCCTCGTCGAACCCCTTGCGCCGCCTGGAGATGCCGGTTGTCCTCCTTCGTCCACCTGCACGTGCACACCGAGTACTCCATGCTCGACGGGGCGGCGAAGGTCGGGCCGCTGTTCGACGAGGCGGTCCGGCTCGGGATGCCCGCCGTGGGGATGACCGACCACGGGAACCTGTACGGGGCCGACGAGTTCTACCAGTCGGCGAACCGGGTGGGTGTCAAGCCGATCATCGGGATCGAGGCGTACCTGGCACCGGAGAGCAGGCACCACAAGAAGCCGGTGTTCTGGGGCAGGCGCGGTGCCGCGCGCGGGGACGTCTCCGGTGGCGGCGCGTACACGCACATGACCATGCTCGCGGAAAACGCCACCGGCTTGCGCAACCTGTTCCGGCTGTCCTCACTCGCCAGCATGGAGGGCTATTACCGCAAACCCCGGATGGACCGGGAACTGCTCTCCGCGCACGCGGCGGGCATCCTCGCCACCACCGGCTGCCCGTCCGGCGAGGTGCAGACCCGGCTGCGGCTCGGCCAACCCGCCGAGGCACTGCGGGCCGCCGCCGACTACCGGGACATCTTCGGGCCGGACAACTTCTTCCTGGAGCTGATGGACCACGGGCTGACCATCGAACGCGAGGTGCGCGACGGGCTGCTGGACATCGGCGCCGAGCTGGGGCTGCGCCCGCTGGCCACCAACGACTCGCACTACGTGGCCAAGGAACAGGCCGAGGCGCACGCGGCGCTGCTGTGCGTGCAGGCGGGCAAGACCCTCGACGACCCGAACCGGTTCAGGTTCGACGGCGACGGCTACTACCTCAAGTCCGCCGCCGAGATGCGTGCCTACTGGGACACCGAGGTCCCCGGTGCCGCCGACAACACCCTGCTCGTCGCCGAACGGGTGCAGTCCTACGCGGAGGTGTGGGAGCACCGGGACCGGATGCCGGTGTACCCGGCGCCCGAGGGGTACGACGTGGCGTCCTGGTTCCGGGCCGAGGTGCTGCGCGGGCTGGACCGGCGGCTGCCGGGCGGGGTGCCCGCGGAGTACACCGCGCGGGCCGAGTTCGAGATTGACATCATCGTGCGCAAGGGCTTCCCCGCCTACTTCCTGATCACCGCCGACCTGATGGACCACGCCCGCGCGGTGGGCATCCGCGTCGGCCCCGGGCGCGGGTCGGCGGCGGGGTCGCTGGTGGCCTACGCCATGGGCATCACCAACCTCGACCCGCTCGCGCACGGCCTGCTGTTCGAGCGCTTCCTCAACCCCGAGCGCGTCTCCATGCCCGACATCGACATGGACTTCGACGACCGCCGCCGGGGCGAGATGGTCCGCTACGCCACCGAGCGCTACGGCGCCGACCGGGTCGCCCAGGTGATCACCTTCGGCCGGATCAAGACCAAGGCGGCGATCAAGGACGCCGCGCGGGTCCACTTCGGCCAACCCGGGTACGCCATCGCCGACCGCGTCTCCAAGGCGCTGCCGCCGCCGGTCGCGGCCAAGGACATCCCGCTCAGCGGCATCACCGACCCCGGGCACGAGCGGTACGCCGAGGCAGCCGAGGTCCGCTCGCTGCTGGAGACCGACCACGACGCGGGCACCCTGTTCCGGACCGCCCTCGGCCTGGAGGGGCTGATCCGCAACGCCGGGGTGCACGCGTGCGCGGTCATCATGTCCGCCGAACCGCTGATCGACGTGATCCCGCTGTGGCGCCGCGACGACGGCGCCGTCATCACCGGCTGGGACTACCCGTCCTGCGAGGCCATCGGCCTGCTCAAGATGGACTTCCTGGGCCTGCGCAACCTGACCGTCATCGGCGACGCCATCGACAACATCGCCGCCAACCGGGGCGAGACCATCGACCTCGACACCCTGAGCACCGACGACCCCGCCACCTACGACCTGCTGGCCAGGGGCGACAGCCTCGGGGTGTTCCAACTCGACGGTGGCGCCATGCGCGACCTGTTGCGCCGCATGGGCCCCACCGGCTTCGCCGACATCATCGCCGTCAACGCCCTCTACCGGCCGGGCCCCATGGCGATGAACACCCACAACAACTACGCCGACCGCAAGAACGGCCGCCAGGCGGTCGAACCGATCCACCGGGAACTGGCTGAGCCGCTGCACGACATCCTCGCCGAAACCCATGGCCTGGTCGTCTACCAGGAACAGATCATGCAGATGGCGCAACGGGTCGCGGGCTTCTCCATGGGCCGCGCCGACGTGCTGCGCCGGGCCATGGGCAAGAAGAAGAAAGACGTCCTGGAGGAGGAGTTCGCCGGTTTCCGCGACGGGATGCTGGCCAACGGCTTCTCCGACGAGGCCGTGCGGGCGCTGTGGGACACGATCCTGCCGTTCGCGGGCTACGCGTTCAACAAGTCGCACGCGGCTGGCTACGCGCTGGTCGGCTTCTGGACCGCGTACCTCAAGGCCAACTACCAGCCGGAGTACATGGCCGCCCTGCTCACCTCGGTCTCGGACAACAAGGACAAGTCCGCCGTCTACCTCGCCGAGTGCCGGGCGCTGGGGATCAAGGTGCTGCCGCCGGACGTCAACGAGTCCTCGCTGCGCTTCGCGGCGGTCGGGGCGGACATCCGCTTCGGGTTGGGCGCGGTCCGCAACGTGGGCGCGAACGTGGTCGAGTCGATCATCGCCACCCGGGCCGCCAAGGGGCCGTACGCCTCCTTCGCCGACTTCGTGGCCAAGTCGGAACTGGTGTGCTGCAACAAGCGGGTCGTCGAGTCGCTGATCAAGGCGGGCGCGTTCGACTCGTTCGGTCACCACCGGCGCGCGCTGTTCGACGTGCACGAGGAGGCGGTGGACGCCGTGGTCGGGCTCAAGCGGCAGCAGGCCCTGGGGCAGTTCGACCTGTTCGGCGGGGACGACGCGCCTGCGGACACGGGTGCCTCACCGCTGGCGCACCTGCGGTTCGACGCGGAGGAGTGGCCGCGCAAGCACCTGCTGGGGTTGGAGCGGGAGATGCTGGGGCTGTACGTCTCCGCGCACCCGTTGGACGGGGCTGACCGCATCCTGCGCAAGCACGCGCCCAGGTCGATCGGCGCGGTGCTGGCCAACCCGCCGCGCGAGGGGGAACTGGTGATCGCCGGGATGATCTCGGCGCTGGAACGCCGGGTGAACAAGAAGGGGGAGACCTGGGCCATCGCGGTGGTGGAGGACCTCGACGCGTCGATCGAGGTGCTGTTCTTCCCCAAGAGCTACGCCGTGCTGGCCGCTGACCTGGTGGAGGACGCTGCTGTGGTGGTCAAGGGGCGGGTGAACTGGCGCGAGGACAAGCTGTCGGTGTTCGGCTCCGACCTGGCGCCACTGGACGTCAGCAGTGCGGAGGCCGGGGTGGTCGAGGCGCCGCTCCTGTTGGAGATGACCACGGCGAAGGTCGAGCCGGACGGGGTGTCGGAACTGCGCTCGGCGCTGGCGGCCCACCGGGGGAGCACGCCGGTGCGGATCGTGCTGTGCAGTGGGAACCGGCGGATCACGCTGGCGGTGGAGGACTACCCGGTGGCGGTCACGGCCGCGCTCCTCGGCGAACTCCGCTCGCTCCCGGGAGTCCGCGTCGCCCCGTGACGGCGCCCACCGGGCCACGCGGCAGCGAGTGTGGGGGGCGGGCAGATCCGCGCTGTCTCGTGGTGGCCTCGGCGAGGCCCGAGGCGTGGATCAGGGGCGGAAGGCGGGGAGGTCCGCGTCCGGGAGCCAGACCTGGGCCGGGTCCTGCGGGCGGAACCCGGCGCGCACGTGGGCGACCAGGCCCGGCAGCGCGGCGTGCCGGTTGTGGCGGTGCCACAGCAGCGACCACGGGTACGCCGGGCGCGGCGGGTGGACCGGCAGCCGGACCACGCCGGGGTGCTCCGGCATCCGGCACTGCTCGCCGATGAAGCTGATCCGGTCGGTGCTCGCGGCGACGGCGGCCACCATGTGCTCGTAGCCGAAGTTCGGGCCGGTGGTGTCGATCCGCACGCCGAACTCGGCGCCCACCACCTCCCAGAACTCGGCCCACTCGCTGCCGCGCTCGTTGCCGGGCATCCACGCGGTCACACCCGCCAGGTCGGCCATGGTGACCGCCCCGCGCCCCGCCCACGGGTGCCCGGTGCCGACCAGCACCTCCATCGGCTCCAAGTGCACCGGCGTGCTCCGCACCCCGTCCAGCGGAACGGTGACCCGGGCGAAGGCCGCGTCCACCGTCCCGGCCTTGAGGGTCGACCGCGCGGTCCGCAGGCCGTCCGAGGTGACGACGTCGACGTCCACCCCCGTCTCGTGGTAGGCGCGCATCAGTTCCGTGGTCGCCAGCCGGGTGTCCAGCACGTCCACCCGCAGCGGCCGTTCCCGGCGCAGCGCCACCGCGGCCCGGTCCGCCGCCTCCAGCAGGTTCCGCGCGTGCGGCAGGAACCGGTCCCCGTCCCGGGACAGGCCGGTTCCGGTGCGCAGCCGGGACAGCAGCACGGTGCCGAGGTCCGCCTCCAGCTTGGCGACGCGCTTCGAGACCGCCTGCTGGGTGATCCCCAGCTCCACCGCCGCCTCACCGAAGTGCCGGTTCTCCGCGACCGCCACGAAGGCCCGCACCGCGCCCAGGTCCAGTTCCCCCACGCCCCACCTCCCGTGTCAGCGTGCCGAGTGTTCCAGCTCCCCGACCCGAGCCGGTCCGACGTCCGCCGCCCACTCGCGCAGCAGCCCGGCCAACTCCTCGACCCGGTCCGCGACGACCCGCCCGTGCGCCTGGAAGTACGCGATCACCGGCCGGGCGCTGGCCCGGCCCCGGTCGCAGTCCGGGCACAGGGCGACCAACCGGGTGCCGCCGACCTCGGTTCCGTCGGCGTGCAGGAACGAGTGCGGCACGCGCACCGCGCAGACCACCTCGCCCGTGCACCGGTGGCAGCGCAACCCCGCGACCAGGTCGACCTCCCACTCCGGTCCGCCGTGCCCCACCGCCTCGCCCCTCTCGTCGGTTCGAATGCCCATTCGAACCGACGGCGGCGACCGCTGTCCAACAAACGACACGCGGGCGGTCGACAACCAGTGGTTGTTCAGGCGGCGGCGGGAACGGGTTCGGCCGGGGGCAGGGCGGGCACCCGGCGGGGGAGGAAGGAGGCGATGAGCAGCGCGACCAGGGCCGTGCCCGCGCCGATCGCCATGACGATCCGGAAACCGCCCTGCGACGGCAGGGCCGTGTCGCCGAACGGGATCGTCAGCCGTGCCAGTACGAGGCCCGTCACGGCGCTGGACACGGAGGTGCCGATGGCGCGCATCAGTGTGTTGAGGCTGTTGGCCGCCGCCGTCTCCGAGGTGGGGACCGCGCTCATGACCAGGGCGGGCATGGCGCCGTAGGCGAAGCCGATGCCCGCGCCGATCACGCACGACACCAGCACCAGGTGCCAGGTCGCCGACATCAGCACGATGTTGACCGCGTACCCGGCGGCCACGATGCCCGCGCCGACCATCAGCGTCGTCTTCGGGCCGCGCAGGCGCGACACGCGGGCCGACAGCGGCGCGGTGGCCATCATGACCAGACCGGACGGCGCCATGACCAGGCCCACGGCCAGCATCGACTGCCCCAGGCCGTACCCGGTGGCGGTGGGCAGTTGCAGTAGCTGCGGCATCACCAGCGACATGGCGAACATGGCGAAGCCGAACACCGCCGACGCCAGGTTGGTCAGCAGCACCTGCCTGCGCGCGGTGGTCCGCAGGTCGACCAGCGGTTGCCTGGTGCGCAGCTCCCACCGCCCCCACAGCAGCAGGACCACCACGGCCGTGCCGAACAGCGACAGCGTCAGCGCGCTGCCCCAACCCCACGCCGCGCCCTTGGAGATGGCCAGCAGCAGGCAGATGAGCGCGGTCGACAGCCCCAGCGCGCCGACGACGTCGAACCGGCCGCCGGTGCGCACCTGCGACTCCGGCACCAGCGACAGCACCAGGGCCAGCGCCACGACGCCGAAGCCCGCCGACGCCCAGAACAGCACGTGCCAGTCGGTGTACTGGGCCAGCAGGGCGGCGGCGGGCAGGCCGAGGGCGCCGCCGACGCCGAGGGAGGCGCTCATCGTGGCCGTCGCCGAGCCCAGGCGTTCGACGGGCAGTTCGTCGCGCATGATGCTGATGCCCAGCGGGATGACCCCCGAGGACAGCCCCTGCAGCGTGCGGCCGACCACCATGGGCAGCAGGGTGTCGCTCAGGGCCGCGACGACCGAACCGGTGATCATCAGGCCCAGGCTGACCAGCAGCATCCGCCGCTTGCCGTACATGTCGCCGAGGCGGCCCATGGTCGGGGTGGCGACGGCGCCCGCGAGCAGGGTCGCGGTGATCGCCCAGGTGGCGTCGGCGGCGTCGGCTCGCAGCAGCCGGGGCAGCATCGGGATCAGCGGGATGATCAGCGTCTGCATCAGCGCGACGACGATGCCGGAGAAGGCCAGCACCACGACCACGGAGGTCGCCCGCGACGGCGGGATCACCGCCGCGTCGGCGGGCTGGTCGGCAGCTCCGTCGGGGACGGCGCCGTTCGGGACAGCGGCACGGGACACGGTCAGCCTCCGGCTGGGAGCGGGGAACCAGGAGTTAAGTCAGTTGCTTGACTTACCGTAGCAAGGCGCGGTTAGGTGGTGACAGACCGAGGTTGATTGTCGAGGAGGACACACCCGTGGCGCACGGCGACGACGATCACGAGTCGGAATACCCGATCCCCAGTCCGGCCGCGCTGGAACCGCCACCGGAGTGGGCCGAGCTGCGCACCCGCCGCCCGGTCACCACAGTGACCCTGCCCACCGTCGAACTCGCCGTCCCGGCCGCCGAGCTGCGCCGGGTCGAGGGGCTCGCGGTCGGCGGCCTGCGCGAACTCCCGGTCAGGTGGTGACCGTGCCCGGCCGAGTGGTGCGCACCGAGCGGGCGGTCTCCACCCGCGACCAGATCCTCGACACCGCCGAGCGGCTCTTCGCCGAGCACGGCGTCTACGCCGTGTCCAACCGCCAGGTCAGCGAGGCGGCGGGCCAGGGCAACAACGCCGCCGTCGGCTACCACTTCGGCACCAAGGCCGACCTGGTCCGGGCCATCACCCGCAGGCACTCCGAACCCACCGAGGTGCTGCGGGCGCGGATGGTGGCCGCCTGCGCGGGCTCCACCGACATCCGCGACTGGGTGGCCTGCCTGGTGCGCCCGGTGACCGACCACCTGGCCGCCGCGGTCGGCCCCACCTGGTTCGCCCGCTTCGGCGCGCAGGTCATGACCGACCCGGCGCTGCGCGGCATCATGATCGAGGAGGCGCTGGAGGCCCCGTCGCTGCGGCAGATCCTCGACGGCCTGCACCGCTGCCTGCCCGACCTGCCCACCGACGTCCGCGCCGAACGCGGCGACATGGCCCGGCAGCTCATGGTGCACATGGTCGCCGAGCGCGAGCGCGCCCTCGCCGACGGCACCCCCACCCCCAGGGCCACCTGGCACGACGCCGGGACCGGCCTGATCGACGCGATCGTCGGCCTCTGGCAGGCCCCGGTCACCTGACCGGCCTGGAACCCGAACGCACCACCACGAAGGAGCAGGCGACGATGAAGGTGACGGTGGACGAGGACCGGTGCTGCGGAGCGGGCCAGTGCGTCCTGCTCGCCCCGGACGTGTTCGACCAGCGCGAGGAGGACGGCATCGTGGTCCTGCTCGACCCCGCCCCGCGGCCGGACCTGCACGAGGCCGTGCGCGAGGCCGCCGAGGTCTGCCCGGCCGCCGCGATCGAGATCGCGGAGGGCGCGTGAGCGCGGAGCTGTTCCCCATGCAGCGCGCCCCCGGCTGCCCGTTCGACCCGCCGCCCGCCGCGCGGGCCAAGCAGGAGGAGGGGCCGCTGGTCCGGGTCGGCCTGTGGGACGGCAGCACCCCGTGGCTGGTCACCCGGCACGCCGAGCAGCGCGCGCTGATGGCCGACCCCCGGGTCAGCGCCGACATCTCCCGCCCCGGCTACCCCAGCTCCGCCCCCATCCCGCCCGGGGGCACGTCGATCAGCTTCATCCTGATGGACGACCCCGAGCACGGCAGGCTGCGCCGGATGGTGACCGCGCCGTTCGCCACCAAGCGGGTGCAGGCCCTGCGCCCGGCCGTGCAGCGCATCGTCGACGACCTGGTCGACGGGCTGCTGGCCGGGCCGAACCCGGTGGACCTGGTCGACGCGTTCGCGCTCCCGGTGCCGTCGCTGGTGATCTGCGAACTGCTCGGCGTCCCGTACGCCGACCACGACTTCTTCCAGGGCAGCAGCAAGACCGTCGTCAAGCGCGAGGCCACCACCGAGCAGCGCACCGCCGCGATGGGCACGCTGATGTCCTACCTGGACGAATTGGTCGCGACGAAGGTCGAACACCCGGCGGACGACCTGCTCTCCGGCCTGGCCACCCGCGTGCGGGCGGGCGAGCTGACCCGGTCCGAGGCGGCGCAGATGGGGGTGCTGCTGCTCATCGCCGGGCACGAGACCACCGCCAACATGATCGCCCTGGGCACCCTCGCCCTCTTCGAGAACCCCGACCAACTGGCCCTCCTGCGCGACTCCGACGACCCCGCCCTGGTCGCTTCCGCCGTCGAGGAACTGCTCAGGTACCTCAACATCACCCACAACGGCCGCCGCCGCGTCGCCACCGCCGACATCCCCATCGGCGACCAGGTCATCCGCGCGGGCGAGGGCCTGATCATGGCCAACGACATCGCCAACCGCGACGCCGACGTCTTCCCCGACCCCGACCGCCTCGACCTGCGCCGCGACGCCCGCAGGCACCTCGCCTTCGGCTTCGGCGTGCACCAGTGCCTCGGCCAGCAACTGGCCCGCCTGGAACTCCAGGTCGTCTACAGCACCCTCTACCGCCGCATCCCCACCCTGGAACTGGCCACCGACCTCGACGAGGTCCCGTTCAAGCACGACGGGGCGGTGTACGGCGTCCACGAACTCCCCGTCCGCTGGTGATCCGAGACCCCGCGTGCTCTGTGGACTACGTTCCCCACAGGACGCGGACACCGGCGCGGGTCGCGGCCACTGTGGCTCCGGTGGCCGCGACCCGCGCCGGTGGTGCTCCGCGCAACCGGACGAGGAGGCCGCCATGACCACGTTCACCCACACCCCCGCGCCCGACCCGGTGCCCGCCGAGGCCCGGCAGCGGGCGCTGCGGGACCCCGGTTTCGGCAAGGTCTTCACCGACCACATGGCCTCGGCCCGGTGGGCCCCCGAGGCGGGCTGGCACGACCTGCGCGTCCGAGCCCTGGAGAACTACAGCCTCCACCCGGCGTCGGCGGTCCTGCACTACGCCCAGGAGATCTTCGAGGGCCTCAAGGCCTTCCGCCACGCGGACGACAGCATCTGGCTGTTCCGCCCGGAGTTCAACGCCCGCCGGTTCGTCGCCTCAGCCGAACGCCTCGCCCTCCCCGCGCTGCCGCCGGAACTGTTCGTCCAGAGCGTGGTCGCACTCGTCACCGCCGACCAGGCGTGGGTGCCCACCGGCCCGGGGGAGCGCAGCCTGTACCTGCGCCCGTACATGTTCGGCTCGGAGGCATTCCTGGGCGTGCGCCCCTCGGCCCAGGTGGACTACGGGGTCATCGCCTCACCCGCGGGCGCCTACTTCACCGCGGACAGCGGCGTCGCCCTCTGGGTCAGCGAAACCTACGCCCGAGCGGGCCGGGGCGGCACCGGCGCGGCCAAGTGCGGCGGCAACTACGCCTCCAGCCTGGCCGCCCAGGTCGAAGCCCAGCGCAACGGCTGCCACCAGGTCCTCTACCTCAGCGAGGGCGACCGGGCCCTGGAGGAATCGGGCACCATGAACCTCTTCCTGGTCACCGCCGACCGCCACCTGGTCACCCCCACCCTCGGCACCATCCTCGACGGGGCCACTCGCAACAGCGTCCTGGAGTTGGCCGCCGAACACGACCTCGAGCCGGTGGAGCGCAGCGTCACCATCGACGAACTCCGCACCCAGTGCGCGGACGGCACGGTCACCGAGATGTTCGCGGCGGGCACGGCGGCGGTCATCACCCCGATCCTGGAGTTCCGCGGCCGGGGCTACACCCAGGCGGTGGGCGGCGGCACCCCCGGGGCGACCACGCTGGCCATCCGCGAACACATCGTGGGAATCCAGTTCGGCACCCGCCCCGACACCCGGGGCTGGCTCCACCGGGTCGTGTAGCCGCGCACCCCCGAAGTGACTGCTCAGGGCGACCACTCCCCGACCAGGCCGGGACGGGCACCCGCGCAGATCCGGGCCACCGCCTCGTCGAGACCGCCGGGGTGGGCGAACAGGTAGTTGTCCACCCCGGCGAACAGCGTCCCGGAACCCACCATCAGCGTCATGTGCGACCTGTCCTCCCCAACGGGGTAGAGGTCCACCCCCGCCAAGGTGCTGTATTCCCGGTACATCCTCGGCGACAGGCCCGCGACCGCGTCGACCACGCCGAAGCCGGTGTGGTCGAAGTGCCTCACCTCGCCGACGTCGACGAAGGGCGGGTGTGTGACGGTCAGGCCGTCGAACTCGCGGACGAACTCCGTCGGGCCGCCGGTCAAGCCCAGCTCCGCCCACGCCGCCGAGCACGGTGTGGTGTCGACCGCCCGGCCCGGGAACCAGCCCGCGGCACGCAGGAGGTCGTCGACCTCAGCGGGAAACCTCGCCTTCGAACCACTGGACACCAAGATCAATCGCTTCCCCTCGGGGCCACTGTACCGGTCAAAAGCCTGACACTTCACCGTTCCCACCCCCGCGCGCCGGCGGTGATCGTTAGCGTCTGCCCCCACATCGGTGCCTCAGGGACGGGAGCTGTCGTGGCGATCGAGCAGGACCGCAAGAAGCTGGCCAAGTTGCAGGCGGAGCACAAGGAGCACACCGCGAAGCTCACCGAGTTGCAGACCAAGCAGAGGGTCAAGGAAGAGGACGCCAAGCAGGCGAAGGCGGCGGCGGAGAAGTTCGGGCGGGAGGCCAAGGAGGTGCAGCGCAAGCTCACCTCGTGCACCACGCAGATGAGCCGCGTGCAGAGCAGCATCGAGAAGGCTGGGAAGGCAGCGGAGAAGCGGGCCCGCTCCTGAGCGCTGTCCCAGCGCTGGAGCGCGAGGTGACCGAGGAGCGGGTGCTCTTGGCCCCGAGCGGAACGGGTCCTCCCGGTGGCGCAGCCGCAGGGGGCCGGGCTCGACCCGCGGGTCGAGCCCGGCCCGAACGGCGGGACGCTCAGCGTGCGGCGGCGGCGACCGCGGTGCCGAAGGCCGCCATGCCCGCCGCGTTGGGGTGCAGCGGTGCGGCGGCGCTGGTGGGGATCAGCCCTTCGAGGTAGCGCTGGGCGGGTGCGGCGCACGTGTCGTGGCCCTCGCTGACCGCGGCGATGTCCACATAGGTCGCTCCGTGGGCCTCCGCTTGGGCGCGCAGGGCGGCGTTGAGGCGGTTCACCAGGCTCTGCACGAAGTCCGCGTCGCGGGCCCAGATCGGCTGGGTGGGGTGGCAGCCGCCGGGGCGGACGTAGGTGCCGTAGCCCGCGACGACGACCTCGGCGTGGGGGGAGCGGGCGTGGATGGTGTCCAGGGCGGTGCCGAGGGTGGGGGCCCAGGCGTCGATCTTGGCGGCGGTCGGGTTGCCCTTGGCGGCCTCCTGGTCGGCGCAGGAGCGGCCCAGCGGTTCCGGCAGGAGGTTGAGGCAGCCCAGGGTGAGCTGCACCAGGCTGACGTCGTTGCCGCCGATGGTGAGCGACACCAGGTCCGTGGTGGGCTTGAGGGCGTCGAACTGGGGGGACACCAGGCCGAACTGGCGTGAGGTGAAGTGGGCCGTGGTGGCGCCGGAGCAGGTGACGTCGGTCAGTCGGGCGCCGAGGATGCGGGCTGCCACGGCCGGGTAGTCGTTGTCCCGGGAGCGCAGGCACAGCAGGTTCGGGTCCACCTGCGGGATCAGCGGCCCGGCCGCCGCCGAGTCGCCCAGGGCGACGTACTCCAGCGGGTCGGCGGCGCCGGAGGTACCGGCGCCGAGGCCGACGCAGGCGAGCAGGGCGAGGACGGGGGCGGTGCTGATCAACCTGGACCGCGGCACTGGTGCTCCAAGGGGTGAGGTGTTACCGGCGCGTTTATGATCCCGCCAAACGCGGGGGTGTCCGGCTGGGACCTCTGCCAGAGTTCCGGGAGGTGGCGTTGTGACCGGTCACAACTCCGCGGCGGCCGAGTCGCTGGCCGCCCGGCTGCTCGCCGACCTGCCCGGGCTCGCGGCCACCGTCACCGGGCACCTGGCCGAGCGGCTGCCGGTCTACCGCAGGCTGCCCGCCGAGGAGATCGACGGGGACGTGCACCGGATCGTCAAGCAGATCATCGGCGGCTTCGCCCGTGGCCTGCGCACCGGGCGACCACCGGAACCGGCCCAGCTTGCGGCCATCCGGGCGTCGGCGGCCAAGCGCGCCGAGGAGGGGCTGCCGATCGACGCCGTCCTCAGCGCCTACCACCTCGGCGCCCAAGCCTGCGTCGACGCGCTGCTCCCCACCGCGGACCCGGAGGAGATGGCGGTCGTGCACCGGTCGCTGCTGGACTACCTGTGCGTGGCGGTGTCCGAGGTGGCCGCCGGGTACCTGGCGGAGCGGCAGGCACTCGTCGGCGAGGACAACACCCAGAACCAGACCATGCTCGCGGCGCTGCTCTCCGGTGCCGACCCGGAGGTCTCCGCCCGGCGCACCGGCATCCGCCTGCCCGCCGCGTACTTCGTCGTCTCCGCCGCCATCGACCCGCACCCCGACGAACTCGACCCCGGGGTGGACGCCGCCGTGGCGGGCCGCCGCAAGACCCGTCGCATCCGCGCCGAACTCGACCGCCGCTGCGCCCACCCGGCCCTGGCCCGCGTCTCCGCCGACGAGGGCCTGCTGCTGGTCCCGTACCCGGACGAACCCGACCCGTGGGCGTGGCTGGGCGTCCTCGTCGAGGCCCTGGGCAAGGCCGCGGGCGCCCCCGTCCTGGCCTGCGCCACGCACAGCGCCCCGGCCGAGGTGCCCGCCGCCGCCCGGCTCGCCGCCGAACTCCGCGAGGTCGCGGCCGCTTTCCACCGACCGCCCGGCCTCCACCGCCTCGACGACCTGCTCTTGGAGCACCAGCTGACCCGGCCCGGTCCCGCCCGCCGTCGGCTGGCCGCGCTGCTGACGCCGCTGCTCGACAAACCCGACCTGCTGCCCACCCTGCGCCTCTACCTGGCGACGAACCTCAACCGCCGCCAGACCGCGGGCAGGCTCCGGGTCCACCCGAACACCATCGACTACCGCATCCGCCGGATCGCGGAGTTGACGTCGCTCAACCCGACCCGGCACGAGGACCTGTTCAAGTTGACCGCCGCTCTCGCCGCCCACGCCGCTGAGGGCGACCACTGAGCCTGTTGTGCCCCGGGCAGGGGGTCGAGCACCGCGGATCGGGGTGGGCGAAACCGATCGCGTCGCCTACACCGGTCCCCGTGCCGTGGCGGATCGCGCACGACTGGGAGCTGTTCGCCGAACGCCTCGCGGACGCGTTCCGCGCACGAGGCGTACGGGATCACCAGCCCGGATGGGCTCCGGTACCGCGCGTGGCGCGAACCGCCAGGTGCGGGGGCCGCCGCCGCCGTGCGCTGCTGCTCCTCCGCACCCGCTGGAGGCCCCTGATACGAGCCCCGGTGACCGTCCAGTCGATGTCCAGAGGGTGACCATCCGCGGGTGGGAGGGTCGGGCATCGCCCAGATCGGGGCGTTCACGGGGTGGGCCCGGGCCCACCCCCGGACTGGAGGACTCCATGTTCGGCAAGAAGATCCGCCGGTTCGCGGTCATGGCACTGGCCACCGCCGCGGCCGTTCTGGGGACCGCGGTGCCCGCGTCGGCGTCCTGGACCGACGTGTACGGGCCCGCTTTCCCGCCCGGCGCCGTGTACTCCAACCACACCGTGTGCAACCAGGCCCGTGGCACCAACGGCTCCTGGAGCCGGTGGAAGTGCGCCCAGCAGACCGAGACCGGGTGGGACGGCAACGCCGACCCGTGGGTCTACGGCTCAGGCGGCAAGATCACCGCGCTGCGCTTCAAGCAGTGGGGGCTGCCGCTGCTGTGCGTGGACGCCCTGGTCGGCGGCCTCGGGTGGCGGGGGCAGCAATGCGGTGGCGAGGGCCAGGTGTTCGAGGTCGGCAGCCCGGACAACTCGCACTACATCCACGGGCTGAGCATCGCCAACTACCACCCCAGCGACCTCATCTCCTTCGAGGCCAAGCGGTCGGACAACTGGAACTGGCCGTCGCCGACCCTCATCGGACCCGAGTCCTGGTACCTGTTCGACCTCGGCGGCCCGATGAAGGGCTTCTGGGTCCTGTGAACCGCGCCCACCCCCTGCAGAGAGGCACGACATGATCGGCAAGAGGTTCCGCCGCGCCGCGGTCGTCGCGGCTGCGGTGCTCACCGCGGCCGTCGCGACCGCCGCGCCCGCGTCGGCGACCTGGTACGACCGCTACGGCCCCGACCGCCCCGCCGGTTCGGAGGGCCGGTCGCACGTGGTCTGCATCTCCGGTCGCGGCATCAACGGGGTGTGGACCGAGTGGCGGTGCGGCGACTACAACCCCTACGGCTACCACCCGGGTGCCAACCCGGCCATCAGCCCGTGGTACTACCAGCTCCAGGCGTTGCGCGTGAAGCAGTGGGGCCTGACCCAGCTCTGCATCGACGCCCTGGTCGGTGGCATCGGCTGGCGGGGTGCGGTGTGCGGTGGCGAGGGCCAGGTGTTCGAGGTCGGCAGTCCCGACTACCACCACGCGCTGAACGGGTTCAGCGTCGCCAACTACGACCCCACCGACACCCTGACGCACGTGGCCTACGTCGACAACGGCACCTCCGAGGGCGCCTTCGCGGGCTCGTGGACGATCCCGCCGAACTCGTGGCACCTGTTCGACCTGCACACGTCGATCTACCGCTACGGGCTCGTCTGACCGCCGGGGCCCGCCCGCCGTGCGCAGGCGGGCCCTGCCGCTCGTCCGGGGTCAGCCGCCGGTCTCGGACAACCGCAGGCGAGCGGTGTCCGCCAACGGGTTGCGCAGCCCGGTGAGGATGCCCAGGCTCTGCTCCCAGTTCGCCCGGGCGTCGGCGGTGTGGCCCAAGGCGTGCTCGTCGTCGCCCAGGCGCAGCAGGCTGTCGGCGACGCAGAACCGGTCGCCCGCTTCGCTGAACAGCTCGACCGCGCGCCGGTGGCACGCCCTGGCCCCCTCGTTGTCGCCGGTGGTGTGGCGGACGGTGCCCATCGCCAGCAGCGTGTCCGCCTCGCCGAAGCGGTATCCGAGCTGCCGCTGCAGGTGCAGGGCCCGCTCGTGGGCGGCCAGCGCCTCGACGTGCGCCCCGGTCTGCGACAGCAGGCTGCCGACCAGGCTCAGCGCCAGGGCTTGCCCGTTGTGCCCGGCCTCGACCAACAGCCCCAGGCCGGTCCTGGCGTCGTGCAGGGCCTCCTCGACGCGCCCCTGCTTGCGGCGCATCTGCGCGCCGTTGACCAGGGTCTGCCCGTAGGCGACCGGGTCGGCCGCCTCGTCGAGCAGCCGCAGCGCCGCGGCGAGGTGGTGCTCGCCGTCCGCCCAGCGCGCCAACCGCATGTGCGCGGTCACCAGCTCGCGGTGGCAGCGACCGCGCAGCCACGGGTCGCCCAGCCGGTCCGCCGCCGCCAGCGCGACCTCGCCCAGGGCGCGCATGCACTCCCACCTGCCGCGGCGGTCGAGCCAGAAGCGCTGGGCGACGGCCAGTTCGCACACGTGCCGGTCGCGACCCGCCGCTTCCGCGGTGCCGACCAGCGCCACCAGCGCCTCCTGCTCCACGGCGAACCAGGCGGTGGCCGCGGCGCGGTCGGTGAAGTCCAGCGGTTCCGACCCGGGCGCGGGGGCGGGCACCTCCCGGGTGTCGGTGTACGGGGAGAACGTGCGCGCCGCGGCGCGGGTCGAGTGCAGGTAGTGGTCCAGCAGCCGGTCCAGGGCCGCGGCGGCTGCCCGGGCGGGGAGTTCGGCTGCCCGCTCGCGGGCGTAGTCGTGCAGCAGGTCGTGCAGCCGGAACCGCCCGTGGCCGCGGTCGTCCACGAGCCTGGCGTCGGCGAGGGTGCGCAGGCAGCGGCGGGTCGCGGTCGTGGGTGTGCCCGCCAGTGCGGTGGCCGCCGCGAGGGGGAGTTCCGGGAGCGGGTGCAGGCCGAGCAGGTCGAGCAGACCCGCCGCGGGCTCCGCGACCGCCCGGTGGCTGGTCTCGAAGGCCACGCGGATGTCCGAGTGGGGCTCGCCGGTCGCGAGGGCGTCGAGGCTGCCCGCCTCGTCCAGGTCCGCGACCACGTCGCCCAGCGGTGTGGTCGTCGCCCGTGCCGCGGCCACCGCCAGCGCCAGCGGCAGCCCCGCGCAGGCGGCGATCACCCGTTCCGTGGCCTCGGGTTCGGCGGCCACGCGGGTGCTGCCCAGCCGCCCGGCGAGCATCTCGCGCGCCTCCGCCGGGGCGAGCAGGTCCACCGCGACTGCCCGCGCCCCGCCCACCAGCAGACCGGGCAGCCGGGACCGGCTGGTCACCACCGCGGCGCAGCCCGCCGTCCCGGGCAGCAGCGGGCGCACCTGGTCGGCGTCGCGGGCGTTGTCCAGCACCACCAGGACCCGCTTGCCCGCCAGCAGGCTGCGGAACAACCCCGTGCGGGCAGCCAGGTCCGACGAGGCCCCGGCGGGAACCCCCAGCACCTCGGTGAACCCGGCCAGCACGTCGGCGGGGTCCAGCGGCGCCCCCGGCCCGAACCCGCGCAGGTCCACGAACAGTTGCCCGTCCGGGAAGCGGTCCGCGACCCCGTGCGCCCAGTGCACCACCACCGTCGTCTTGCCCACGCCCGCCGTCCCGTCGACCACCGCGACCGGCACCCCGCGGTCGCCGTCGGCCACCACCGCGTCCAGCTCCGCGAGCACTTCGTCCCGGAGGACGAAGGACCCGCAGGCGGGTGGCAACTGCTTTGGCACCACGGCAACAACCCTGGCCGCGGCCGCGGGCCTGCCTGCGAGGACTTCGCTGTACGCGGCGGTCAGTTCCGGGCCGGGGTCCAGTCCCAGTTCCGCCGCCAGACCCTTGCGCACCCGGTGGAAGGCCGCGGCCGCCGCCGAGCGGTCGCCCGTGGCGTGGTGGGCGCGGATGAGCAGCGCGTGCAACGACTCGTCCAACGGGGCCTCGGCGGTGGCCCGCGACAGCAGCGGCACGGCGACCGCCGGTTCTCCCGCCGCGAGCGCGGCCTCACCGTGCGCCAGCACCGCTGACAACCACTCGCGGACCGCCGCCGTCACGGCGGGGTTGCCCGCCAGCGCGGCGAGCCCGCCGCCGGGTGGACCGGCCCAGAGCTCCAGCGCGCTGGTCAACCGGGCGGTTGCGGCGCGGTGCTCCCCTGCCCGGCACAGCGCCGCGCCGGAGGCGGCCAACCGCCGGAACTGTGCCAGGTCAAGGGCTTCGTCGGGCAGTCGCAGGGCGTACCCGTCGCCGCAGCGCACCAGGACCCGCGCGGGGGAACCCGGTTGCCGCGCGGGTTCGAGCACCCGGCGCAGGTGCTTGACGTGGGTGTGCACCACGTTCACCGCGCTGCGCGGGGACCGCTCACCCCACAGCGCCCCGATCAGCCCGTCCATCCCCAGGGGGCGCCCGTCGGCCAGGGCCAGCAACGTCAGCAGGGCCCGCCTGCCGGGTGACCCGATGTTCACCTCATCGGTACCGGACCACGCCCGCACCGCCCCCAGCACCTGAACGCGCACTGCGCCTCCGCTCCGCGAGGTCCCCCCGGTGTCTACCACACCGGGTGCGCGGGCTGGTTGTCCTCGCCACCGCGTCCAGAGAGCGTCCAGTGGTTGACCACCGCCGGTTGCGACGGTCGTCGACGGCCCGGCAGCGAGGGCGCCGGGGCGAGAGCGGAGGAAAGCTCATGGAACCACGCAGAAGCGGCTCGCGCCGCCTGATCACCACGCTGGTGGCCGTCGCGCTGGGGGTGATCGCGCTCGCCGCCCCTGCCTCGGCGACCGCCGAACCGAGCACGGCCCAGTTGTCCGCGGCCATCGACCGGGTGTGGCACGAGCGGGCCACCGACGCCGACCGGGCGCTGCTGGCCCGGGTGCCCGAGGTCGCCAAGCGGGTCGTCGACCCGGCGAAGACCACCGTGCAGTTCGAGCGGGGGTCCGGCAACCGGCCCACGGGCGAGCTGGGCACGCAGACCGCGCAGGACGAGTACAACTGGGCGTACGTCCGGGTGAACTACTACTCGACCCTGGGCTTCACGGTCTACAGCTACCGCCAGTACGTCGAGTGGTACTACAACTACAACGTCGTCACGGCCTGGAAGAACCGCTACGACATCGTCGACTACAACGACGGCACCGCGAACTTCGGCGCCTACCTGCAGAACTTCGCCAACCCGCCGGGCGGCACCGTCACCAGCTCGGTCATGCAGCGCCAGGTCCACCACTGCCTGGCAACCTACGGCTGCCCCGGCTGGAGCTACCCGTACACCCAGATCAACGTCTTCAGCAACGGCAACGCCACCTACTCCTCGTACGTCTGATCAGGACGGGCCGCACCCGCGCGCGGGGGCGGCCCGTTCCCTGAAGCAGATCCACGCCCCGCCCGCCGCGGCTGCCGTTCTCCCACCGGCCGTGCCTCCTTCCGCGACAGGATGACCCGCCCGGTCCTCTCGACCGCCCTCGGGTTGGGCGCGGCACCCGCTCAGCCGTGCCAGGAGCGCCACAGGGCGCCGTAGGCGCCGCCCGCGGCGACCAGTTCGTCGTGGGTGCCGATCTCGATGAGCCTGCCCGCGTCCATGACCGCGACGCGGTCGGCGTCGTGGGCGGTTTGCAGGCGGTGGGCGATGGCGATGACGGTCCGGCCGCGCAGGACCGCTGCCAGGGAGCGTTCGGTGGTGCGGGCGGTGGTGGGGTCGAGCAGGGCCGTCGCCTCGTCCAAGATGAGGGTGTGGGGGTCGGCGAGGACCACGCGGGCCAGGGAGAGCTGTTGGGCTTGGGCGCCGTCGAGGTGGGTGTCGGTGCCGATCACCGTGTCCAGGTCGTCCGGGAGGTCGGTGAGCCAGGTGGCGCCCACCGCCTTGAGGGCGGCGCGCAGGTCGTCGTCGTGGGCTCCGGGTTTGACCATCAGCAGGTTGTCGCGCACCGATTCGCGGAACACGTGGTGGTCCTGGGTGACCAGGACGACCTGTTCGCGCAGGGCGTCCGGGGGCAGGTCGACGATCGGGACGCCGCCGACGGTGACCGAGCCGGAGCGCGGTCTGTCCACTCCGGCCAGCAGCCTGCCCAAAGTGGACTTCCCGGCCCCGGAGGCGCCGACGACGGCGAGCCGTTCGCCCGGGTTCACCGAGAAGTCCACGTCGGTGAGGACGTCGCGTTCGCCGTCGTAGGCGTAGTGGACGGCGCGGACCTCGATCCGGTCGTCGGCCGGGGTCGGGGTGTCGCCGCGGGCGGTGCGGGGGATCTCCGCGAGACCCTCGACCCTGGCGTAGGAGGCCACCGCGCCCTGGAGCTGTTCGACCCAGACCATCAGCGTGTCCAGGGGTGACCCGAGCTGGCGCAGGTACACCGTGGCCGCGATGACCGTGCCCAGGCTGACCGCGCCCCCGACGTGCAGGGCGCCGCCGACCAGCAGCACGGCGACCAGCGGCAGCCGGTGGGACACGTCGAACGCCGGGAACAGGACGCTGCGCAGCCACAGCGTGCGCAACCGCGCCCGCCGCGCGTCGTCGATCGCGGCCTCCGCCGCCCGCTCCCGCTGCCGCCGCAGGCCCAGCGCCTCGATCGTGCGCGCCCCCTCGGCGGTGCTCGCCACCACGTCGGCCAGCCGGGCGCCGGTCGCGGCCTCGGCCAGGTACGCGGTCCGCGCGCGCCGCAAGTACCAGTTCAGGGCGCCGCCGATGCCGACCACGCTCAGCAGCCCGCAGGCGCCCAGCAGCGGGTCGAGCACCAGCACCGCCGCGATCAGGAACACCGCGTACACCAGGGCGACGAGGACCTCCGGCAGCGCTTGGCGCAGCACCGAGGCGACGGTGGCGGAGTCCGTGCTGCCCCTGGCGATCAGGTCGCCGGTCGCCACCCGCTCCACGGCCGAGGCGGGCAGGTCCAGCGTGCGCGCCAGGAACCGCTCGCGGATGCGCCCGGCGGTCCGCTCGCCGAACCGGTAGCTCAACGACAGGGCGGCCCGCGACAGCACCGTCTGCGCCACGGTGAACACCAGGATGACCAGGGCGAGCCGGTCCACGGTCCCGAGCACGTCCGAACCCGACCGCACCGCGTCGACGATCCGCCCCAGCAACCACGGCCCCACCAGCCCGGCCGCCGCCGCCAGGCTGTTGAGCACCAGCACACCGGCGACGGTCCGGCGGTCGGCGACGATCTCGCCCCACACCGCCGCCCGCACCCGGGCCCCACCCGCGATGGGCAGCGTCATGCTTCCCCGTCCTCGATCAGGCCCGTCTGCCGGGTCACCAGGTCGCGGTAGGCGGGGTGCTCGCGCATCAGCTCGTCGTGGGTGCCGGTCGCGGTGGCGTGGCCGTCGGTCAGGAATACGACCTCGTCGGCCTGGGCGAGGACCAGGGGAGAGGTCGTCGTGACCAGGGTGGTGCGGCCGTGTCGCGCCGTCCGCAGCCGGGTGGCCATCATCGCCTCGGTGTGGGCGTCGACGGCGGAGGTCGGTTCCACCGCCAGCAGCACGTCCGGTTCGGCGTAGACCGCCCGGGCCAGGCGCAGCCGTTGCCGTTGGCCGCCGGACAGGGTGCCCGCCCCGGGGGCCACCTCGGCGTCCAGCCCGGCGGGCAGGGCGTCCACGATGTCGTCGGCCACCGCCGCGCGCACCGCCGCCCGCACCCGCGCGTCGTCGGGTTCGCACCGGCCCGCGACCGCCTCGCGGATCGTCCCGGCGAAGAAGTCGGCGTCGTTGTCGGCCACCACCAGCCGTTCCCGCAGGCGGTCGGGTGCGATCGCGTCGATCCGGGTCCCGGACCAGGTGGCGTCCGTGTCGGTGAACCGGCCCAGCCGCTCCACCACCGCGACCGCCTCCGCCGGGCGGGCGCTGACCAGGGCGGTCATCCGCCCCGCGCGCAGCACCACCCCGGACGCCGGGTCGACGAGGGGACCGCAGCCCACGGGCGGCTCGACCGCGCCCGGGGTGGCGCGGTTGTCGGGCTCCAAGGCCAGCAACCGGATGATGCGCCGCGCGGCGACCACGGCCCTGGCCAGGTCCCCGCTGCCGTCGATGAAGAACGCCACCGGCACGACCAGCACCGCCACGTACCCGTACACCGCGACCAGGTCGCCGACGGAGATCGCGCCCCGCGCCGCCATCCGCGCGGCCAGCCACACCACCACCGCCAGGAACAGCGCGGGCAGCCCGTTCGCCAGCGCGCTCACCCAACTCGCCGGACCGCCGACCCGGTACCCCGACTCGGTCAGCCGCCGCGACCGCTCGTCGTACCGGTCGGCGTGCGCCTGCTTCCCGCCGAGCCCGTTGAGCACCCGCAACCCGCCCAGCACGTCCACCAACCGGCCGGTCAACTGTCCCTGCAATTCCCGGTAGCCCGCCCCGGTGCGCTCGATCCGCCGCAGCAGCGGCCCGATGACCAGCGCCAACAGCGGGACCCCGCCCAGCACCACCAGCGCCAGCAGCGGCGAGATGCCGAACATCACCACCGCCACCGCGGCGTAGGCCACGACCGCCCCGAACCCCGGCCCGGCGACGGTCAACGACTGGGCGACCACCGTGACGTCCGCGATCCCGATCGCCACCACCTCCCCGGCCCCCACCCGCCGCGACAGCGTGGCCCCCAGCCGGGCGCACTGGCGCACCGTCGCCCGCACCGTCCGGAACGAGGCGTCCATCCGGACCCGGGTCATCGTCCGGTGCCGGTAGACCGCCAGCACCGCGCTGAGCAGCCCCACCCCCAGCAACACCGCCGCCCAGCCCACCAGCGCCCCCGTGTCCCGGGGCACCAGCCCGTCGTCGACGGCCCGCGAGAGCACGTACGGCGGCACGGCCAGGCTGACCATCCACGCGCTGCTCAGCGCCATCGCCACCGCGATCCGCCCCGGCTGCGACCGCACCAGCCACCACAGGAACCGCCCCGGCCCGCTGATGTCCCCCGCCGTCGGCGGTGTGTGCTCCCCCGGCATGGCCCCACCCTACGCGGCGGCCGGGGAGCCGATCACGGCATCGGGCCACCGAAAGGCATGTCCACAGAGGAGCGTCACGGCTCGAAAGGGTGTGGATGACCCGGCTCGTCACCACGGCGCCGACTGTGGGCAGCGCGGGTCGACGTACCGGGGTGCGCCTGCGTTCGCGGCCTTCGTCGGTGTCCTCACCTGCGCGCTGATCCGGGTGGGCGAGGACGGCTGGACCACGCCGCGAACACGGCCTGGCAGCTCGGGTACGCGCCGGGCGCGGCGGTGTCAACCCCGGTGCGGACCTGAGCCCCGTCCGGCAGGGTGGTCCCCATGCCGGACACAGCCTTCACCCACCCCCGACTGGCCCGGGTCTACGACGCGGTCAACGGTGAGCGCGACGACCTCGACGCCTACCTCCGCATCGCCACCGAGGTCGAGGCCCGCCACGTCCTCGACCTCGGTTGCGGAACGGGCGCCCTCCCCCTCCTGCTGGCCGCCACCGGCCGCCGGGTCACCGCCGTGGACCCCGCCGAGGCGTCCCTGGGCGTGGCGCGGGCCAAACCCGCCCCCGGCCCGATCACCTGGCTGCACGGCGACGCCACCACCCTCCCGCCGCTGGCGGCCGACCTGGCCACCATGACCGGCAACACCGCCCAGGTCTTCCTCACCGACGACGCCTGGGCGGCCACGCTGCGCGGCGTCCACGGCGCCCTGCGCGCGGGCGGCCACCTGGCGTTCGAGACGCGGCGGCCGGAATATCGGGCGTGGGAGGAGTGGGACGGTCGCCGCGTCGTGGACGTCCCCGGGGTCGGCGCGGTCGAGGAGCGCAGGGAGGTGACGGAGGTGGCACTGCCCCTGGTGTCCTTCCGGACCACCTACACCTTCGCCTCGGACGGGCTGACCCTCCGCTCGGACTCCACACTCAGGTTCCGCGACCGGCCGGAGGTCGAGGAAACCCTGTCCGCCAACGGCTTCACCGTCCGGGACGTGCGGGACGCGCCGGACCGGCCCGGCCGGGAGTACCTGTTCCTGGCGCAGAAGACCGCCTGAGCCCGCATCCCCTGGTTGCTGGTGGGCGCCAAGGACACCCACCAGCAACACCGCGCTCAGGGCAGCCGCACCGACTGCCCGTGCCGGAACACGTTGGTCGGGTCCCACTTCGCCTTCACGAGCTGCAACCGCTGGTAGTTCCCCTTGTAGTACAGGGTGCTCCACGGCACGCCCGACTTGTTGTACGCCGGGTCCGACAGGTCGGTGTCCGGGTAGTTGACGTACGCGCCGTCGGTCCGGTCGTTGGGGACCGGGACGCCACCGGTGTCCGAGTAGACGTCGGCGTAGGAGTTCCTGACCCAGGCCAGGTTGGTGGCGTCCTCGGCGGGGGTGGACCAGAAGCTCTGGTAGAGGGCCTGGAAGGCCGCTGAGCGGTGCGCGGCGGCGGTGGCCTCCGAGGTGACCGCGTTGACCTGACCTCCGTAGGGGAGCAGGAGGACCATCGCGTTGGGGTTGGCGATGTCCGGCGTGGTGAGGTGGTCGTAGATCTTGGCCGCCTCCTCGTCGGTGAAGCCCTTGCGGTGGTAGGCCGACTTGTGGTCGGCGCGCAGGGTCGGGTTGGTCAGCACCGGCGAGTTCGTCGCCAGGTAGCGGACCGCGTGGAACCACGGCAGGCGCTGGGCGTTGACCAGTTGCGGCATCGGGCCGTACTCACCCGCGGTGCTGGTGATGGGCAGGACCTGGGTCGTCACCCCCGCCTGGAGTTCGGTGAGGAAGTCCGACAGCAAGCCGTCGGCGCCCGGGGCGTCGCCCTCCACCTGGACGAAGACCGACACGCTGCCGTTGGACCTGTGGTTGAGCGCCAGCGAGGCGGACAGGGCGACCGAGGGGGTCCCCGGGGCGCTGTTGCGCTCGTGCCAGGAGCCGAAGTTCCGCACGAGCCTGGTGAACCTCTCCAGGCTCAGGTCGGCCCACGGGAACGCCACGCCCTTGAGCAGCACCGTCGGCGGCGGCTTGGGCAGCGCGCGAGTCGGATCGGCGCCGTCGACACCGGGGGAGCGCAGCCAGTAGCGGGTGATGACGCCGAAGTTGCCACCCCCGCCACCGGTGTGCGCCCACCACAGCTCGCGGTTGGGGTCGTCGGGCTCGCGGGTGGCGACGACGGCGCGCGCCTTGCCCGCGCGGTCGACGGTCACCACCTCCACCGCGTACAGGTGGTCGACAGTCAGACCGTGCCTGCGCGACAGCGGGCCGTCGCCACCGCCGCAGATGTGGCCCCCCGCGCCGACCGAGTAGCACCGACCGCCGGGCAACGTGACGCCGAACCGCTTGTACAGGGTCTCGTAGAGGTCCAGCAGCTTGACGCCCGGTTGCACAGCGAACGCTCGCATGGCCGGGTCGTAACCCGCATCGTCCAATTCGGACAGGTCGATCACGACGCGCACGTCCGGGTTGCTGACGAAGTCCTCGTAGCAGTGCCCGCCGCTGCGCACCGCGACGCGGCGCCCCGACAGGACCGCGGCCTGCACCGCGTCGACCACCTGCGCGGTCGTGCGCGCCAGGACGATGTAGTCGGGCGACCCGACCCAGCGCTGGTTGTCCCCGGTGACCAGTTCGTCGTACCGGGGGTCGCCCGGCTTGATCGTCACCGGCGGAAAGTCCCCGCCGGTGTGCTCCGCCGCGTTCTCGGCGACCTCTAGGTCCATTGTCCTCTCCCCACTTGGTACCGCTGAACACGCCCGCGGGCACGGTGGAAGAGCGGTGCTGCGGGTGCGTTCGGACGCGCAACAGAAGCCGTTCACCCACAACGGTGAACTTTGTACCTTCCCGCAAAATCCCCCGGGTCGGCGTCCCCATCCGCGCCGACGTGTTCGCTTGTGCGCCCGCGAGGTTACACAAAAACGCTCGGGGGGTTTCGGGGATTGATCCGTCGCGTGGTGCGGGTTTCGGACACGCCGCGCCAGTGATCGCCGACACCTGAGATCGCGGTGAGGGTCGCTCGGCATGCGATATAGTCGATCGCACTGGGGTTCGACTTCGCGCGTCCGTGTGCGGACGGCTGGTTCAGCCCTGGAAATGGCCTGCGGACTGGGGGGAACGCGGTACGGGGGTGTCGGCGTCGGTCGTCCCGGCTGAACCCCGCATCAGAACCCCACCGCACGCATGGCGAGGCCTGAGGGGGAGTCGTGTCACGAGCGGGACGAGGCGGGCGCGCGCAGGAAATCGCGCAGAGCAGGCGGGGAGAACGAGATGACCGGGTCATGATGTCCCGCGTCGGCTTGCGCTTCCCGCCCGGTTTGACCTACGAAACCTGGGAACGCGCCGGTGTCCAGCTCGCGGGTGTCCTCGACTCCTCCGCGTGGTGCTTGGGCGACTGGCTGGTCTGCGGCCAAGAGAACTACGCTGACCGCTACACCCGCGCGATCGAGGTCGCCGGGCTCGACTACCAGACACTGCGCAACTACGCCTGGGTCACCCGCCGGTTCCCGTTCGACCGGCGGCGCGCGGAGCTGAGCTTCCAGCACCACGCCGAGGTCGCGTCGCTGGACGTCGAGGACCAGGACGAGTGGTTGCGTCGCGCCGAGGACGGCGGGTGGTCGCGCAACGAACTGCGCCGCAGGCTGCGCACGACACGTGAGGAAGCGAAGGCGGTGGCTGCGTCGACCCTGATGCCCAGGGTCCCGGTCGCGCGCGAGCGCATGGAGCGGTGGCGGGCAGCCGCGCTGCGCTCCGAGGAGCACTTGGAGCGCTGGATGGTGCTCATGCTCGACCGCGCCGCCGAGGACGCGCTGGGCACCGAACCGCCCGGGCGCGACCAGCACCGAGCCGCGGGGGCCGACGGGGGGCGCGGTCGCCCGGTGGTTCCCGTCCAACAAAAACCGAAACCTGGTGGAGGACAGAGCTGATGACGACAAGCACACCCCGCGTGGCCGTGGTGACCGGGGCCGGTCGGGGGATCGGGCTCGCGGTCGTGCGCGCGCTCGTAGAGGACGGCTGGACCGTCGTCGCGGGCAGCCGCACGGTCACGGAGGCGCTTGATGAGCTGGCCGCCGACGCGGTCGAGGTCGACCTGGGCCTGCCGGAGGAGCCCGCGCGCCTCATCCGGCACGCCATCGACCGGCACGGTGGGGTGGACCTGCTGGTGAACAACGTGGCGGGCACCTCGACCCCGCCCGGCGGGTTCCTCCAGCTCGACGACGAGGCGTGGCTGCACACGGTCAACCTCACCCTGCTCTCGAACATCCGCGCCACCCGCGCGGCGCTGCCCAGCCTGCTCGATCGGCGCGGCGCGATCATCAACATCAGCTCGGTCAACGGCAAGGTCCCGCAGCCGAGGCTGGTGGCGCAGTCGGCGGTCAAGGCGGCGGTGTCGAACCTGGGCAAGGCGCTCGCCGAGGAGTTCGGCGGTCAGGGCCTGCGGGTCAACACGATCTCCCCGGGGCCGACCTGGACCGACCTGTGGTCCTCGCCGCACGGTCCCGGCGCGCAGTTGGCCCAGCGCGCGGGTTCGACGCTGGAGGAGTTCAAGGACAAGATCCCGGCCGCGATCGGGCTCAGCACCGGCGAGTTCGCCGCACCGGAGGAGATCGCCGCGCTGGTGGTGTTCCTGGCCTCGCGCAAGGTGCCCAACATGAGCGGCGCGGACATCGTCGTCGACGGCGGCATGACCAAGACGTTCTGACGCGGGACCGCCCGCCCCGGGGGACCGGGGCGGGCGGTGCGCCTCACCCGTAGACGGCCAGGCCCAGCCGCGGCTCGGTCACCACGTAGAGGCCCTTGGCGCCCTCGGGTGCGGGCCCGGCCGTGCGCTGCAACGCGGTGTCGAAGAACTGCGCCCGCGCGCCCGCCGTCTCCGGGTCGTCGGCTGTCGGCTCGTTCGGGTCCGCCTTGCCCCACCGCTCCCCGGACGAGGAACGCCAGTTCCAGCCCTCCCACTCCGACATCGCCCTGCCGGTGGTTTCCACCGCCAGGTCCAGCGCGGCCTGCGAGTCCCGCAGGTCCTCGATGCCGGACACGATCTCCACGAACGACTGCTTGAGCTCCTCGGCGCTGCAATCGCGCAGCGTCAACCGCTGCGCCTCCCAGAAGTAAGAGTCCTTGCCCTTGTTCTGCTGGTACAGGTTGGACACGACCACCAGCAGCCGCAGGTAGGCCTGCCGGTAGGACCGCTCGTAGAGGGCTTGGGCCTCAGCCTCGGCGAACTCGCCGCGGGTCACGCTGGCCAGGCTGGCCGCGGCCAGCATCGCGCTGTACATGGCCAGGTGCACGCCGGTCGACAGCAGCGGGTCCAGGAAGCAGGCGGCGTCGCCGACGAGGAAGTAGCCCGGCCCGGCGAAGCGCTCCGAGGTGTAGGAGTAGTCCTTCTCGGTGCGCAGGTCGGTCACCAGTTCCGCCGTGGCCAACAGGTCGCCGAGCAGCCCGCTCTCGGCGATGGCGGCGTGGTAGAGCTCCTCGGAGGTCGCGCCCGCCTGCCGCTTCTCGTTGAACACGTCCCGGTGGGTGACCAGCCCGACGCTGAACCTCCCGCCTGCCAGCGGGATGCCCCACAGCCAGCCGTCCTCGACCGAGCCGATCGCGATCGCCCCGTCCGGGCCCTGCGCGAGCGGCTTTGCGCGCTCCCAGTAGCCCCACACGGCGATGTTCCGGAACACGTCGTGGTAGCGCCTGCCGCGCAGGTGCCGGGTGTTGAGCAGACCCGCCCGGCCGGAGGCGTCGATGACGTGGTCGAAGTGGGTGACCTGCTCCTCGGTCGACCCGTCGAGCGTCCACACCGCCGAGGTGGGCCGCTCACCGTCGAAGCCGAGCCGCTTGACCTCGGCGCCCTCGACAACCCGTACGCCGAGTTCGCGGGCGTGGTCGAGCAGCAGCTTGTCGAAGGTCGAGCGGTCCACCTGGAACGAGTAGCGCCGCTCCTCGGCCGAGGCTCCGAAGGTGACGTCCCAGTTCTCGCCGCCCCAGTCGAAGTAGGCGCCCCACTTCTCCTGGAAGCCGTGCGCGTCGACCTTTTCGCGCACCCCGAGCAGCTCCAGGATCGGCAGGCAGGACGGCAGCAGCGACTCGCCGATGTGGTAGCGCGGGAAGTGCTGCTTCTCCAACAGCGTCACCGAGAGGCCCTCGCGGGCCAGCAGGCCCGCCGCGGTGGCGCCCCCGGGGCCGCCGCCGATCACCAGCACCTGGGTGGGATTTGCCACGATTCACTCCATTCCGGGGCCGCGCGCCGGCCACCGATGGGGATTGTGCCGCTGACGAATGCGGAAATGGCTGGGCGGCAGGCGGGTCGCCCGGCACCCCAGCACCCCGGTACTTTATGGGTGATCAGCTCTGAGTTCAACGAAATCGGCTTCGGTCGGACGCTTTGTCCCGCCGGCGGGACAGTCGAGCGGAAAAGCCTGGGCGCTGTCGGCCGGTTCTGCTAGCGTTCCCGTCGAATCCCCAGCGACCTTTTCGCAGCCCGGACGTGAAATGTCCCCAATGGCTGCGCGCGCGACGTCGGGCGGAACGCGATCACCACCGGAGGCCCTGGTGCGCACAGAAATGCCGGTCTTGCCCGCACAGGCAACCGACCAACAACCCGTGTGGCCCGACGCCGGGCGCGCGCTGCTGGTGCGGCGCGAGCTGGCGGCCAAGCCGCCACTGGTGCGGGCCGACGACGTTCGCGCGCTGCGGTCCCTGCTCGCGGACGTGGCCGCGGGCGAGGCGCACGTGCTGCAGGCGGGCGACTGCGCCGAGGACCCGGCCGACCGCGGCCCGGCCGCCGTCGCCGGGAAGGTGGTGCTGCTCGACCTGCTGGCGGGCGAGCTGGAGCGCACCACGGGCACCCCCGTGGTGCGCGTCGGCCGGATCGCGGGGCAGTACGCCAAGCCGCGCTCGCGGGCCACCGAGTCGGTCGGCGGGGTGGAGCTGCCGGTCTACCGGGGGCACCTGGTGAACGGCCCCGAGCCCGACCCGGCGAGCCGCAGACCCGACCCGCGACGCCTGCTGAGCTGCTACGACGCCGCGAGCACCGTGCTGGGCCTGCTGCGCGGCACCGGCGTCTGGTCCAGCCACGAGGCCCTGCTGCTCGACTACGAGGAGCCGCTGCTGCGCCGCGACGGGCCGGAGCGGGTCCTCACCTCCACGCACTGGCCGTGGATCGGCAACCGCACCAACCGGGCGGGCGGCAGGCACGCCGGGATGCTCGCCGGGGTGGCGAACCCGGTGGCGGCCAAGGTGGGTCCCGGCGTCGCCGTGGCCGATCTGCTCGCGCTGTGCGCGCGGCTCGACCCCCACCGCGAACCGGGCAGGCTGACCTTCGTCGCGCGGATGGGCGCGGACGCGGTCGCCGCGCGGCTGCCGCCGCTGGTGACCGCCGTCCGCGCGGCCGGGCACCCGGTCATCTGGCTCACCGACCCGCTGCACGGCAACACCGTCGCCACCCCCGACGGGCGCAAGACCCGGGTGCTGACGACCGTCGTCCGGGAGGTCGTCGCTTTCCAGGAGGCAGTCGCCGCGGGCGGCGGGGTGGCGGGCGGGCTGCACCTGGAGACCACCCCGGACCCGGTCACCGAATGCGCCGCCGACGAGTCCGGGATCGATTCTCGCGGCGACGGGTACACGAGTTTGTGCGACCCCCGGTTGAACCCTGAGCAGGCGATCGAGGTGGTTTCCGCGTGGCGGGCCTTGCCGGGCACCGCGAAGAGCCCCTAGGATCGGGTGGCGGGCATTGGAAATGCCGTCGCCCGGGTCGCCCGATCGGAGAGACCCGATTGATCTTCCTTTCTCCTGACATGCAGTGTTGCGCGCAAGGAATTCAACGCCGCATTTCATCTCCTCCCTGTCGCCGTTTCCCGGAATCGAGGTCGCTGGGCATGGGCAGTACAGACGCACCGCGCTACGCGGAGCTGGACGTCGGGTTCACGGGCGACCCGCTGGCGCTCGTCGCCCGGCTGGCCGGGTCCGGGCCGCACGAGGACTTCGTCGTCTACGAGGACGGCGGGACCTGGAGCTACGCGGGCGGCGCGCTCGCCGAGGTCCGGCTCGACCGGCACGGGGCCACCCTCGACGGAGCCGCCACCGCGCGGCTGCCCTGGGACGGCGACCCGCTGGGCCAGGTTCGCGCGTTGCTGGCGCGGGTGCCGGTGCCGGGATGGCGGGCCTACGGCACCGCCGCGTTCGAGCTGTCCTACGCCAAGGGCGGCGACCGCGCGCACCTGGACGACGAGACCCTGCTGCACCTCGTCGTCCCGGTCAGCGAGGTGCGGCTGTCAGCGGGGCGCGCGCACGTGCGCTGCGCCGACCAGACCGCCCTGGCCGCGCTGCTGGACCTGCTCGCCGCCCCCGACGCCCCCCGGGTTCAGGACCCGGTGGCGCTGGACGTGCGGCAGGTCGGCCGGGAGCGGTACTGCGCGTCGGTCGCCGCCGCGGTCGGCGAGATCGCCGAGGACCGGTTGCAGAAGGTCATCCTGTCCCGGCTGGTCGAGGTCGACCGGGGCGTTGACCTGGTCGGCACCTACGTGCTCGGCAGGCGCGGAAACACCCCCGCGCGCTCGTTCCTGCTGCGGCTGGGCGCGCTGGAGGCCGCCGGGTTCAGCCCGGAGATCGTCGTCAGCGTCACCGCCGACGGCGTGGTCGCCAGCCAGCCGCTGGCGGGCACCCGCGCGCTCACCCCGGACCCGGCCGCCAACCAGCGGCTGGGGGAGGAACTGCTGGCCTCGCAGAAGGAGGTCTACGAGCACGCCATCTCGGTCAAGGTCGGCAACGACGAGTTGCTCACCGTGTGCGAGCCCGGCTCGGTCACCGTCCGCGGCCTGATGAGCCTGGAGCAGCGCGGCAGCGTGCAGCACCTGGCCTCCCGGGTCACCGGCAGACTGGTGTCCGGTGCCGACGCCTGGGACGCCTTCGCCGCGGTCTTCCCCGCGGTGACTGCCTCCGGCGTGCCCAAGGAGGCCGCCTACGACGCCATCCGCAGGCACGAGCCAGAACCGCGCGGCCTCTACGGCGGGGCGGTGCTCACCGTCGACGAGTCCGGTGCGCTCGACGCCGCGCTCGTGCTGCGCACCGTCTACCGCGCCCGCGGGCGCACCTGGCTGCGCGCAGGCGCGGGCATAGTCGGTCAATCCGAGCCCGCCCGCGAGTTCGAGGAGACCTGTGAGAAGCTCGACAGCGTCGCGCGGTTCCTGGTGCCTGCGCAGGTCCCGGTACGGGTGCGCGCATGAGGACCGATGGCATCCACCTCGCGGGCCTGGGCACTGTTGTGCCTGAGCGGGTCAGCACCGAGCACGCGGTCGAGCGCGGCTGGTACGACGCGGCGGCGCGCGAGGCCTCGGGAATCCTCTCGGTCTCGGTGGCGGGCAACCGGCCCGCGCCGGACATGGCGGTGGAGGCGGTCGGGACCGCGTTGCGCGGCTGCGCGCACCACACCGACGACTTCGGCGTGCTGCTGCACAGCCACGCCCACCACCAGGGCCCGGACGCGTGGTCTCCCGCGCATTACATCCTCAACAACACCCTCGACCGGCCGGTGCCCGCGATCGAGGTGCGCCAGGGCTGCCTGGGCGGGCTGGCCGCGCTGGAGCTGGCCGTGACCCGGCTGGTGGCCAACCCGAGCCACCCGGCCGCGCTGGTCACCGCCGCCGACAACTTCTCCGTCCCGCTCGTCGACCGCTGGCGCACGTCCTCGGCGTTCCTGCTGGCCGACTCGGCCGCGGCGGTGGCCGTGTCGCGCACCGGTGGGTTCGCCCGGCTGCTGGCCATCGGCTCGGTGTCCGACGCCAGGATGGAGGTGCTCGACCGGGGCGGCGACCCGCTGTTCCCGCCCGGGGTGACCCTGGGGGTCCCGCTGGACTTCGACCGGCGCCGCGAGCACGTGCGCCGGTTGTGGGCGCGCGGCGTGGCCCCGCCCATCGGCTACTTCGGCGACAAGATCACCGAGGTGGTGGACGCCGTGCTGGAGGACGCAGGCATCACCCTCGACGAGGTCGCCAGGGTGGCCCACCCCGGCTTCGGCTGGGAATCGCTGGACGCGATGTTCCTGGCGCCGCTGGGCATCGACGCCGACCGCGGCGTGTGGGAGCACATTCGGCGCATCGGCCACGCCGGGGTCACCGAGGTGTTCCTCGGCCTGGACCACCTGTGGCGTTCCGGCCAGGTCGGCCCCGGTGACCACGTGCTGCTGGTGTCCTCCGGTGCGGGCGCGTCGATGGGCGCCGCCGTCGTGCGGATCCTCACCGCGCCCCCCGAGGTGGTCTGACGTGCTGGACGGCTGGACACCTTGGCCGGATGACGTGGCGCGCGGCTACCGGGAGGCCGGGCTGTGGCGCGGTGAGGCGCTCGGCGCGCTGCTGCGCGACTCCGCGCGGCGCTTCGGGCCGTCCACCGCCCTGGTCCACCGCGACCGGCGGCTGACCTACGCCGAGTTGGACCACTGGGTGGACCGGGTGGCCGCGGGTTTCGCCGGGCGGGGGATCGCCCCGGGCGACCGGGTGCTGGTGCAACTGCCCAACGTGCCGGAGTTCGTCGCCGTCTGTCTCGCGCTGGCCCGGCTCGGCGCCAAGCCCGTGTTCGCGCTGACCGCGCACCGCTCCCAGGAGATCGGGCACCTCTGCGCGATCACCGGAGCGGTCGCTTACGTGTTCCCCGGGAAGCACCGCGGCTTCGACCACCACGGGCTGGCCAGGGAGGTCCTGGCGGGCGCGCCCGCGCTGCGGTGGCTGTTCAGCCTCACCGGCGGCCACGGGATCGCCGCGCTGGCCGAGGTGGATGCCGAGCCGGTCGAGCTGCCCGCGCAGGACCCGTCGGACGTGGCGTTCTTCCTGCTCTCCGGCGGGACGACCGCGTTGCCCAAGGTCATCCCGCGCACCCACGACGACTACACCTACCAGGCACGTGCCGCCGCCGCGCTGCTCGGTGTGTCCACATCGGACGTCTACCTCGCGGTGCTGCCGCTGGAGTTCAACTTCACCTGGGGCTGCCCCGGTGTGCTCGGTACGCTCGCCCGTGGCGGCACGGTCGTCCTCGCCGACGACCCGACGGCCGAGGACTGCCTGCGCGCGGTCGAGCGGGAGCGGGTCACCGTGACCGCGGTCGTGCCCAGCGTCGCCCAGCTGTGGCTGGAGGCGGTGGAGTGGACCGACGCCGACCTGTCGAGCCTGCGCGTGGTGCAGATCGGCGGCGCGGTGTTGCAGCGCTCGGTCGCCGAGCGGGTCGGCCCGGCGTTCGGGTGCGGGCTGCAACAGGTGTTCGGCATGGCCGAGGGCCTGCTCACGCTCACCCGCTCCGACGACCCCCCGGAGGTGGTGCTGGGCACCCAGGGCCGCCCGCTCTCGCCCGCCGACGAGATCCGCGTCGTCGGCCCGGACGACCGCGAGGTGCCGCCCGGGGAGGTGGGTGAACTGCTCGTGCGCGGCCCCTACACGCCGCGCGGCTACTACCGCGCCCCCGAACACAACGCGGTGGCGTTCACCGCCGACGGCTACTACCGCAGCGGCGACCTGGTCCGGGTGACCGACCGCGGCGACCTCGTCGTGGTCGGGCGGATCAAGGACGTGGTGATCCGCGGCGGCGACAAGGTCTCGGCCGAGGAGGTGGAGGGCCACCTGCTGGCCCACCCCGGCGTCGTGCGGGCCGCGGTGGTCGGTGTGCCGGACGAGCTGCTCGGCGAGCGGACGTGCGCCTACCTGGTGGTCACCGGGCAGCACCCGACCCGCCAGGAGGTGGCCGCCGCGCTGCGGGCGCGCGGGCTCGCCGACTTCAAGCTGCCCGACCAGGTCGAGGTCGTCGACGAGCTGCCGCTGACCCCACTGGGCAAGGTCGACAAGAAGGCGTTGCACCGGCTCGCCCCGAACCAGGGAGGATGACATGGAAGCCGAGAACCCGACTGGCCCGCCACCCCCGGACGAGCGCGAGCTGCGCGAGCTGGTCGCCCCGCTGGTGGGCATCGCGCCCGAGGACATCCCCGGTGGGGCCAACCTGATCCTGCTGGGGCTCAGCTCGCTCGACATGATGCGGCTGGTGGGCCGCTGGCGCCGGGACCGGCTGCCGGTGGTGTTCGAGGAGCTGGCCGCCGCGCCCACCCTCGACGGCTGGCTGGCGCACTTGGGCACCCTGCGGTCCGGGGGTGGCGCGTGAGCCCGGTGGTGGCCGATGTCGTCGACCCGTCCACCGTGCACGGTGTGCACGGTGCCGACGGTGTGTCCTGGTGGAAGTGCCTGGCCCGGCGCAACGACCTGTTCGGCTCGTGGGAGGCCGTGGAGTGGGCGGCGCTGCCGCCTGGCGGGCTCAGCGGCGAGCACGTGCACACCCGCACCGAGGAGCTGTACTTCATCCTCACCGGGTCCGGAGTGATGCTGCTCGACGGCCGCGAGCACCCGGTGCGCGCGGGCGACCTGGTCGTCAACGGCCTGGGCACCCGGCACGGGCTGCTCAACACCGGTGCCGAGCGGCTGACCTGGCTCGTGATCGAGGTCGTCGGGCCGCTGACGGCGACCGTCTACTCAGAACACCAAGAGCACGTCGAGAACGGGGGACCGCGATGAGCAACGCCGTGGTGATCAACCTGCGCGAGGTGGGAGAGGTCGACGCGCGCGCCTTCCTGACCGGTCCGCTGGGCCGAGTCCGGCTGCCGCGGCTCGAACCGGGCCAGCGGGAGGAACTGGTGGCCGACGACCACGAGCACACCCTGTTCACCGTCGCGGGCGGCGGGCGCGCGGTGAGCGGCGCGACGACCGTCGAGCTGCGTCCCGGCGTCGCGGTGACCCTGCCACTGGGCAGCAGCGTCACCGCAGAGGCGGGCGAGGAGGGCCTGGAGCTGTTCATCGCCAGCCTGGCCACGCCGGGAGCGGCGGGGGAGCGGTCGTGATCACCACCCGTACCGCCCGGCCCAGCCGCTCGGCCGACGGCGCCGCGTGGCGCTGCCTGGCCCGGCGCGGGATGTTGCACAGCGAGTGCGAGGCGGTCGACCACCTGGTGCTGGCGCCGGGCGCCGAGCGCGATGGGCGCGGGCGCGCCGGGGTCGAGGCGGCCTGGTTCGTCGTGCGCGGCGAGGGCCGCTTCCACGACGCGCCCGACCACTGGGTGCCGCTGCGCCCCGGTGACCTCGTGCTCTGGCGCGGTGGCGCGGGCGGGTCGCTGCGCGCGGACTCGGAGCTGGAACTGGTCGCGCTCGCCGTGCTGCCCGCGGGCGTCACCGACCGGTTGCCCGCCCGCGTGCCCGTCTTCGAGGGGGCGGGCCGTGGCTGACCACCTCGTCGTCACGACTCTCGATGAGCCGTCGCACGTCTACGAGATGCACGGCGGTGAGAAGGTCGCGCAGTGGAAGTGCCTGGTTCGGCGCAATAACCTGGCGGGCCCGTGGGAGGCGGTCGAGTGCTCGTGGCTGCCGCCCGGCGGGGCCAGCGGCGTACACCTGCACAGCCGTACCGAGCAGTTCGACTTCGTCGTCTCCGGCACCGGCGTGATGACCATCGACGGCGTCGACCACCAGGTCACCGCGGGTGACCTGGTCACCACGTGCCTGGGCACCCGGCACGGCATCCGCAACACCGGGCCGGACGACCTGGTCTGGCTGGTGGTGGAGGTGACCGGGCCGGGCATGGCGCCCGGTGTCACCGGGCGCCCCGGGCCGGTGCGCGCCGAGGTGGTGCCGTTGCGCGAGGTCCGCGAGGTCGCCGCGTTGGACTACCTGGCCGGGCCGCTGCGCCGGGCCCGGGTCATCCACACCGGACCGGACGAGGTGGTGGAACTGGTGGCCGACGAGCAGGAGCACGTGCTGTTCGCGTTGGCGGGCACGGGGACCGCGACGGCGGGGACCACCGATGTCCCGCTGCGCCGCGGCGTGTCGGTCGGGGTACCGCACCGGGGCCGCGCGCGGCTGCGCGGCGGTCCGGGGGGCTTGGAGTTCTTCGTCGTCAGCCTGGCCGTCCCGGGCGGTGCGCGGTGATCGTGTCCAACACGCACGACGGGCTCACCCGCACCACCGACGGCACGGCGTGGCGGTGCCTGGGTAGACGCGGGATGTTGTTCAGCGAGTGCGAGTCCTTCGACTTCGTCCGCCTCGCCCCGGGCGCCACCCTGGAAGGGTCGGGCAGCGGCGATGTCGAGGAGGTGTGGTTCGTGCTGCGCGGCGCGGGCGAGTTCACCGGGCCCGGCGGCCGGGTGACCGTCCGCCAGGGCGAGGTGCTGCTGCTGCCCCGCGCCGCGGGCGGCAGTTGGCGCGGCGCCGGAGAGGAGTCGGTGGAACTGCTGCTGCTCGAACTGATGCCCGCCGAGCTGAGCGGCCCGTTGCCGCCGCGCACCCCCGCCGACTGAGCCCCAGAGGAGGGAGAAACCGATGACCCACCGGCAGATCGAGACCGACGTCCTCATCGTCGGGTCCGGCCCGGTCGGGGCTGCGTTCGCGCGCACCTTGGTCGAGGGCGGGCGGGAGGTGCTGATGGTCGACGCCGGGCCGCAACTGTCGCGCCGCCCCGGCGCGCACCTGAAGAACGGCTTCGCCTACCAGCGCAACCACGAGCGGTTCGGCGCGCTGGTGCGCGCACACCTGCACCCGTTGGCGCCCGCCGCCCCCGGCCCGGCCGAGGCAGACGCGATGATCAGCCTGGAAGCGGGGGTGGCCACCTACGCCGTGGGCGGAATGGCTACGCACTGGACCGGTGTCACGCCCCGCCACCATCCCCGGGTCGAACGCGCCGACACGCTGCCCGCCGAGGAGTGGGACGCCCTCTACACCGACGCGGAGGTGCTGCTCGGCACCCGCGCCGACCTGAGCGAGGGCGCCGCGTCGCACCGGGCCGTGCTCGCCGCCTTGCGCGCCGAGTACACCGAACTGCCCGACCCGTACCGGGTCCAGCACCTGCCGATGGCCGCGCGCCGCGACCCCGACCACCCCGCGCTGGTGCACTGGAGCGGTGCCGACACCGTCCTCGGCCCACTCGCCGACGGCCACCCGCGCTTCACCCTGCGCGAACAGCACCTGTGCAGGCGGCTGGTGCGCGAGGGCCCCCGGATCGCCTGGGCCGAGGTCGAGGACCTGATGACCGGGCAGCCGCTGGGGGTGGCGGCCGACACGGTCGTCGTCGCCTGCGGGGCCGTGCTGACCCCGCAGCTGCTGCACGCCTCCGGGTTGCGCCCGCCCGCGCTCGGCCGCTACCTCACCGAGCAGCCGGTGGGCTTCTGCCAGGTCGTGCTGCGCGACGAGGTGGTCGGCCCGGCGCCGTTCCCGGACGGCGACGGCGATCCCAACGTGTGGATTCCGGTCTCGCAGGAGCGGCCGTGGCACTGCCAGGTGCACCGCGACCTGCCCTACGACGGCGCGCTGCCGCACCCGGAGGTGGACGACCGGCTGGTGGTCGACCTGCGCTGGTTCGGCCTGGTCGACCCGGTCCGGGACAACCGGGTGCGCTTCGATGACCACGCCCGCGACGCCTTCGGCCTGCCCGCGCCGCGGTTCGAGTTCACGCTCAGTGCGGCCGACCGCGAGCGCCAGCGGCGGATGGTGCGGGACCTGCGCCGCGCCGCAGGCGCGCTGGGCCCGTACCTGCCCGGCTCCGAGCCGCGGTTCGTCCTGCCCACCCTGCCCCTGCACATCGCGGGCACGGTGCGGATGGGCCACGACGAGCGCACCAGCGTGGTCGACCGGGACAGCCGGGTCTGGGGCGTGGACAACCTCGTCCTCGGCGGCAACGGCCTCATCCCGACCGGCAACGCCAGCAACCCCACATTGACCAGCGTGGCCACAGCGCTGCGCGCGGCCCGCCGCCTGCTCGGCGCGGCCGACCACACCACCGGAGGGAGGCGCGCTGATGAGCGGACCCGGCTACCTGTTCCTCGGTGACGAGGAGAGGGCACTCGTCCAGCGGGCGCTGGACGAGTGGCAGATCAACCGCTACCGCTCCGACGACTCGCCGGAGCCGTCGATGGTGCGCGCGCTCGAGCTGGAGTTCGCCGCGCGCACCGGCTCGCCGCACGTGCTGGCCGTCAACAGCTGCACGTCGGCGCTGCTCACCGCGCTGGCCGCGCTGGGGGTGGGGCCGGGTGACGAGGTGATCGTGCCCGGGTACACGTTCATCGCGACCATCGCCGCGGTCGTGCACCGCGGCGCGGTGCCGGTCCTGGCCGAGGTGGACGACACGTTGACGCTCGACCCGGTCGACGTGCGCGCCCGGATCACCCCGGCCACCAGGGCGGTCATCGCGGTGCACATGCTCGGCGCGCCCGCCGCCCTGGACGAGCTGCGGGCCGTCGCCGACGAATACGGCCTGCTGCTCATCGAGGACGTGGCGCAGGCCGCGGGCGGCACGCACCGGGGCCGGGCGCTGGGCACGGTCGGTGACGCGGGCGCGTTCTCGCTCAACCTGTTCAAGGTGATCACCAGCGGCGACGGCGGCCTGCTCACCCTGGCCGACGACACCGCCTACGAGCGCGCCTTCGCCTTCCACGACCACGGCATGCGCCCGCTGCGCCAGGGCATCGCCGAGGCCGACTCGCTGTTCGGGCTCAACCTGCGCATGCACGAACTCAGCGCCGCGGTCGCCCTCGGCCAGCTCCGCAAGATCGACCACATCCTGGGTGCGCTGCGCGCGCAGAAGACCGCGCTGTCGGAGGCCATCGGCGAGCTACCCGGGGTGGCGCCCGCCAGGGTCACCGATCCCGACGGCGATTGCGCCACGTTCCTGGTGCTGCGCTTCGACTCCGCCGTGGCCGCCCGCGACGTCGCGGTCCGGCTGGGCACCAGCACGCTCATCGACTCCGGCCGCCACTACTACGGCAACATGCCCCAGCTCACCGGCCGCCGGACCCCCGCGCCGTCGGACCACCCCTTCGGGTGCCCGGCGCACCCCACCGAGCACAGCTACGCCCCCCGTTCCCTGCCCCGCACCGACGACCTGCTGGCCCGATCGGTCGGGCTGTCGGTCGGGGTGTCCGACGCCTACATCGGCGGCGGGTTCGGCATCACGCCGTTCTCGCCCCGCACCGAGATCGAGGCCGTGGCGGGCGCTGTGCGCTCCGCCGTCGAAGAAGTGGTTGCGAGGACATGACGACACCAGCCGTCCAACCGGGACTGGCGCAGACGGGCACCCCGCCGCACCACTGGCGGGTCCGGGCGCAGCAGTCGGTGACCTACGAAGTGCGGACCGTGGACGGGGTCCTCGACCCGGACAACCCGGCGCTGATCGAGGCGGGCGCGACCGGGCGCGGCTCCGGACCGCGCCGCTTCGTCGTCGTGGACGCCAAGGTCCACGCCCTCTACGGCGACGACATCCGCCACTACCTCGACCACCACGGCTGCGAGCACGCGCTGTGCGTGCTGCCCGCCTCCGAGGAGTCCAAGACGATGGATGCGGTGATCGAGGTCGTCAGCGGCCTCGACGCCTTCGGCATCGCCCGCAGGCACGAGCCGGTCATCGGCATCGGTGGGGGCGTGGTGCTCGACATCGTCGGCCTGGCCAGCAGCCTCTACCGCCGCAGCACCCCCTACATCCGGGTGCCGACGTCGCTGCTCGGCCTGGTCGACGCGGGCGTCGGGGTCAAGACCGGTGTCAACTTCGGCTGCCACAAGAACCGCCTGGGTTCCTACTTCGCCTCCACGGTGGCACTGCTCGACCGCGGCTTCCTGGCCACGCTCGACGACCGCAACGTCAGCAACGGCTTGGCCGAGGTGCTCAAGATGGCGCTGGTCGCCGATGTTCGGCTGTTCGAGCTGCTGGAGGAGTACGCCGAGCTGCTGCTGGCCGAGCGGCTCACCGGGCGCACGCTGACCGGCGAGGTCGTCGCCAAGGACGTGGTCGGCCGCGCCGTCGACGGCATGCTGGCCGAGTTGCAGCCGAACCTGTGGGAGCGGCAACTGGAGCGGGTGGTCGACTACGGGCACTCGTTCAGCCCGACCCTGGAGATGCGCGCCCTGCCCGCCCTGCTGCACGGCGAGGCCGTCACCGTCGACATGGCGCTGACCACCGTGCTGGCCGAGGGGCGCGGTCTGGTGTCGCGGCGCGATCGCGAGCGGGTCCTGGACCTGATGCGCAGGCTGCGCCTGCCGGTGTGGCACCCGCTGCTCGCACCGGACCTGCTCGAGCACGCCCTGCGCGAGACCACCCGCCACCGCGACGGTAGGCAGCGCATGCCGCTGCCGGTCGGCATCGGCCGCGCCTGCTTCGTCGACGACCTGACCGTGGCGGAGCTGGCAGGCGCGTCGGAGACCCTGCGCGGCCTCGCGGCGCCCGCGGTGGACGCGTCGACCGCGGGAGGGGCGTCGTGACCCTGCCCGGGGCTGTGGCCGTGCACCACGTCGCCTACACCGTGCCCGACCTGGACCAAGCGGTGCGCTTCTTCGTCGACGTCTTGGGCGCCCGCGAGGTCTACACGATCGACCGCGTCGCGGGCGAGGGCGACTGGATGACCCGCAAGCTCGACGTCCACCCCCGGGCCACGGCCCGCATCGCCATGCTCCGCCTGGGTCCGGTCACCAACCTGGAGCTGTTCGAGTACACCTCGCCCGACCAGCGCCGAGTCCTGCCCCGCAACAGCGACTGGGGCGGGCACCACCTGGCCATCCACGTCGAGGACGTCGACGCCGCCGCGGCCCACCTGCGCACCCGGCCCGGCGTCGTGGTCATGGGGGAGCCGGAGACCATCACCGAGGGCCCGATCACCGGTGACCGCTGGGTGTACTTCCGGACCCCGTGGGGGATGCAGCTCGAACTCATCAACCTGCCGCCCGGCGCCCCGTACGAGCAGCGGACCGCCCACCGCCTGTACCGACCGACCGGTCCCTGGTCGACCGAGTGAGGAGGACCCCGTGACCGAACCCCTGCACGTCCCCGCGGGCCAGGGCACCACCACCTGGTTCGACGGCAGCGCCTACACGGTGAAGGCGGACACCTCGACCACCGCGGGCGCCCTGTCGGTGCTGGAGTCCTCCATCCCGCCCGGCAGCGGCCCCCCGTTGCACATCCACACCCGCGAGGATGAGGCCTTCTACGTCCTGTCCGGCGAACTCGAGTTCCACGTCCGCGACGACGTCTTCACCGGCTGCGCGGGCGACTTCGTCTTCGTCCCCCGCGGCACCCCGCACCGCTTCCGCAACACCAGCGCGCACGTCGCCCGCACAGTGTTCCTCTACACCCCGGCGGGCTTCGAGGAACTCTTCCTCCGAGCGGGCGACCTGGCCGTGCCCGGCCAACCCATCCCGCGCTGGGGCCCGGACCGCTTCGAGCGCGCCACCCGACTGGCCGCCGACCTGGGTTGGGAGGGCCCCCGCACCGAGACCGAGGCGGGCCGCTGACCACCCACCGAGGCGTCCGCCACCCCGGAGACCACGCGGAGCGCCGCGCCGGGGTGCGGCGGGGTCGTGCTGCTCAACCGTGACGGGCCCCCGGGCGCGGGGGCCCGGTCGGCCCGGGAACTACACCGTTGCCTGCGCCACCGCCCCGCTCGAGTTCACCGCCTGACGCTACCGGCGGCCGTCGTCGGCGGTGGTCGCGGCGAGGGTGCCGAGCAGGGCCAGGGCGTCGGCGCTCGGCGATCCCGGTTCGGCCTGGTAGACGATGAGTTCCTGCCCCGGCGCGGAGCGCACGTCGAAGGACAGCATCCGCAGGGTGAGGGCGCCGACCTCGGGGTGGACCAACCGCTTGGTCTCGATCCGCTTGCCCCTGGCCCGGTGCTGCGCCCACATCCGGGCGAACTCCGGGCTGCGGCCGAGCAGGTCGTCGACCACCGCGCGGACGCGCGGGTGTTGCGGCGCGGCGCCTTCGAGCAACCGGAAGCCCGCGACGGTGTTCGCCGCGACCGCGTCCCAGTCCGCGTAGAACGACCGGGAGTGGGGGTCGAGGAAGACCTTCTCCACCAGGTTGCGGGTCGTGGGGAAGCCGGAGAACAGCGCCTCGCCGAGGCGGTTGGCCACCAGCACGTCGTACGCGCGGCCCAGGACCAGCGCGGGGTGGTGCGGCCAAGCGTCCATGAGCTGCGCCAGCGCCGGGTCGACGCGCTCGGAACCGCCGGAGCCGTCGCCGCGCGGGCTGAGCCCGGCGAGCCGGTACAGGTGCTGCCGCCCGTCCTCGTCCAGGCGCAGCGCCGCGCACAGGGCGTCGAGGATCTGCCCGGACGGGCTGGTCTCGCGGCCCTGTTCCAGGCGGGTGTAGTAGTCGACGCTCATGCCCGCGAGCATCGCCACCTCCTCCCGGCGCAGCCCGGGCACGCGCCTGCGGCCGGTGTCGGGCAGACCCGCGTCGGCGGGGGTGGTGGCCGAACGCCGGGCGCGGAGGTGGTCACCGAGGGCGCTCATGGCACCAGGGTAGGTCGGCGCGGGCGGGTGAGGGTGGGTGCGGTGCTCCCAGGTTCGCGGCGGCCTTCTCCGGGGCGGATCGCCTCGGCAGGCTCGATGGCATGAACACGAACAAGGTCGTCCTCATCACCGGTGCCAGCAGCGGGATCGGCGCCGCCACCGCCACGGCCCTCGCCGGGGCCGGGCACCACGTCGTCCTCGCCGCCCGCCGCACCGACCTGCTCACCGGGGTGGCCGACGCCATCACCGCCTCCGGCGGCTCCGCGTCGACCCACGCCCTCGACGTGACCGACGCCGCCGCCGTCCGCGCCGCCGTCGACGCGGTCGTCGCCGACCACGGCAGGCTCGACGTGATCGTCAACAACGCTGGCGTGATGCCGCTGTCCCGGATGGACGCGCTGCTGGTCGAGGAGTGGGACCGCATGGTCGACGTCAACGTCAAGGGCCTGCTGCACGGCATCGCCGCCGCGCTCCCGCACTTCCGCACCCAGGGCTCCGGCCACTTCGTCACGGTCGCCTCGGTCGGCGCCCACGAGGTCGTCCCCACCTCGGCGGTCTACTCCGCGACCAAGTTCGCCGCGTGGGCCATCACCGAGGGGCTCCGCCAGGAACTCGACCCGTCCATCCGGGTCACCACCATCTCGCCCGGGGTCGTGGAGAGCGAACTCGCCGACCACATCACCGACCCCACGGCCCGGGAGGCGATGCGCACCTACCGCAGGAACACCGTCCCCGCCGACACGATCGCCAGGGCCATCGCCTACGCCGTCGGTGAACCGGCCGGTGTCGACGTCAACGAGATCATCGTCCGCCCCACCGCCCAGCGCCCCTGACGGGTTCCTGCTGACCAGGCTCGACGTCAGGCGCTCGTCCAGATCCTCAGCGGACCGCCGTCCGAGGCGTCGCCCGCGAGGAGGGCGGTGGTGTTGTTGGTGAAGGCGCTGAGGCTGCCCGCGGTGCCGAAGCCGTTCTGCTTGACCGGCACCCGTTCCCAGCGGGCGGCGTCCGAGGACAGCCACACGCCACCGCCGCCGGAGGAGGAGCCGGTCGCGATGAGCCAGCCCCGCCAGGCGGTCACCTGGCGGATGCGTTGCGCTTCGGGTTTGTCGACGTTGGCGTCGGGCAGCACGCCCACGGTCACGTCGTGGGAGGCGGTCCAGTCGCCGGTTCCGCGGCGCCAGGCCGTCGGCCCGAGGTCGCCGTCGGTTGTGGTCGGGTCGGTGAACAGGACCGTGAGGTCGTCCTTCCTGGTCAGGGAGAGGACCCTGCCGCGCACGGGGCCGGGGTCGTCGGTGGTCCACTCGGTCCCGTCGGCCGAGGAGAGCATGGTGGTGCCGCTGTCGGGGTCGCCGGTCACGCCGAAGACCGTGAACCCGTCTGCGGTGGCGGTCACGTCCGGCAGGTAACCGGAGCGCAGGCCGGGGGCGTCGATCGCGTCCGGCCCGGTGAAGGTCTTCCCGTCGGTCGAGTGCCAGACGCGCAGGCCGTCGTGGTCGCGGTTGTCGATGCGGTCGGTGTCCAGGACGGCCATGGGGCGGTCGAAGCCGACCACGACCACGCCGCGCGGTCCGGCGGCCACCGCCGAGAGCGCCTCGCCCGGCTCGCTGCCCGCCAGGGGGAGCGCGGACCACGAGACGCCGTCCTCGGACCGCCAGACCGCCGCCCCGCTCGTGGTGGCGCCCAGGACGTAGGCGGTGCCCCGGTGACCCGCCACCGGCGTCTGGTGTCCGAGCTGCCGGATGCCGTCCAGCGCCGCCGGGGCCCACGTCCCGCCGTCGGGGGAGGTGTAGACGTCGCTGACCAGGTCGTTCACCTGGCCCCGGCTGTTCGGTGCGGCCGGGACGAGGTGGTGCCCGGCCAGGACGAACCCCCGGTCCCACCCGGCGCCGCCTTCCAGGCTGGTGAGCCGGTCCGGCGGGATCCCGGGGGAGGCGGCGACCCAGCGGGGGGCCGGTGCGGCGGGCGTGGTCGGCGGGGGAGGAGCGGCGTCGGTCCCGCAGGCGGCGGCCAGCGCGATCGTCAGGACAGCCACCGGCAGTCGGATCAGGCGCACGACGGGCTCCCGTCCGGTTCGGTCCAGGTGGTGGAGTCCTTCGTGCACCACTTCCGCGCCGCCGTGGCCGCGGTCGTCCGGAACGGCTTGCCGCCGTCGTCGATCCGCAGGTCACCCTGCGCGCTGCCGGAACTCCACCGCACGTGCAGGTACCACTCCACGTACCCGCTCGACGCGGTGGGCACGACGATCACCTTCTCCACGTCGTCCTTCGCCACCTTGAAGCTGAACTCCTGGGCGGGGACGACCTGGCCACCCTGCTCACCCGGCACCGGGACGACCCGGGGTCGCGGTGCGCCCAGGTCGGTGGCGTAGTGGTGCGGTGTCACGTCGCTGCCGCACGTGCCCGGCAGGTAGATCCCGCCCAGCGGCGCGGACCGGGACACCACCTCGACCGAGATCGAGTGCAGCACGGTCGCCGTGTCGCTCGCCCCCTGGAACGTGACCTCGACGTGCCCACCCGAGCTGAGCGCGGCCCCGTCCGGCGGCCCCTCCCGCGGCACCGGGATCGACGACTGCCCCCGGTCGGGCACCACCCACCCGGTCTCGCACTGGTCCGGCCCCATCGACACGGCCCAGTTCGGCGCCCCACCGGCCGCCGAATCCGCCGTGGCGGGCTCGGACCGCTGCAACAGCCACGCCCCCGCCACCATCCCGGCGAGCGTCGCCACGACGACCAGCACACCGACGGTGAGCCCCGCGGTGCCGGACCGCGACTTGACCGTGATCCGCTCACTGGAGCCGCCCACGTTCACCTGCACGCCCTGCCTGCCGTGGTTCGCCTGGCTCACGGCCCCCGGCGCGGGCGCCTCCTGCCCACCGGCGGGCACCCGCGACCTCGCGCGCTTCTCCGCCCCGAACCCGACCGCCGCCCCCGCGACCACCAGGACCACGACCGCGAGCCACGCCCACACGCTGCTCTTGAGGTCGGTCGCGACGTTGATGACGATGCCCAGGGCGGCCGTCACGGTGCTCCCGGTGAGGGCCTTCACCCACCCTGCTCGCTGGCTGTCGATCGGTGTCTCCCGGGCGCCGGTGCTGAGTCGTCCTGACGACGCCAGAGGTTATCGGGTCCGCCCGGCCGCGTGGGCCGGTGCGCTCAGACTCCCCCTCGGTCGAACTCCACCGGGAGTCGGTCGACGCAGATGTGCCTGCCGTTCTCGAAGTAGCGGGTCGGTTCGGCGGTGAGCCGGTAGTTGCCGTGCTCGGCCAGTTCGTCGAGGACGGCGAGGAACTCGGTCCTGGCGTGGTGGGCGCCGAGGCAGAAGTGCACGCCCTGGCCGAAGGTCAGGTGCCGGTTGCTCGGGCGGTCGAGGCGGAACTCGTCCGGGTCGTCGAAGACCGCCGGGTCGCGGTTGGCGGCTCCGGTCAGCAGGACCACGCGGGCGCCCGCGGGGATGACCGTGCCGCCCACCTCCACCTCGCGGGTGGTGAACCGGGTGCCGTGGTCGACCGGCGCCCACAGCCGCAGGGTCTCCTCGACCGCGCGTGGTCGCAGGTCGGGGTGTTCGCGCAGCAGGTCTTGCAGGTCGGGGCGGCGGGCGAGGACCCAGCACAGGTGTCCGATGGTGTTCATCGTGGTCTCGTGGCCCGCGATCGCGTAGGCGACCAGCATGACGTGCAGGTCGTCCTCGGTGAGCAGTTCGCCGTCGACCCGGGTGCGGACCAGGGTGGAGAGGTGGTCGTCGCCGGGGTGTTCGCGGGCGCGGCGGATCTCGGCGCGGAACAGCTCGGCGAACGGGGGCCAGAAGCCACCGGAGTCGGCGTCCTTGGGCATGCCCTTCCAGGTGTTGCTGGTCAGTTCGCGGATGCGCGCGCGGGCTTCGGGGGAGAAGCCGACCGCCGCGCCCACCACCGCCAGCGGCAGCGGGGTGGCGAGTTCGGCCACCAGGTCGCCGTGGCCGCGTTCGACGACGGGGCGCACCAGTTCCGCCACCAGCCCGGTGATCGCCGCGGCGGACTCCTTGGCGCGTGCCGGGGTGAACGGCGGGCGCATCAGCGCGCGGTAGCGGGTCTGCTCCGGCGGGTCGTACTCCAGCGGGGCGAACCGGGGTGTGCCCGCCGCCCTGGGGAAGAACACGCCGTGGCCGGAGGCGAAGGTCTCGTGGTCGCGCAGGGCGGCGTCGACGTCGGCGTGGTGCGACAGGACCCACATCCCGCCGTGCGCCGACGAGTGCGCCACCCTCCCCTGCTCCCGCACCGCGCGGTGCACCCGCCGGGCCAGGTCGGGGGTGAACTCGGGGTCGTGGTGGTCGAAGTCGGCGGTGAGGCGGTCGACCGGGCAGCTCATCGGACCTCCCCGGCCCAGACGGGCGCGTCCGGCGCCATGTGCGCGAAGGGGTGCGTCGACGCCGGGTCGTAGCTCTCGTCGGTGATCCACTTGATCATGCGGCGGGTCGGCTCCATCCCGTCCTGGGGGACCTCGGGGCGGAAGTGGGTGGCGTAGCCCAGCGACACCAGCCGCTGCACGCCGTAGAGCGGTGCGGTGTCGCGCAGGGCCCGCTTGAGCGAGTCCGGGTAGACGCCGACGGTCTGGGTGTAGCTGTTCATCGCCCGCACCGCCTCGGCCGGGTCGTCGATCGGGACGACGTTGGCGACCCGCCCGGACAGCGCGTCGCGGAAGTCGACCGGTTCCGCCGACAGCGACACCACCACCGCGCCCTCGCCGTCGCGGCCGCCGACGACCCGGTACCAGTCCGGGGCGGCGGAGAGCCCGCGCAGGTTTTCCCGCAGCTCGGGGTCGAACCGGCGGGCGGGGGTGCTCAGCGCGGCGGGCAGCCGCTGCACCTCCTCGTGCAGCAGCGCGCCCCAGCGCAGCGCGGTGGCCAGCCCGGCCTCGTCGGTGCCGGTGGCGGCGTAGATGACCCGGGCGTTGAAGCAGCCCTCCTGGTTGAGCACGCCGACGTCGGCGGCGGCCAGCCTGGCCGTCTCGCGCAGCGCCGCCTCGGAGGCGAACGCCTCGGGGCCGATGACGGTGGCCGAGAGCTTCGGGTCCAGTGCGATCAGCTCCAGCCCCGGCCGCAGGTACTGCGTCACGTGCTGGACCGAGCCGAACCCGCCCCACGCCACCACCTTCTCGACCTGCGCCGGGTGGTAGAGGCCGCGCTCGAACCCGGTGTCGCCGCCCTTCCAGTACAGCACCGACAGGTGCCGGGTCAGCGGGTGCTCCGGCGCCAGCTCGACGAGGGTGCGGAGGATGGCGGGCGCGGTCACCGGGTCGTTCGCGGGTGCCTTGATGATCGCGTCGCCGCGGGTGACGGCGCTGCGGACCACGGTGATGCCCGCGATGATCGGGTTGTTGCCCGCGATCACGTGCACCGCTCGCGCCCCGAACGCCCGCACGGCCGCGCCGCCGGAGGACACCCAGCCATCGAGGAATTCCGCCCCGATCGCCCGCTCGGCCAGCGCCCACACCGCTTCCGGGGCGAACAGGCCCGGCAGTTGCCGGTACGTCGAGCGCAGCACGTCGGCGGTGAGGTCGGAGAACTCCGGCAGCACGGACAGCGCCTCTTGCAGGAAGCCGTTGCGCGACAGCACAAGCCGTTCACCCAGCTCCGCGAGCAGGTCCACGATCTCGGCGAACGGCTCCGATTGCAGGTCCGACAGCGCCACCGGGTCGCGCAGCGGCAGCACCGGCAGCAGACCGACCGGGTCCGGGCCGCGGAACCCCGCCGGGAACTCGACCGGGTCGGCCTCGTGCACCCGCCCGCGCACGACCGCGGGTACGAAGACGGCGCTCACACCAGTGCCCCGTTCAGGAACTCCAGCGTCTCGGTGAGCGCGCTCGCCGTCGCCGCGCAGGTGATCTTGTCGTCGCCGCCCGCCCCGCCGAAGCGGCCGACGGTGCCGTGGTGCAGCCGGGGGGTGGTGCGCCCGCACGGGCACGGCTCCCAGGTCACGGTGACCTTGTCGCCGGAGACGAACCCGCCCCAGAACAGGTCGGCGGACAGGTCGAGGAACGCGGCGCGGCCGGTGACCGTGCCCCGCCGGGGCAGGACCCTCCCGGTGTCGGGGTCGAGCAGGTACAGCACCAGCCACGGCTCCACGTGGTAGGCGTTGTCCTGGCAGAGCATGTTGAGCGCGATCACCTCGACCATCGCGTAGACGTAGGCCAGCCGGTCGACGCCCGCGAAGGCCATGACACCGCGGTCCCAGTCCTCGGGCAGCGCCCCGGCCTTGGACCCGCCGCCGGGCAGCAGCACCGAGTCGGGGGAGAACACGCCCCGCAGACCGCGTCCCGCACCGGCCTCGGCCATGCCGTGGAAGACGTCCCAGGTGCTCAGGGACGCGATCCGCCGCCCGCCGAGGGTGTCGGCGAGCCGCTGCACGAACTCGCCCATGCCGCGGCCGGTGGCGTCGAGCGCGTCCTCGAACTCCGCCCGGCGCTCGGCCAGGTTCGCGGGCACCCGGACCCGGTCCAGCTCACCGCGGGCCGCGGCGGCGCGCAGGCGCCCGGCCAGGTGCATCACGTCGGCGCTGAGGTGCCCGTCGTGCAGGGTGTGGAACCGGTCGGGGCTGCCGCCGAGCTGCTTCCCCATGGCGGTGGCGTGCCTGGCGATGCCGCTGCGCCCGGTGCGGAAGCTGGGCCACACCACGTCCACGTCGGCGTCCGGGTTCACGTCGAGCCGGACCATCTCGTAGAGGCGGTCGTACTGCACGGCGGTGTGCGGCAGGAACGACATGGTGCCCGTGGTGCCGGAGGAGTGCGCCAGCCGCAGCGGGGTCCGCTCGTCCACCAGGTCGAGCCAGGCGTCGATCGAACCAAGGCCACGAGCATCCACTTCGGACAGGTCGACGGTGGTGAGCCGGGCCAGCCACCGGGTGAGCCGGTCGAACCGGTTGTCGGTCAGCAGCGAGGCCGGGTAGGACTTGTAGACCGTGTGCGGGAACAGCAGCGGCGCGGCGTCGTCGAGCCCGCCGAGTTCGGTGATGCCCTGCTCCTCGGCCATGGTCGTCAGCACCGGGACCCGGTCGCGCAGCGCGGCGAAGCGCAGGCGCGCCGCCTCCAGTTGCAGGCGTTCGAGTTCCCCGCGCGGCAGCGTGTGCATGGCCAGTCGGGAGCCACTGAAGTACTCCACGGGGTTGCCCGCGAAGGTGAGCAGGTCGTGTTCGCCGGTCATGCGGTCTTCCTCTCCGGCTCGGGCCGCGGGGCGGAGGCGTCCCGGGCGAGGTGGTGGGCGATGGCGGTGACGGTCGGGTGGTGCCAGAGCAGGGTCGCGGCGACGGTGACCCCGAGGCGCGCGCCCAGCTCCCGGCGCAGCGCCACCGCCAGCAGCGAGTCCAGGCCCAGTTCGGGCAGCGGCCTGCGCGGGTCCACCCGGTCGGGCGCGGCCCCCAGCACCTCGGCGGCGGCGGCGCGGACCTCGGCCACCAGGAACTCGACCCTGGCCTCCCCGGTCAGCGACACCCAGGGGACCGGGGCCCGCTGGGCCGGTCCGCGCTCGACGAGGTCGCGCAGCAGCGGGACGTCGAGCGGGTCGGGTGCATCGCGCAGCACCCGCAGCACCGCCAGGTTGCCCGCCATGCCGCTGTCCACCCTCGACCAGGCGCGCAGCGCCTCCTCGGCGCTGACGGCGTCGGTGCCGCGTGCGGCCAGCTCGGCGTCCACCGCGGTCGCCGAGGCGGCCATGCCCAGCCCGCGCCAGCTCGTCCAGGCCAGGGCAACCGCGTCGCGGTCGCCGAGCGAGCGCCGGTGCCGGGCCAGCCCGTCGAGGAAGGCGTTCGCCGCCGAGTACGCGGCCTGCCCCGGCAGCCGCAGCAGTTGCCCGGCGGAGGAGAACAGCACCAGGAAGTCCAGGGTGCCCGGCGGGAACAGCCGGTGCAGCACCAGCGACCCGGCCACCTTGGGGGCGAGCACGGAGTCCAACTCGGCGCGGGTCAGGTCGGCCGCCGCGCCCGACAACACCGTCCCGGCAGCGTGCACGACGCCGCGCACCGGCGGGAACCCGACCTCGGCCAGCGCTGCCCTGGTCGCGGTCTCGTCGGCGACGTCGGCGGCGAGCCCGCGCACCGTCGCACCCGCGGCTTCGAGGTCGGCGCGCAATCCCCGGTCGACCCGGCCGGAGCGGCTGAGCAGCAGCAACCTGCGGGCCCCGCGCTCCACCAGCCACCGGGCGACCCGGCCGCCCAGTGCCCCGGACCCGCCGGTGACCAGGTACGTGCCGTCCGGCCTGCACCGCGGGCCGCCGTCGAGCCCACCGGGCACGGCCGCGCGCAGCCGGGCCGCCGTCGCCCGGCCGCCCGCGATCGCCACGACGTCCTCGTCGACCCCCGAGCCCACCAGCCGCGCCACCGCGGCCAGGTCCTCGGCGGTGGGGTCGGCGACCAGGTCGAGCACCCCGCCCCACTGCTGCGGGTACTCCGCGGCGAGCCCGCGGGCCATGCCCCACAGCGCGGCCTGCGCCAGCGCCTCCCGCGCCCGCGCCGTCCGCACACCCCGGGTGACACACACGACCCGCCGCCCGGGGTGGGCGAGCACCACCTCGCGCAGCCGCCACACCAGGTCCGACACCGCAGCGGCCGGGTCGTCCCCGGTCCGCTCCGGGGCGAACACCAGCACCTCGGCCCGGTCGGCGGGCACCAGCCGCGAACCCAGGGCGGCCACCAGGTCCGGGGCCGCGCCGAGGACGGCCGCGGTCGCGCCCGGCTCGCGCTCGGGCACGGTCACCGGCTGCCAGGTCAGCTCGTGCAGCAGACCCGCCGCGGAGGCCCCGTCCGCGTCCGGCGTGCCGAACCGCAACCCGCGCAGCATCCCGGCGGGCACGCCGTCCGCGGACGCGATGTCCACGTCGACGGTGTCCCCGGTGCGCACGCGCACGCTGAACACCGCGTCGGTCGGGGCCCGCTGCGCCAGCGACAGGCGGTCGACGGCCGCGGGCATCCGCAGCCGCGCCGGTCCGGGGAACGCCACCGACGCCGTCGACAGGACCGCGTCGAGCAGTTCGGCCCAGGTGCCGGGCACCTCGACCCGCGCGCTGAGCAGGCGGTGGCCCCGGCGCAGCTCGGTCACCGTCCACTCCAGCCCCATCGACAGCACCCCGAGCCGGGCGAGGCGGGTCACCACCGAGGTCGGCGGGATGCGCGTGCCGACCAGCCGCACGGACGCCCGGGCCGGTGCTCCGGCGGTGCCCGCGGTGGCGGTGGTGTGGGTCAGCCAGTCGCCGTCCACCCGCGAGGACAGCCGCAGCGCGCCGTCCTGGGCGCTGACCTGGACCTCCCTGGCGGGCGAGGTGGCCACCGGGACGCGCAGCCGCACGTCGCGCAGCGCCGTGGTCCCCGCGGCCCGCAGGAACGTGTTGAGCAGGACGGCGGCGGGCACGATCTCGCTGCCCGCGACCGGGTGGTCCCCGGGGTAGGGGCGGGAGTCGTGGTCGAGCCGGGTGTGCCACACCGTCACCGGCACCGGCCCGCGCACGGTGACGGCATCCGCGCCGAGCAGGTTCTGCTCGGCCGGGTCGTGCCCGCGACCGCCCGCGGGCCTGGGCTGCTCGCGGGCCCAGTGCTCGCGCCGCTGCCAGGCGGTGGTGGGCAGGTCGGCCAGCCCGGCGCGCGGGACCAGGGCGGTCCAGTCGACCCGCCCGCCCGCGGCGTGCAGCGCGGCGGCGTTCTCCAGCAGGGTGCGCCGCTCGGGCCGGTGGCGGCGCAGCGTGTGCGCGACGGCGACCTCCGGCGCGGTCTCGCCGATCGAGTGCGCGACCACGGGGTGGGTGGACACCTCCAGGAAGACCCGGTGCCCGTCGGCCACGGCTGCGGTCACCGCACCGGCGAAGCGCACCGGGTTGCGCAGGTTCGCCACCCAGTACCCGGCGTCGCGGTCCGCCGGGTCGCGCGGGTCCGGCAGCGCGGTGCTGTAGAGCGGGACCGTCGGCTGCGCCGCGACGAGCGACGCGACCGCCTCGGCCAGCCCGGCGCACAGCGGGCGCATCTGCGGGCCGTGGAAGGCGACGTCGGAGTCCACGCGGCGCACCGGCGCACCCAGCTCGGCGAACCGCGCGCTGACCCGTTCGACGGCGTCCGGTGACCCGGAGACCACCGTGGTGCCCGGTGAGGACTCGATGGCCGCGGTGACGTGCGGGTCCCCGTCGAGGCGCGCGGCCACCTCGGCGAAGGGCAGCGCCACCATGACCATCGCGCCGCGGCCCGCCACCTGCCGCAGCAGCACCGCCCGCCTGCACGCCAGCCGGGCGGCGTCGGCGCGGCCGAGCACCCCGGCCGCCGCGGCGGCGGCGATCTCGCCCACCGAGTGCCCGATGACGGCGGCGGGCCGGACACCCCGGTCGCGCCAGACGTCGGTCAGCGCGAGCTGGATCGCCACGATGGCCGCCTGGACCAGGTCGGTGCCCAGCGGGTGGGCACCGGTGATGACGTCGCGGGCGCTGAGCCCCAACTCCGCTGTGTAGACGGGGTCCAGCTCGCTGATGGCGCGGGCGAAGACCGGTTCCTCCGCGAGCAGTTCGCGGCCCATCCCGGCCCACTGGGCGCCGTGACCCGAGAACACGAACACCGGGTCGACCTCGGTGCGCGTGACCGTCGACCCGCGCAGGTCGCCCAGCCCGGCGACCAGGTCGTCCCGGTCCTCCGCGACGACGACCGCGCGGCAGGCCAGGTGCGAACGGCGGGTCGCCAACGTGTCCGACACGGCGGACAGGTCCGCCTCCGGGTGGTTCCGCAACCAGTCGGTGAGGCGCAAACCGTTGTCCCGTAATGCTTCCGGCGAATCCCCGGACACGGGGAAGAGGACTGGGTGGGAGTGTGGCTGCGGCACGGGGGCGGCAGGCGGGGCCTGCTCGACGACGAGGTGGGCGATGGTGCCGCCGTAACCGTAGCCCGCGACTCCGGCCCGGCGGACCTCGCCGGGGAAGGGGGTCGGTTCGGTCACCAGGCGCAACCCGTTGCGCTCCCAGGGGATGCCCGGGTGCGGACCGGCGGTGGACACGGTCGGCGGGATCGTGCCGGACGCCACCGCCAGCACGGCCTTCACCAGGCCGATCGCGCCCGCGCCCGCCTCCAGGTGCCCGACGTTGCCCTTCACCGAACCGATCAGGCACGGCTGCTCGGCGGGCCTGCCCGCGCCGAGGACGGCGGCCAGCGCGCCTGCCTCGACCGGGTCGCCCGCGCGGGTCCCGGTGCCGTGGGCCTCGACGTAGCCGACCGAGGCCGGGTCCACCCCGGACGCCGCGTAGGCCGCGCGCAGCAGGTGCTCCTGGGCGGGCCCGCTGGGCGCCATGATCCCGTCGGTGCGCCCGTCCTGGCGCACGGCACCACCGCGCAGGACCGCCAGCACCCGGTCCCCGTCGCGCTGGGCGTCGGTGAGGCGCTTGAGCACCAGCAGCGCACCGCCCTCACCCCGGCCGTAGCCGTCGGCGGCGGCGTCGAACGGCTTGGACCGCCCGTCCGGCGCGGTGGCCCCGGCCCGGTCGAGCACCACCGACAGCCCTGGCGCCGACATGACCATCACCCCGCCCGCCAGCGCCAGCGGGACCTCGCCGAGCCGCAGCGCCTGCACCGCCTGGTGCACGGCGACCAGGGACGAGGAGCAGGCGGTGTCCACCGCGACGCTGGGGCCGCGCAGGTCGAGCGCGTACGAGACGCGGTTGGGCGCCCCGCACTGCGAGGAGCCGATCCCCGTCCAGGGCTCGACGGTCGGCAGGTCCTCCAGCAGCCTGCGCCCGTAGTCCTCCGAGCCGATGCCGACCCACACCCCGGTGTCGGTGCCCGCAGGCGAGCGGGCCGGGACGCCCGCGTGTTCGAGCGCTTCCCAGGCCAGTTCCATGGCGAGCCGGTGTTGCGGGTCGACCAAGCGCGCCTCGCGCGCGGTCATCCCGAAGAACTCCGCGTCGAAACCGGAAACATCCGCCAGGAACGAACCCCGGGAAACGCGCCCGCGAATGGCGCGTGCGAACTCCCACCCGCGTTCGGCATACGATTTCCACCGGTTGTCCGGTATTCTTCCAACAGCATCCGAGCCGGTCATGAGAAAATCCCACAAGGCGGCTGGTGAATCAATTCCCCCGGCGCACCGGCACGACACCCCGATGACCGCGACCGGCTCGTCCAACGCCACTGCCCACTCCCTCCCCTGCGTGCCGGAAAAGGTGGCCGGGGCCGTCGGGCCCCGGCCACCGGTGCGTCAGAGGAGGACGCGGTCGCCGTCCCAGACGGTCGCGCCGAAGATGTCGCCGTAGAGCCAGTTGCCCCGGGCCTCGGGGTCGGTGGAGGTGTAGTACTCCTTCCACGCCTGCACCAGCTCGTCGACCGTCAGGTACCCGTCGCCGTTGCGGTCGAGCTTCTCGAACGCGATGCGCACGTTCGCCGACGAGGTGCCGAACGCCCGGTGGTACGCGGCGAACTCGCCCGGCTGCACCTTGCCGTCCCCGGACTTGTCGCACAGGTCGAACAGGGCCTGGGCCAGCGGTCGGAAGCCCTCCTCGAAGTTGCCGCCATCGCCGGAGAACGCCCGCTTGAGGCCGGTCCGCCACTCCAGCGGGGTCACCTTGCCGTCGTTGTTGGAGTCCAGCTCCCTGGACAGGTGCTGCCAGAACGTGTCGAACGCGCTGAACAGCGCGATCGCCTTGGGCGAGCCGAAGGGCTCGCCGAGTGCGGCGACCGTGCGGGCGGCCAGGGCCAGGGCGTCGGCGGGCTCCAGCACGCCGTTGCCGTTCTGGTCACCGTGCCCGAAGCAGATGTCGAGCTTGCGGTCGAGCAGGTTCGCCACGTCGGAAGGGCTCACGGAACAAACACCACCTAAGGCGTCGGATGAAAAGGGGAATGTTAAAGGTGAAGACCGGGCCGAAGAAGGCCGTGGCGCCGGGCGGGAAATCCCGGGCGGTGGCGCCGCAGCGCCTTCGTCAAAGTAGCGACGGGGGCGACACCTGCGCAAGTGCTCTCACCCGGAAAGGAAGTGTGCGAACGGCTCGGAACGAGAATCACCCACACAGTGGTCGTCAATGCCACTCGCCATCACCCGCTTGGCCGGTAGTGGCGTTACCCCAACTCCGGTATTCGCGGGTACCGGGGTGCCCTCCGGCATCCGGAACGATTCGGGGAGCGCCCGTTCGGCCCGCGCAGACGGGTGTTCGCCCGGTGGACGTGGAGCGATCGCGCGTTCGGGTGACAGCGGGGGCGGGGTAGTGACGGCGCGGACCGATCCGGGCACACTTGTCGGTGCACGTGCATCCGCGTGTGCGGCCGGACCGGGTGTCGGTCGCGCCGGGGGAGGGGGTGTGTCGAGGACTGGACCGCTCCGCACCGCGGAGGACGGACTTCGTGGACTGGGTTGTCCACAGTGGTCACTGCTCGATACCCAAATGGACTGTCCATTTGCGCCGCTTGTCCGGCCTGACCGGGCGGCATCCCTCGCGGTCATCGCTTGGTGGGAGCGGAAAGCCCGCGCCGGAGCGGGGAGAGGAGGGCTCGGCCGTTGTTCGCGCTGGTCCAGTCGGGCTTGATGCGAGGACGACCGTCCACCCCGGCCGTTCTCAGCCGTCGCGCGGTGTGTCGGCGGGCTCGCTGAGGAGGTGGCGGAGGCCGGGGAGGACCGTGTCGAGGTCCTTGGTGGTGCGGAAGACCACGATGCCGCCCTCCGGTCCGGGGGACTGGCGGGCGGTGAACAGGTCGACCGTGGTGGCCATGGCGGCGTCGAACTCGGGTTCGGGGTGGTCGGTCTGGCCGCGCAGCCAGCGGCGCAGGACGTGGTTGTGGGCGGTGACCACGGCGGCGGCCATGAGTTCGGCCTTCAGCGCGCTCTCCCGGCCGCCGCCCATCCAGGTGTGGATGAACTCGCGGAAGATGCGGTGGTACTGCTGCCCACCCGCGATCTCGCGGGCCCGGAGGGCGGGGACGCTGCGGGTCAGCCGGTAGCGGGCGCGGGCGAGGTCGCCCTCGGCGAGGTAGTGGCGCAGTGCCAGGCGGGATGCCTCGGTGACCGCGACCAGCGCCGTCTCGTGGGTGGAGCCGTCGAGGCGGGCCTCGATGGCCCGGCGCAGGACGTCGTGGTCGGGGAAGATCACGTCTTCCTTGGAGCGGAACGTGCGGAAGAACGTGGTGCGGCCCACGCCCGCGCGGTCGGTGATGTCGTCCACGGTGGTCTGCTCGTAGCCGCGCTCCTCGAACAGCGCGAACGCGGCGTCGATCAGGCGGGCCCTGGTCGGCGTCACTGGCATCGGGGACTCCTCGGCTCGGTTCGGCCTCACCCTAGCCCGCACCTTTCGCAGGGGTGGTGGCCTGGCTTGTGGCGGTCCCCGGCAGCTCGGCCGCGGACCGGTCGGAGGCCGTCCATGAGGAGATCCAGCAAGCGGCCCGCTGTGGCTTCGTGCTCCGGCCGGGGGGCCACGGTGAAGATGCCGATCAGGGATGCGGCGATGTCGTCGGCGGTGACATCGGAGCGCAGGTCGCCTGCCGCGCGGCCTGCGTCGAGGATGGTGGTGATGGCCGCCGGCAGCTCGGTGCGAGTCTGCGCGTGGGCGATCTCGCCCGCCTCGACCATCGTGAGCAACGTGTCGATCATGCCGTTCCTGGTCGCGACCCAGTCCCCGAACAGGTCCATCCAGCGCCGCATCGCGGTGGGCGCGGGCAGTTGTTCGAGCAGTTCGCCCCCGCCGGTCGTCAGTCGCCCGACCTGATCCCGGTAGACCGCGTCCACCAGCGACTCGCGGCGAGCTTCCCCGTCGAGCGGATCCGCCGCGCGACCGAACTCCAAGCAGGCCGACACGTGCACGGGAAGCTCGTCATCGACCTCTGGACGTGATGCCCGACCGGGTGACCCGGTTTCCTTGAGCGCAGCCGTTCCGCGAATCCGTGGGTGCCGGGCGGGCGCGACTTCCTCTACCCTCGGGTACTGAGTACCGTTGGTCGGGTATTCAGTACCAGGGAGAGGGCGTCACCATGGAGAAGGTCGGGGTCGTCGGGTGCGGCCTGATGGGGTCGGGGATCGCCGAGGTGTCGGCCCGGGCGGGGCTGGACGTGGTGGTGGTCGAGACCGGGCAGGCCGCGATCGACGCCGGGCGCGAGCGGCTGACCGCCTCGCTGGAGCGGGCCGAGCGCAAGGGGAAGGTCTCCAGTGCCGCCGAGGTGCTCGACCGGATCACCCTCACCGGCTCGCTGGAGGACCTGGCCGACCGCGACCTGGTGATCGAGGCCATCGTGGAGGACGAGGCGGCCAAGGTGGCGCTGTTCCGGCGGCTCGACGCCGTCGTGGTCTCACCGGAGGCGCTGCTGGCCTCCAACACCTCGTCCATCCCGATCATGAAGATCGCCACCGCGACCAAGCGGCCCACCCACGTGCTGGGCATCCACTTCTTCAACCCCGTCCCGGTGCTGCCGCTGGTCGAGCTGGTGCCGAGCCTGCTCACCCTGGACGAGACCACCGGCCGCGCCGCCGAGTTCGTCGGGACCGCGCTGGGCAAGCACGCGATCCGCAGCAAGGACCGGGCCGGGTTCGTGGTCAACGCGCTGCTGATCCCGTTCATCCTCGCCGCGATCCGGATGCTGGAGTCCGGCTTCGCCGAGCGCGACGACATCGACGAGGGCTTGGTGCGCGGCGCCGCGCACCCGCAGGGCCCGCTGGCGCTGGCCGACCTGATCGGGCTCGACACCACCAGGGCGGTCGCCGAGTCGCTGTACGAGGAGTTCAAGGAACCGCTCTACGCCCCGCCGCCGCTGCTGAACCGGATGGTCGACGCGGGCCTGCTCGGCCGCAAGACCGGCCGCGGCTTCTACACCTACGCCTGAAGGGGGCCGCGCCATGACCGGGTTCGACCTGTTCCGCACCACCGACGACCACGAGGCCCTGCGCGCGGTCGTGCGCGAGCTGGCCGAGGAGCGCATCGCCCCGCACGCCGCGGAGGTCGACGAGCGCGCCGAGTTCCCCAAGCACGCCTACGACGCCCTGGTGGCCTCGGACTTCCACGCCCCGCACGTGCCCGAGTCCTACGGCGGGGCCGGGGCCGACGCGCTGGCCACCTGCATCGTGATCGAGGAGGTGGCGCGGGTCTGCGCGTCGTCCTCGCTGATCCCGGCGGTGAACAAGCTGGGCAGCCTGCCGCTGGTGCTCGCGGGCAGTGAGGAGGTCAAGCAGCGCTACCTCCCGCCGCTGGCGTCCGGGCAGGCCGCGTTCTCCTACGCCCTGTCCGAACGCGACGCGGGCTCCGACACCGCCTCCATGCGCTGCCGCGCCACCCCCGACGGCGACGACTGGGTGCTCGACGGGCAGAAGTCCTGGATCAGCAACGCCGGGTTCTCCGAGTACTACACCGTCCTCGCCGTCACCGACCCCGACGGCCCGCGCGGCTCCAACATCAGCGCGTTCGTCGTGGAGAAGTCCGACCCCGGCTTCTCCTTCGGCGCCAAGGAGAAGAAGCTCGGCATCAAGGGCTCACCGACCCGCGAGCTGCTGTTCGACCGGGTCCGCATCCCCGGCGACCGCATCGTCGGCAGGCCCGGTGAGGGGCTCAAGATCGCCCTGCGCACCCTGGACCACACCCGGGTCACCATCGCCGCCCAGGCCGTCGGCATCGCCCAGGGCGCGCTGGACCACGCCCTGGCCTACGTGCGCGAGCGTCGCCAGTTCGGCAAGCGCGTCGCCGACTTCCAGGGCATCCAGTTCATGCTGGCCGACATGGCGATGGCCGTGGAGACCGCTCGGCAGATGGTCTACGCCGCCGCGGCGAAGTCCGAGCGCGCCGACGCGGACCTGTCCTTCTTCGGCGCCGCCGCCAAGTGCCACGCCTCCGACGTCGCCATGCGCGTCACCACCGACGCCGTGCAACTCCTCGGCGGCTACGGCTACACCCAGGACTTCCCGCTGGAGCGCATGATGCGCGACGCGAAGATCACCCAGATCTACGAGGGCACCAACCAGATCCAGCGCGTGGTGATGGCCCGCCACCTGTTGAAGTGACCACTCGGAACTGAGTCGTTCCACCCAGACGCCGCCGTTCCCGGACAGCCGGGGGCGGCGGCGTCGCCCGTGCCGGGCCTGTGACCAACTGCACTTCGTTTCACTTTTGGAAAAGTTGCACGGATGGAAACGAACGGCCACTGTGGTGGCATGACCGCGGAGCCGGGCCTGCGCGCCCGCAAGAAGGCCGCCACCAGGGTGGCCCTGAGCCACGCCGCGTGGTCGCTGATGCTGGAGCGCGGTCTGGACGCGGTCACCCCGGAGTCCGTCGCCGAGGTGGTCGGGGTGTCCTCGCGGACGTTCCGCAACTACTTCGGCAGCCGGGAGGAGGCGATCGTCGACGAGTGGTCGCGGCGGCACGCCTCGCTCGCCGACGCCGTCCGCGCCCGGCCCGCCGACGAACCGGTGTGGGACTCGCTGCTGGCGGTCCTGCCGCGGGCGCTCACCGAGATCGTGGGGGAGCGGGCTGACTTCGCCGTGCTGCTGCGGGTGATCAGCGAGAGCCCGGCGATGCTGGCGCAGAACCTGCTCGCCCTCGACCGCACCGGTCGGCTGCTGGCGGAGGTGATCGCCGAGCGCACCGGCGCCGACGCCGACCGCGACCTGGCGCCGCGGCTGCTGGCGGGCGCGGTGCTCGCCGCGGTCAGCACTGCGGCGACCTTCTGGGCCACCGGCGGCGCGCGGACCGACCTGCCCGACCTGCTCCGCGAGTGCCTGGACCACCTGCGCGCGGGCCTGCCGACCACCGACCCCGCACCCACTGCCTGATTCCACTGCCTGATTCCACTGCCCGACCCCAGGTCCCGCCCCGCACCCGGTCCCCGCCGCGGGCGCGCACGCACGCCTCGAACAGGAGAAACACCCGATGGCCACGTTCCTGTACCGGCTCGGCCGGTCCGCCTTCCGCCGCCGCTGGCTGGTGACGGTGGCCTGGTTCGGCGTGCTGGCCGCGACCGTCCTCGCCGCGGTGGCCCTGGCCAAGCCCGCCTCCGGCACGTTCGAGATCCCCGGAACCCCGGCGCAGCGGGCGATCGACCTGCTCGGCGAGCGGTTCCCCGGGGTCTCCGCGGGCGGTGCGGGCGCGCGGGTCGTGTTCGCCGCACCGGAGGGGCGCACCCTCGCCGAACCGGAGTACCGGGCGGCGGTCGAACGCGCGGTCGCCGACATCGGCGGGGCCCCGCAGGTCGCCTCGGTCACCGACCCGTTCCGGACCGGCGCGGTGGACCCGAGGACCGGCGCCATCGGCTACGCGCAGGCCACCTACTCGGTGTCCGCCGCGCTGGTCACCGACGAGGCCAGGGACGCGCTGATGGCCGCCGTCGAGCGGGCCCGCGCGTCCGGCCTCACCGTCGAGGCGGGCGGGGACGCGTTGCAGGCGCCGGTGGAGACCGGGGTGGCCGAGGTGCTGGGCATCGCCGTCGCCGCGGTCGTGCTCGTGGTGACCTTCGGGTCGCTGGTCGCGGCCGGGCTGCCGCTGCTGACCGCGCTGCTGGGCATCGGCATCGGCGTCGGGCTGGTCACCGCCGCGGGCCACTTCTTCGACCTGTCCTCCTACACCCCGGTCCTGGCGCTGATGCTGGGGCTGGCGGTGGCCATCGACTACGCGCTGTTCATCGTCTCCCGATACCGGCACGAGGTCGCGCTCGGCCGCGCCCCGGAGGAGGCCGCGGGCCGCGCGGTCGGCACCGCGGGCTCCGCCGTCGTGTTCGCCGGGCTGACCGTGGTGATCGCACTCGCCGGGCTGGCGGTCATCGGCATCCCGTTCCTGAGCCAGATGGGGCTCGCCGCGGCGGGCACGGTCGCGATCTCCGTCCTCCTCGCGCTGACCCTGCTGCCCGCGCTGCTCGGCTTCGCGGGGAACCGCCTCCTGGGCCGCCGCGCCCGCACCGCGCAGGCCGAGCAGACCGCCGGGGCCGAACCGGCGGGCGAGCGGGCCAAGGCGCCGATGGGGGAGCGCTGGGTCGCGGCGATCGCGCGCAGGCCGGTGACCGTGCTGCTGACGTGCCTGGTCGCCCTCGGCGTCATCGCCATCCCCGCGCTCGACCTGCGGCTGGGGATGCCCAGCGAGGCGGTGGCCAGCCCGGACAGCACCCAGCGCAAGGCCTACGACCTGCTCGCGGGCGGATTCGGCCCCGGCGTCAACGGCCCGCTGACCGTCGTCGTCGACACCGGGGGCGGACCGGTCACCGCGGCGTCCGAGCAGGCGGTGCAGCGCATCGGCGGCCTTCCCGACGTGCTGGCGGTCGTCCCGGTCGCCACCAACCCGGCGGGCGACACCTCGATCCTCACCGTCGTCCCGGCCAGCGCCCCCAACGCCGCCGAGACCCAGGACCTGGTGCGCGCCATCCGCGCCCTGGACGGCACGATCGCGGGCGCGGGCATCGGCGTCACCGGCCTGACCGCGGTCAACATCGACATCTCCGCCAAGCTCGACGACGCCCTGGTGCCCTACGTCGCGGTGGTCGTCGGGCTGGCGTTCATCCTGCTGATGCTGGTGTTCCGCTCGCTGCTGGTGCCGCTCAAGGCCACCGCGGGCTTCCTGCTGAGCATCGCGGCCACCCTGGGCGCGGTCGTGGCCGTCTTCCAGTGGGGGTGGCTGGCGAACCTGTTCGGGGTGGAGCAGCCCGCCCCGATCATCAGCTTCCTGCCGATCTTCCTGGTCGGCATCGTGTTCGGCCTGGCCATGGACTACCAGGTCTTCCTGGTGACCAGGATGCGCGAGGAGTACGTGCACGGCCGCGACGCCCGGACGGCGGTCACCGCCGGGTTCGCCCACGGCGCCAGGGTGGTGACCGCGGCGGCGCTGATCATGATCAGCGTGTTCGCCGGGTTCGTCTTCTCCCCGGAGTCGTTCATCAAGTCCATCGGCTTCGGCCTGGCCATCGCGGTGTTCTTCGACGCGATCGTGGTCCGGATGGTCGTGGTGCCCGCGCTGATGACGCTGTTCGGCCGCGTCGCCTGGTGGCTGCCGCGGTGGCTCGACCGCGTGCTGCCCGATGTGGACGTCGAGGGGGAGAAGCTGGTGCGGCACCTGGACCACGGCGACGCGGAGCCCGCTCCCCGGGCCGAGAGCGCGGTGCGGTGAGCACGGGCGGCGAGCGCCTCGTCCCCGGCCGGTTCGACGGCCGGACCGTCGTGGTGACCGGTGCCGCCTCCGGCATCGGCCGCGCCACGGCCGCCCGCGTCGCCCGGGAGGGCGGCCGGGTCGTGGCGGTCGACATCGCCGCCGCGGGCCTCGACGCGCTCGCCGCCGAGCTGCCGGGCGCGGACCTGGTCACCGTCGCGGCCGACATCACCGAGCAGGCCGACGTCGAGCGCATCACCGCCGCGGCCGGGCCGCGCGTCGACGGCCTGGCCAACGTCGCCGGGGTGATGGACGACTTCGCCCCGGTGCACGAGGTGACCGACGAGGCATGGCGGCGCGTGTTCGCGGTCAACGTCGACGGGATGTTCCGGCTCACCCGGGCGGTCGTCCCGTCGATGCTGGCCGCCGGGCGCGGTTCGGTGGTCAACGTCGCCTCGGAGGCGGCGCTGCGCGGTTCCGCCGCCGGGGCCGCCTACACCGCGTCCAAGCACGCCGTCCTCGGCATCACCCGCAGTTGCGCGTTCATGTACGCCCCGAGCGGCATCCGGGTCAACGCGGTGGCGCCGGGCGGGGTGGCCACCGGCATCGCCATGAGCGCCACCCCCTCGGAGTTCGGGCTGGGGCGGATGGGCGCCTTCCTGGGCCTCGTCCCGCCGATCGCCACCGCGGCGCAGGTCGCCGCGTCGATCACCTTCCTGCTCAGCGACGACAGCCCCAACGTCACCGGCGCCGTCCTCCCGTCCGATGGCGGCTGGTCCGTCCAGTAGGGAGTGGGACCGCCCCCTTGCGCTGTCCGCAGGCACGGACTAACGTACAACCATGTGGTTGTAGATCAGCTCGGAACCGACGGGCTCGGAATCGGTGGCCTCAGTGCCGACGAGGTGGACCGCGTGTTCCACGCCCTCGCCGACAGCACCCGCCGGGACATCATCGGCCGGGTGCTGCGCGAGGAGCAGTCGGTCTCGGAGCTGGCCCGGCGCTACGAGATGAGCTTCGCCGCGGTGCAGAAGCACGTCGCGGTGCTCGAACGGGCCGCGCTCGTGCACAAGCAGCGGCGGGGGAGGGAGCAGATCGTGCACGGCAACGCCGACACCCTGCGCAAGGCCGCCCGCCTGCTCGACCGGTACGAGCAGCTCTGGCGCCACCGCGCCCAGGCCATTTCGGACATCCTGTCCGAGGACAGCGGCAAGAGCGAGAAGAGGACAGACAAGTGACTGTGACCAGCGTCCACAAGGACCCCGAGGCGTTGAGCATGACGTTCACCGCCGAGTTCCCCGCCCCCGTCGAGCGGGTGTGGCAGATCTGGGAGGACCCGCGCCTGCTCGAGCGCTGGTGGGGCCCGCCGACCTGGCCCGCCACCTTCGACGAGCACGACGTCACCGTGGGCGGCGGCTCCGCCTACTACATGACCGGCCCCGAGGGTGAGAAGGCCCGCGGCTGGTGGCGGTTCACCCTGGTCGACGCCCCCAACCGCCTGGAGTTCGACGACGGCTTCGCGGGCGACGACGGCAAGCCGCTGCCCGAGCCCGCCCCGGTGCACTGCGTGGTCACCCTGGAGGCGACCGCCGAGGGAACCCGGATGGTCACCGCCAGCACCTTCTCCAGCGCCGAACACCTGGAGCAGATGGTGAACATGGGCATGGAAGAGGGGATGCGCGAGGCCATGGGCCAGATCGACGCCATCCTCGCCGCGGGCTGAACAAGTCCACTGTGGAGGAGTGCGGAACAGCATTTCTCCACAGTGGGCGATCTTTTCAAGCTGGCATTCCGTGGTGTCGACCGGATGGCCGGCAGTGGCGCGGGAGTTCGGGCCGGCCGAGAATTCGCCGGGCGCCCGGGGCCTGGCGGGCGGGTACGGGGAGATCTGGGAGTACGTCCGCGGCGCGGACCTCGACGTGGACGGCGTGGTCGACGCGGCGGAGTTCCGCGAGGCCCACACCTCGGGCCGGGTGACGACCGAGGTGCCGGCCGAGAAGTGGATCGCGGCGATGGACGCCGACGAGAACGGCCGCGTCGACTGGGCCGAGCTGTCGGCGAACGTGCGGGGCCTGTTCACGGCGACCGACGGGTCGGCCAAGGGCGCCCGCGTGGTCAGCGGGAACTGAGCCGAACCCGCCGGTGGTGCGGGGGCGGCGTTCCCCGCGCCACCGGCGGGTTCTCAGGACAGGCGCAGCACGCTGCCCTCGCCGTTGGCCGACAGGTAGAGCGAACCGTCCGGCCCGACCGCGAGACCGGCGAACTGCCTCGGCGCACCGGGCATCCCGTGGCAGAACAGCGCCGGGTCCTCCCGCGTGACCCCACCCGGCAGGCCGACCGCCAGGTCCTCCGCGTCCACCCGGGTTTCCCCGGTCGCCAACGAGATCGCGGTCAGCCGCCGGTGCTCGACCTCCACCACGAACACCTCGTCGCCGCGCACCGCCAAGCCCTGCGGCGCACCGAGGCCCTCCGCGACGAGGACCGCCTGCCCGTCGTCGATCCGGAAGACCGCGCCGCGCCGCTCATCGCTGACGTAGCAGCGTTCCCCGCCGTCCAGGGCGACGTCCACCGGCTGTTCCAGCCCCTCCGCGAGCACGGTCACCGCGTCGTCGCCGTCGATGAGCAGGACCCGGCCCGCGCCGGACTCGGCGACCACCAGCCCGCCGTCCGCGCGGACCGCGATCCCCATCGGGCGGGCCAGCCGCTCCGCGCGCGCCCGCGTGGTCTTCGCCACCGGGTCGAAGGTCCGCACGTCGCCGTACTGCGACGTCAGGTGCACCAGGCCCGCGCTGTCGGTGGTGATGCCGTGGGCGAAGATCAGCAGTTCCCGCGTGGTCACCCCGTCCGGCTCCGGGGTCGCCAGCCGGTAGTGGTCGGCGGCCAGCACGTTGCCACCGAAGTCGACCGTCACGCCGAACGGGCCGTCGAGGCCCTGCGGCACGATCGGCCTGGTGCGGCCGTCGGGGTGCAGCTCGGCGACCCCGCCGCTGGCGAAGCTGGAGACGAACATCCGGTTCTCCGCGTCGAACGCCGCGTTGTCCAGCCCCACGATCCCGCTGGTGACCAGAGTCCGCTCCCCGCTGCCGAGGTCGATGCGGGTCACGATGCCCGCCACCCCCCGGGAGAGCACGACCAGGTTCCCGTCGAGGTCGAAGCGCACCGCGACGGGCTCGTGCACGTCCTCGGCGACCAGCTCGGCCGGGCCGCCGTCGGGGTGGGTGCGGAACACCTCGCCGGTCAGCATGTGCGGGTAGTACAGGTGCCCGTCCGGGCCGCGCTGCATCGCGTTGCCCATGGCCAGGCCCTCGGCGAGGACGACCGGGTCGCCGCCGCCGGGGAACAGCTCCAGCACGCGGCCGTCGAACTTCATCTCGTTGACGAACAGCCGGTCGCCGACGCAGGTGATGCCGTTGGGCACCTGGACCTCATCGGAGACCAGCGCGTACTCGCCCGCCGGGCTGCGCCGCCACACCCGGCCGGGGACCAGGTCGGTGACGTACATCGACCCGTCCGCGCCGAAGGCCAGGTCGTCCGGCGCCTGCACCGGCCCGTCCACCGGCACCACGACCTCCACGTCCCCGGAGGCGAGGTCGACCGCGCTGATCTGCCCGGCGAGGAACTGCGCCACGTACAGCCGCCCGTCCGGGCCGAACGCCACCCCGTTCGACCCCCACAGCGTGCTCGGCGGGGTCAGCCGCCGCAGGTCCCAGCGGCTGCTCCTCGGGTGCTCGCGCCCGGTGCCGTCGAACCGGTTGGGCCGCGTCACCTCGCCTCCACCAGCACGTCGTCCAGGCCGCCCTCGTCGCGCCAGCGCCGCAGTTCCGCGTGGAAGGCCACCGGCCCGTCGCCGTAGGACTCGCTGCGCGCCCTCGGCTGCCCCTCGTTGTTGTAGTAGCCGGGGGTGCACTCGGCCTGGAACCGGTGCTGGTCCGCCGCCTTCTCCCGGATCGTGGCCACCCAGGCGGCCTCCGCCTCGACGCTGGGCTCGACGCGGCGGGCCCGGCGCTGCTCGGCCGCGGCGATCACCGCGGCCACGTGCGTCGCCTGCTCGTCGAGGATGTGCACGTAGTTCACCGAGCTGGCGTTCTGCACGGGGATGAGGTTGAACAGGTTCGGGAAGCCGTGGCTGCTGAACCCGTGCAGCGTCTTCGGCCCGGTGGCCCAGTGCTCGAACAGCGACACCCCGCCCCGGCCGTGCACCGGCAGCAACCCGGACAGGACGCCGGAGCGGCCCACCTCGAACCCGGTGGCGAAGATGATGCAGTCGACCGGGTACTCCACCCCGCCCACCACCACGGCCTCCTCCGTGACGCGCTCGACGCCCCCGTGGTCGGCGGTGTCGACCAGCGTGACGTCGGGCCGGTTGAACGCCTCCAGGTAGGAGTCGCTGAACGTCGGCCGCTTGCACATGTAGCGGTACCAGGGTTTGAGCACCTCCGCCGTCTCCGGGTCCTCGACGGTGGAGTCGACCCGCGAGCGGATCTCGTTCATCTTCCGGAAGTCGGCGATCTCGTCGACGTGCTCGCGCTCCTCCGGGGACAGGTCGGAGTGGGCGTTGTTGGGGGTGAGGTTCCGCAACAGGCGGGCGCTGCCGGTCCACGCGTCGGCCACCAGGTCCCGCTCCACCTGTTCACCGCTCACGATGGCGAGGAAGTTCTCCATCCGCTCCCGCTGCCACCCCGGCGCCAGCGACGCGGCCCACTCCGGGTCGGTCCGCCGGTTGCCCCGCACGTCCACCGTCGACGGCGTGCGCTGGAACACGTACAGGTGCTCGGCGTCGCGCGCCAGGTGCGGCACCACCTGGATCGCGGTCGCCCCCGTGCCGATCAACGCGACCCGCTTGTCCGCCAACCTCTCCAGCCCGCCGTCGGCGCTGCCGCCGGTGTAGTCGTAGTCCCAGCGGCTGGTGTGGAACGTGTGGCCCCGGAACGACTCGATACCGGGGATGCCGGGCAGCTTCGGCCTGCTCAGCGTTCCGGTCGACGTCACCACGTAGCGCGCCCGCACCCGGTCGCCCCGGTCGGTCTCCACCACCCACTCCGAGGTGTCGTCGTCCCAGCGCAGCGCGGTCACCTTCGTCTGGAAGCAGACGTCGCGGTAGAGGTCGAAGTGCCTGCCGATCGCGCGGGCGTGCTGCCGGATCTCCTTGCCCGGGGAGTACTTCCACTCCGGGACGTAGCCGATCTCCTCCAGCAGCGGCAGGTAGACGTAGGACTCGATGTCGCAGTGGATGCCGGGGTAGCGGTTCCAGTACCAGGTTCCGCCGAAGTCGCTGCCCTCCTCGACCACCCGGATGCCCGCCACCCCGGCCTGCCGCAGCCTCGCCCCCGCGAGCAGCCCGCCGAAGCCGCCGCCGACGAGCACCACCTCCACCCGGTCGCTCAGCGGTCCCCGGTCGCGCTCGGTCTCCGCGTAGGGGTCGTCGGCGTAGTAGCCGAAGTCGCCGTCGGCGGAGCGGTACTGCGCGTTGCCCTCGGGCCGGATCCGGCGGTCCCGCTCCGCCCGGTACCGCGCGCGCAGCTCGTCGGGGTCGAAGCCCAGGTCGTCCGGCGTCAGGTGCTCAGGGGGCGTGGGCATGCGGGCCTCTCTGCCGTGGGGACGGGGTGTTCGCGGGCACGCCGCGCGCGAACACCGGGTGTCCGCGCGGACGCGCTCCGCAACCAGTCAAGCGGCACCGAACTACGTAAGTCAAGTGACTGAATTAAGTTGTATGGTTCCCGCGAACACCCCGCCCCCGCGCGCTCAGTGCAGGTGCGCCCGGAAGTACCCCTCGATCCGGGCCCACGCGTCGGCCGCCGAAGCCGGGTGCGGACCGATGCCCGCGACGCGCCACAGGGGGCGCAACCAGCCCGGACCGACCGCCTCGTCGTTGAGGAAGGCGTGGTTGGCCTCCGGGTACTCCTTGACGTCGTGCTCGACGCCGAGGGTGCTCAGGGCGGTGTCGAGCTGGGCCGCCGCGCCGCGCAGGGTGAGGTCGCGACCGCCGTAGCTGCCGACGATCGGGCAGGAGCCCGCCAGGGTCGTCAGGGGTTCGGCGGGCAGGTGGGCGTAGTTGACGGCGGCGACCGCGTAGTCGCCGGAGGAGGCGGTCATCAGCGCGAAGCCGCCGCCCAGGCAGAAGCCGATGATGCCGGTCTTGCCGGTGCAGTCGGGCAGGGCCAGCAGGTGGTCGCGGGCGGCGGCGATGTCGGCGTAGGCGCGTCCCTTCCCGGTCATCGACGCCCGCATGGTCGCCACCAGGCAGCGGGCGGCACCACCCTGGCTGAACAGGTCGACGGCGAGGGCCAGGTACCCCATGTCGGCGAGCCGGTCGGCCTGCCTGCGCACCACGTCGTTCATCCCGAACACCTCGTGCAGCACCACGATCCCCGGCCACGGCCCCTCACCCGAGGGGGTGGCGAGGTAGCCGCGCAGCGGCTGCGAACCCGCCCTGGCGGCGGCGGGGGAACTCAGGTCGACCTCGGGCACGGCGTCCTCCACGATCTCGGCAGTGGTCGGCACCGTAGACCGAACCGGGCCGCGAAGTCGTCTGATCGCACCTACGATGGCGCCTGTGCGCCGACTCGACCCCCGTGGTGTTCCGGACACCCCGACCTACCCCGAGGTGGGGGCGACGGCGGGGGAGTTGCCTGCCGGGTACCGGGTGGTCGAGGTGAGCAGGCAGTTACCCGCCGGGGCGGACTTCTCGGCGGCCGTCGAAGACCTGGTGCGGTGGCGCGTGCACGAACGCGCGGGTTTTCGGGTCGCCGCGTCCACGGAGTCGGCTGTCGCCGGTTCGGTGGTGGTGTTGCGGTTGGGGCTGGTGCTGCGGATTCCCTGTCGGGTGATCTACACCGTGGACGAGCCGGATCGGCGGGGGTTCGCGTACGGGACGTTGCGGGGCAACCCGGTGAGCGGCGAGGAGGTGTTCCTCCTGCACCGCGGGGCCGACGGTCGGGTGACTTTCCGGATCACGGCATTTTCGCGGCCCGCCTCGCTGCTGTCGCGTGCTTCCGGGCCGGTGGGGCGCGGGTTCCAGGACTTCATGACCCGGCGGTACCTCCAGGGGGTGTGACCGCGTCAGAGGAGTTGGGCGAGGTCGAGCAGTTCGCCGTACCAGTCGGCGGAAGGGGTCAGGAGGGCGGCGGCCTCCGCCGGTGGGCAGGCGCGGACCTCGACCACCTGCTCCCCGTCGGACGGGTTGGTCGGGGTGGAGTCGGGGACCACGTCGGCGACGCACCAGAGCCAGGCGGACTCCGGGTGCGGCTGGTGGGGACGGTAGGGGCGTGGGCGGTCGGTCACCGCGTAGTGGGCGCCGAGCGCGCGCAACGGGCCGACGATGCGGGCGCCCGCTTCCTCCAGCACCTCCCGGGCGGCGCAGTCCTCGATGGACTCGCCCGGTTCGCGGGTGCCGCCGGGGAGGAACCAGTGGTCGGCCCCGTCGCGGCAGATCACGACCCGGTCGCCGACCCGGCCCACCAGGTGCACGTTCGTCACCGTGCCGGGGTCGGGCGGGACGGTGCTGAACCGGGCGTCGATGCCGCCCCAGTCCCAGCGCTGCGGGGCGAACAGCCTGGGCAGCGCCGCCGCCCAGTCGCTGACCACGATCGGTTCCCGGTGGTGGTCCCGGTCGGCCGGGCACTCCCACAGCGCGTTCCCGCCCACCAGCCGGGCCGACAGCGGGTGCTGGTGCCCGGGGCACGCTGGCAACGCGGCCCCGAACAGTTCCGCCACGTGCTCGACGGCCCGGTCCTGGAGCTGATCGGCCATCTGCACCGTCCCCCCGGCCCGGCCGATGCCCAGCGGGAAGAAGACCGACATGGGGGTCTCGCCACCGAACCCCACGACCAACCCATCCGAGTCGTACGGCCGCACGTCCAAGACCCGCCACGCGGGGCCGAGGAGACCGAGCCGAGCCAGCACCTGCTCGGCCACGGACCGCACGTAGTCGACATCTCCGGGATCAGCCACGCGCCCACTATCCCGCAAGGGCACTCCCGGGCGCCGGTGGTTATCGTGGACCGACTGGTGACCAGCGCTTTCCCCGGAAAACCCCACCTCCGGCGCCGACCCGATGGGAGCACGCATGTCGACCACCCCGGTGCGCAACTGGGCGGGCAACGTCACCTACGGCGCCACCCGGCTGCACCGCCCGCAGAGCCTCGACGAGCTGCGCTCCCTCGTCGCGGGCGCCGACCGCATCCGGGCCGTGGGCAGCGGGCACTCGTTCAACGGCGTCGCCGACACCACCGGCGAACTGGTCTCCCTCGACCGGCTGCCCGCCACCTTCGAGGTCGGCGCCGGAACGGTGACCGTGGCCGCGGGCATGACCTACGGCGAGGTCGTCACCGCCCTGCACGACGCGGGCCTGGCCCTGGGCACCCTGGCGTCGCTGCCGCACATCTCCGTCGCCGGGTCCTGCGCCACCGGCACCCACGGCTCCGGCGACACCGAGCGCTGCCTGGCCGCCGCGGTCCGCGCCCTGCGCCTGGTCGGCCCGGACGGCGACGTGGTCGACCTCGACGGCGACACCCTGCCCGGGGCGGTCGTCGCCCTCGGGGGTCTCGGCGTGGTCACCCACCTCACCCTGGAGGTGGAGCCCGCGTACGACATGCGCCAGTCCGTCCGGCTGGAGGTGCCCCTGGACGAGGTGGCGGGCGCGGTGGACGAGGTGTTCGGCGCGGGCCACAGCGTCAGCGTCTTCACCACCTGGCGCTCCGGCACCGGCTCGGTCTTCCTCAAGCAGCGCGTGGACCGGGAGGCGAGCGGCTGGGCGGGCGGCAGGCCCGCCACGGAGCTGGTCCACCCCGTCCCCGGCATGTCGACCGACTCCAGCACCGCCCAGCTCGGTGTGGTCGGCCCCTGGTTCGAGCGGCTGCCCCACTTCCGCGCGGACCGGCTCCCGAGCAGCGCGGGCAACGAGTTGCAGTCGGAGCTGTACCTGCCCAGGTCCCAGGCCCCGGCGGCCTTCGCCGCCCTGCGCGAGCTGGGCGAGCTGATGGCCCCGGTCCTCCAGGTCGCCGAGGTCCGCACCGTCGCCGCCGACGACCTGTGGCTCAGCCCCGCCTACCACCGCGACTCGGTGACGATCCACTTCACCTGGGTCCTGGACCCCGCCGCGGCCCTGCCCGTCATCGCCGCCGTCGAACAGCGCCTCCACCCCCTGGGTGCCCGCCCGCACTGGGGCAAGCTGACCACCCTGCCCCCGGCTGAGGTCGCCGCCGCCTACGACCGCGCACCCGACTTCACCCGCCTGCGGTCCACTTTGGACCCCGAGGGCAAGTTCACCAACGCCCTCCTCGACGCCCACTTCCCCACCCGCTGACACACGGAGCTCCCGATGCCCCCCACCCTGTCCGACATCCACCACTGACTCTCGACCGGAAGAATGCGCCGTCGCGCAGCAGCTCGGTGTGGTCGTCGGGGGTGCGCCCACGACCCGCACGTCCGGGACGGGCATCGGAGCGGACGGGTCGTCGATCCGGGTGTGGGCAGCAGGGGGCGATACTGGTCGCTCGACGTCCAAGGGGGCCCGACGTGACCGCATCACCGAGCGACGGACCTACCGGCGAGGTCATCACCGCGATCCACTCGGGCGACCTGACCACGTTGCGCCGCCTGCTCGCAGACCACCCCGACCTCGCGAGAACCCGCCTGATCCGCCACGGCGGTCGCACCCTGCTGCACGTCGCCACCGACTGGCCCGGTCACCACCCCGACGTCGCCGCCACCATCGCATCACTCGTGGCAGCCGGGGCCGACCCGAACGCACCCTGCTCCGCAGAGCACCCCGAGACACCGTTGCACTGGGCAGCCAGCAGCGGTGACCTCGACGCCATCGATGCACTGCTCGACGCGGGCGCTGACATCAACGCCCCCGGCGCGGTGATCGCCGGGGGCACCCCGATGGCCGACGCCACCGCCTTCGGGAACTGGGCCGCCGCCCGCCGCCTGCTCGACCGCGGTGCCGACACCACCCTGTTCGAGGCCGCCGCCCTCGGCCTCGTCGACCGCGTCCACCACCACCTCGACACCCGCCGACCCGACCCCACGACCATCACCAGCGGTTTCTGGGGAGCTTGCCACGGCGGCCACATCGCCACCGCCACCGTCCTGCTCGACCACGGAGCCGACATCAACTGGGTCGGCTACGACGACCTCACCCCACTCGACGCCGCCCGGCGCTCCGAAGCAACTGATCTCGCGGCATGGCTCGAAGACCACGGGGCGACATCAGCGGCTCAAACCCGCTGAGCGCGCTCGTGGCGGTCATCCTGGCCACCGACACCCTGGTGGATCGGTTGCGGGCACGCCTCCCACCCGACAGCACGCAGGTGGTCTCAGGCGCCGGTGTCGCGGCGGGGTAGCAGGAACGGCGTGCCGAGGATCAGGACACCGGCGACGGCGATCGCGGTCCGGGGGCCGGTGATGCCCGCCAGCAGGCCCCACAGCGCGGTCGTGGCCGCCGTGGTGGCCTTGCTGGTGACCGACCACGCCGTCAGGGTGCGCACGACCCGGTCCGCCGCGGTGTGGTGCAGCCGGTACGTGGCGAACACCGGGTTGAACACGCCGAAGCAGGTGATCATCCCCAGTTCCACGGCCACGACCAGCAGCAGGCCGGTGGGGCCGGGGTGGACGAAGGCGAGCCCGAGCAGCCAGCACGGGCGCAGCGCCCCGACGGTCAGCATGACCCGGTGCCGCCCGAAGCGGGTGACCAGGCCGCGGGACAGGCGGGCGCCCAGGAGGCCGCCGACGCAGGGGGCGCCGAAGGCCAGGCCGTACTGCCACGGGGTGAACCCCAGGTCGGCGAGCATGAGGACGGCGAGCGGGGGTGCGGTTGCCATGATCAGGCTGTTGACCAGGACCGTGTTCAGGAACAGCGGGCGCAGGGTGGGGTGGGTCAGGATGTGCCGCCACCCCTCGACCACGTCGTGCAGGCGCGGTCGGTGCGTGCCGGTGCGCTCGGGTGGTTCCTCGGTGCCGCCGATCGCGCGGAGGCCCGCCGCCGAGAGGAGGTAGCTGATCGCGTTGACGACCACCGTCGTGACCGGGCCGAAGAGGCCGATCAGGACGCCGCCGAGCGGTGGTCCGAGTGCGGTGGTGGTCCAGGCCGTGGACTCGAACCGCCCGTTGGCGACGAGCAGGTTGTCGGGCGCCACCAGCGCTTTCAGGTAGGCGCCGCTCGCCGCGGTGAAGGTGATGTCGGCCGTGGCGACGACGGCGGAGACGGCCAGCAGTTGCGCGAAGGTCAGCCACCCGGCGGCGAAGGCGGCCGGGACGCTGAGCACCGCGGCGCACCGGACCAGGTCCATGGCCACCATCACCGGCCGCTTGCGGCGGAACTCCACCCACGGCCCGAGCGGCACCGCGACCACCGCCCCCGCCGCGAGCCCCACCGCCGCCAGCATCGACACCGCGGTCGGCCCCGCGTCCAGCACGCGGATGGCGATCAGGGCGAACGCGTCGAAGGCGAGCCACGTGCCGACCGCGCTGGTCGCGTACGCCGCCCACAACCACTGGAACTGCCTGCCCAGCACCACCCCCTCGGCCCGGCGGGGTCGGGAAGGTCCGCGCCGGGCGGGCGACGGGTGCCGGTCGGTGCGTGTCGGTCGGGGCGGGGGCATCGTGGGGCTGCTTCCGGGGGTCGGGTGGTGGTCAGCCGAGGGCGAGCATGACCGGGGTGATGCTGCGGGCCGGGTCGGCCGGGAAGTCCGGGCCCAGGACCATGATCGCGGTGGTGAACCGGTGCGCGAGGCCGTGCTCCTCCACCCACTCCAGCACCCGGGGCTGCCGGTGGTCGACGTCCACCCGCACCGGGCCGGGCGCGGCGGCGGCCAGGTCGCACAGCAGGGCGATGCCGGTGTCGGCATCGGGGGCGGTGACCGGGCCGAGGACCGTGGTGTCGGTGTTGGGCCACGCGCCGCCGAACGCGGTGATCCCGCCGGGGGAGTCGACCACGCGCAACGCGCTGGTGAACCCGGGCAGCGCCGCCACCAGCCCGGTCCTGGGCGCACCGAAGACCTCGGTGTCCAGGTCGGTCACCGCGGGGAGGTCGGCGGCGGTGAACGGCCGGGACACCCCGCTGGGCTCCACACCGGTCAGGGTGCCGCCGTAGGTCGCGCACTGGCCCACCGTGCGGAACCCCATCGCCTCGTACAGCGGCTTGCCCATCGGGGTGGCGGTCAGCAGCGCGCTCGCGGTCCCGGTGCGCTCCAGCGCCTCGCCCAGCACCCGCCTGCCGAGTCCGCGCCGCTCGTGCTCGCGCGCCACCAGCATCATGCTGATCGCGGTGACCGAATCCCCGTAGGGCGTGCCGACCACCACCGCCGCCAGCCCGCCCCGCGGGTCGTCGATCCCGTACACCTGCCCGACCGCGAACAGCAGCCGCCACTTGTGCTCCTCGCGCGGCCAGTCCCGGTCCGCCCCCAGCTCCAGGCACGCCTCCAGGTCGGCCGGGCCCAGCCTGCGGACCGGGGCGGTGGCGGTGGTCAAGGATGTCCTCCCGGGGCGGCTCGGCGGAGGCGCCAGCCTAGTGGGTGGCAGGAACTGCGATCGCCCCCTTTTCGCCCCCGGGTCCGTCACCACCCCCAGCGGTGGCGGACCCGGCCCGCCCGGAACCCGGGCGTCACCCCCTCGGCTCCTCCCGCAGCGGCTTCACCGAGGCCGGGACGGGCGAGGTCGTCGTGTCCACATAGGTCACCTCGAACGTGCCGGAGTAGGCCAGCACCAGCCCGCGCAGCGGGTTGGTGATCCGGACCGCGATCCGGAACCGGCCCAGTTCGTCGTCGAAGCTCTCCCGCACGTCGGCCGCGCCGGTCAGGGCGGCGGGGCAGCGGAACCCGAGCCGCAGGCCGCGCACCCGCTGCTCGCCGGAGCGGATGCGCAGTTCACCGCACGCACCCACCTCGGGCCGCAGGTCGACGGCGACGTGCTGGTGGGTGCCCAGGTAGTCCACTACGCAGCCGCGCTCGTCGTCGTAGACCATGGTGGCGTCGAAGCGCCTGCGCCGGTGCGGGAACTCGAAGGTGCGCACGAAGGTCAGCGTGTCCCGCCCGTACCGGTCCAGGTAGGCGTGGTTCTCGATGGTGAAGGGGATGTCGGTGCCCCGCTCCGGGAACAGGATGTTCCTGCTCGCGCCGAGCGCCAGCAACGGCCGCACGACCCCCGCCCGCGGCCAGATCCGCCGCATGACCCCGGTGCCGACGCAGCCGCGCCCGTCGCCCGCGGCGAAGCCGAACCGCTCGCGCAGCCGCGGGTGCAGGCGGTCGAAGTCCCCGCCCAGGGCGCGCTGGAAGATCGAGGTCATCGCTGTTCCAGGCGGGCGAGGGTGGCGGGGGCGGTCGCGGAGAACCGGTCCGGTGGCACCCGCAGGCACCGCCGCGCCGCGGGCGTGCCCGGCGACGGCGGGACCAGCGCGACCACCACCCCGGCGACGAGCGCCGCGGGCGGGCTGAACCCGGCGACCGCCGCGGTGACGGCCAGGCGCCAGGCCACGTCCAGGGCGGCGGTGCGCAGCGACGCCTCCGGGGTGGTGCCGCGCTCGGCCCAGAGCCGGAGCCGGTCGAACGACCACGCCGTGCCCCACCCCATCAGCGGCCGGAACACCCGGTCGACCAGCCGGTGCCGGGGCGTGTAGTCGTAGCCGGTCAGGAACCGCATACGCCCGGCCGACGGCACGTACCGCCAGTAGCCCGACCCCGCCACGATCGGCGACAGCGGGTGTTCCGACGAGAACCGCAGCGCCGACGTGCGCGTGCCGTCCGGCCTGGCCCGCTCGCCCGTCGTGGTGCCGGAGCCGCCGATCCGCAGCCCCGGCAGCACGCGCGTGGTGTACCGGAACCGTTGCGGCTCGGTGTCGGGAACGGGGTCGATGGTGGTGAACCGCAGGTCCCACCGCTGGTGCAGCCGGGGGTCCCGGGTCAGCTCCCACACCCGGTCCAGGTCGGCTTCGACCTGCGTCTCCACGTACAAGCCCCGCATGGCGCCCCCCCATGTTTGAGCAGTCGCTCAACAACTCGGGCACGACCATAGCCCATCGTTGAGCAACTGCTCAAGAGCGGTGTGCCACAGCGCTCAGCGCTGGCTCTCCAGCATCCAGGTCAGGTGTTCCTGGGTTCCGGGTAGCCGAAGCCACGAGGAAGACCCCGCTGCTCCCACTGGTACCCGGCCCAACTGGGGTAGATCCAGGGACTCTGCTCTCCGCGCTCCAAGTGGTCGCGGGCTACCAGCGCGTCCCGGGCCGTCTTGCACCCCGGGTGCGCCTCGGCGAACCGCTCGACCCGGCCCATCGCCCGGCTGGTCCACTCGCGCACCAACGCCTCCGGGTCGTCGGGGTACCACCAGTCGAACCAGCTCTCTTCGCCCCACAGCAAGTCCACCGCCCAGTGGAAGGCCAACCGGACAACACCGCCCGCCGCGGCGGCTCCGGGCGCGGCGTCGATCCGCGCGAGCCACGGTGCGAGGTCGTCGTCCGTCGACGCCAGCCCGCCGAGCAACTCCACGAGCGCCCCGGACGGCCAGTGCGCCAGCGCGTCCAGCAGCAGCGCGGTCAAGGCGTCCTCGATGGCGCGGCGTTCGTCGTCGGGCCAGGTCCGCAGGTTGCCGTAGAGCGGTCCGAGGCTGCGGAGCACGAGCCCCGGGTCGGCCGCCCGGTCGGCCACCAGGGCGATGAGGCGGGGTGCGAACTGCCGCCACAGCGCCGCCCACTGGTGCGGGGCCCAGTGGTCGTACGGGTCGTGGGCGACGGAGATCAGCAGGTCGTCGGGTGCGGCGTCGGTCGAGAGGAGGCGCAGGTCCAGCTCGCTGTGGCACAGCGTGCAACCGTCGGAGAAGTCCACGGCCGGATGGTGCCAGGGGCGGCGCACGGGCGGAGGTGGTTTTCCGGCCGACGGTCCTCCCGCGACCACCACCCGGAGAGGTGACGCCCCCCGGGGCCGTCGCGGGCGAGGTTTCACCGGCCGCGACCGAGGGGAACCACTTCCAGTCCCGGGTGGACCTGACGGCGAGAGGAACCAGATGCGGGCGACCTTGATCTACGGAGCCGGTGACGTGCGGGTGGAGGACGTGCCGGACCCGCGGTTGCACGAGCCCACCGACGCGGTGGTGCGGGTGCTGCGGTCGTGCGTCTGCGGCAGCGACCTGTGGCCCTACGGCGCCAAGGAGCACGCGGCCGAGGGCGACCGCATCGGCCACGAGTTCCTCGGCGTGGTCGAGGAGGTCGGCTCGGAGGTCTCCGGGCTGGGCAGGGGCGATGTGGTCGTCGCACCGTTCGTCTGGGCGGACAACACCTGCGACTTCTGCACCGAGGGGTTGCAGACCTCGTGCAGGCACGGCGGCCAGTGGGGCGCCCCCGGGGTCGACGGCGGGCAGGGCGAGGCGGTGCGGGTGCCGCAGGCGCAGGGCACGCTGGTCAAGCTCCCCGTCGGCGAGGACTCGGCGCTGCTGCCGTCGCTGTTGACGCTGTCGGACGTGTTCCCGACCGGGCACCACTGCGCGGTGACCGCCGGGGTGGGGCCGCGCACCACCGTGACCGTGGTCGGTGACGGCGCGGTCGGGCTGTCGGCGGTGCTGGCGGCCAAGCGACTCGGCGCCGAGCGGATCATCCTCATGGGCAGGCACACCGACCGCACCGACCTCGGCCGCGAGTTCGGGGCCACCGACGTCGTGGCCGAACGCGGCGCGGAGGGCGTCGAGAAGGTCAAGGAGCTGACCGGCGGCGACGGCACCCACGCCGTGCTGGAGTGCGTCGGCCTCAAGCCCGCCCTGGAGACCGCGTTCGGCGTGGTGCGCGACGGCGGCGTGGTCAGCCGGGTCGGGGCGCCGCAGTACTCCGACGTGCCGATGGACGGGGGCCTGTTCATGCGCAACATCACCCTGACCGGCGGCGTCGCCCCCGCCCGCGCCTACATCGAGGAACTGCTGCCCGACATCCTCGACGGCAAGGTCGAGCCGGGCCGCGTCTTCGACCGCGCGGTGGGCCTGGACGAGGTGCCGGACGGCTACCAGGCGATGGCCGACCGCAAGGCGCTCAAGGTGCTGATCCGCCCCTGATCGCGGCTGGTTCCGGCCGGGCCGATGATTCGCGGCCGGTGGGGGAGTCCCACCCGGGAGATGTTCCACGCCCGGAGGAGGAGACACCTGTGATCGACATGCACGAGACGTGCGCTGAGGTGGCCGCGCTGGTGGAGGGGGTGCGCGACGATCAGCGCGCTGCGCCGACCCCGTGCGCGGAGTACACCGTCGCCGACCTGCTCGACCATTTGGACGGGGTGGCGGTGGGGTTCACCGTCGCTGCGGATCGGGTTGGGGTGGCTGACCGGCTTCGCGGTCTGGCTGACGCCTGGGGTGTTCCGGCTGCTTGGGAGGGGGAGACCGAGGGGCCTGTCGGTCTCGTTCTGCCCAACGCGGTGTGGGGGCGGATTGTGCTGACCGAGGTGGTCGTGCACGGGTGGGATCTGGCTACGGCCACTGGCAACGGGCTTGCTCTGCCCGAGGACGCCTTGCGCCACTGCTATGAGCACGTGGTTCGGTTCGTTCCCGAGGCTCCGCTGCCTGAGCTGTGGGGGCCGCCTGTGGCTGTTCCGCCGGACGCGCCGTTGCTGGACCGCATTCTGGGCATCACCGGGCGCACCCCGGTGTAGCGGGCTGCTGTTTGGCAGCCGGTCTCCTTGTGGGATGCCCACCCGGGCGTTCGCGTAGCCGGGCCTGCGGTTTTCGGGGCGGTCAGCGGGGTGTTCGCGGGGCCAGGAGCAGGCCGGTGACGGCGTCGGTAAGGGCCGCGCCGACCAGGGGCCAGTCGGCGGGGGTGTCGGTGTCGGCGGCGGTACGTTCCTGCTCGGCGCAGGTGTGGATGACCGCGAGCCGGGCGGTCTGCCTGCGCAGTGCCGCCTCCGCTGCCGGGAGGTCGGGGACGTGTGCCCACACCGCCGCGTCGCCCTCTTGGAGGAAGGAGGTCAGCAGGGGGTCGTCGTGCAGCCCTGCCGTGGCGCCCGGGTCGGTGTGGACCTGGGCGGTGAAGCGGGCGTACCAGCTCGGGTTGCCCAGTTCCGCGAGGTGCTCGGTGTAGGGCAGGACCAGGCTGGCGACGTGGTCCCGGGGCCGGGTGGACCCGCGTGCCAGCTCGACCAGCTCCCGGGTCCGGTGGGCGATGGGCTCCGCGTGCGCGCGGGTGATCGCCCTGAGCAGGTCGGTGCGGGTGCCGATGTGGTAGCTCAGCGCGGAGTTGTTGGCCTGGCCCGCCGCCTCGACGATGCGGCGGTTGGAGACCCGGGCGAGGCCGTGCTCGGCGAAGAGGCGTTCGGCGGTGCGCAGCAGCGACCCGCGGGTAGCCTCGGCCTGCTGCCGCCGCGAAACCGGTCTCGGGAGCGCGGGTTCGCGCGATGACGTCTCGGTGTCCATGCGGCCATCCTCGCCCACCGCCGCCGTGGTGACGCATCGCCCACTCGCTTGCTTGTCGGTGATCCTTTCTCAGACAAGCGTCTGACTTAATCGCTAAGGTGGAGTCGGACGGCTGTCCGAGCAACCGGCTCCCGGCGTTGCCCGCCGCGGGGCCAGTGAGGAGTCGAACGCATGACCACCGCGCAACCCCGCTCGTTCCCCTTCAGCCCGCCGCACGAACTGGAACCCGAACCGCTGTTCGCCGAGCTGCGCAGGCAGGAACCGCTGACCAGGGTGGTGCTCCCGTACGGCGAGCCCGCGTGGCTGGCGACCCGCTACGAGGACGTCAAGGTCGTGCTCGGCGACCCCCGGTTCAGCCGGGCCGCGGGGGCGGGCCGCGACGAACCGAGGATGCGCCCGCACCCGGCGCCCCCGGGCAACATCCTGAGCATGGACCCGCCGGAGCACAGCAGGCTGCGCCGCCTGGTCACCAAGGCGTTCACCGTGCGCCGGGTCGAGCAGTTGCGCCCGCGCACCCAGCAGATCGCCGACGACCTGGTCGACACCATGCTGGCCCAGGGACCGCCCGCCGACCTGGTCGATGCCTTCGCCCTGCCGCTGCCGATCACCGTCATCTGCGAACTGCTCGGCGTGCCCTTCGCCGACCGCGACGACTTCCGGTACTGGTCGGACGCGTTCCTGTCCACGTCGAAGTACAGCCCCGACGAGGTCCTGGAGTGCATGGGCAAGCTGCGCGAGTACATGGCGGGCCTGATCGCCGAACGCCGCGCCCACGCCACCGACGACCTGCTCGGCGCCCTGGTCATCGCCCGCGACGACGAGGACCGGCTCTCCGAGGACGAGATGCTGTCGCTGGCGGAGGGGCTGCTCGTCGCCGGGCACGAGACCACCGCCTCGCAGATCCCCAACTTCGTCCACGTGCTGCTGAGCCACCCCGGGCAGTTGGCGGCGCTGCGCGCGGACCTCGACCTGGTCCCGCAGGCGGTCGAGGAGCTGATGCGCTTCGTCCCCCTCGGCACGGGCGCGGGCATCGCCCGCTACGCCACCGAGGACGTCGAACTGGGCGGCGTCCTCGTCCGCGCGGGCGAACCGGTCCTCCCGGTCATGGCCTCGGCCAACCGCGACGAGTCGGTCTACCACGACCCCGACCACCTCGACCTCCTGCGCCAGGAGGTCTCCCACGTCGGCTTCGGCCACGGCCCGCACCACTGCCTCGGCGCCCCGCTCGCCCGCATGGAACTCCGAGTCGCCCTGGACACCCTCCTGCGGCGGCTGCCCGGACTGCGCTTCGCCGGTGAGGGCATCGAGTGGAAGGACGGCCTGTCCACCCGCGGCCCGGCCCGCCTGCCGGTCACCTGGGATAGCTGACCCACACCCGCGGTGGGCGGCCCGTCGTCGCCCACCGCGGGTGGTCGGCTCATCGGCGCACCGCAGCGAGTCGTCCCGGTGGACCGGTCGCCTGCTGCTCAGCCCGCCCGGTTCCGCGGCCCCAACAGCCTGCCGACCGGGATCCGCTGGTCGTCACCGGTCCAAGGCGGTCCGCAGGGCGTCGACCAGGCGTTCGCGGAACGCGGCCATCGACGGGACCTCCTCGGCGACCTGCCCGTCGGCACCGTGGTACATGCCCGGTTCGACGTGCAGGGCGCACGGCACGCCCGCGGCCCGCAGGCGGTGGGCGTAGTCGACGTCCTCGTCGTGGAACAGGTCCAGGTCGCCGACACCGATCCACGCCGGGGGCAGACCGGTGAGGTCGGTGCGGCGGGCGGGCGCGGCGTACGGGCGGTTGTCGTCGACGCGCGGTGGGTGCCCCAGGTAGGCGGTCCAACCGAAGCGGTTGGCGGCGGGCGTCCAGACGAAGGTGCCGCGGTTGCCGTGGTCGGTGCGCAGAACCGTGCGGTCGTCGAGCATCGGGTAGACCAGCGCCTGGAACCGAACGGGCACCCCGGTGTCGTGCGCGCGCTGGGCCACCGCGGCAGCCAGCCCCCCGCCCGCGCTCTTCCCGCTGACAGCCACCCGTTCCGGGTCGACACCGAGTTCGGCGGCATTGTCGTGCACCCACCGCAACGCCCGGTAGCAGTCGTCCAGCGCGGCGGGGTACGGGTGTTCCGGTGCCAGGCGGTAGTCCACATTCACCACCAGTACGTCCAGCTCGTCGGCCAAGCGCGCACACCACGCGTCGCTGGCCGCCGCGCTCCCCAACACCATCCCACCGCCGTGGATCCACACCACCGCGCCACTGGGGCGCCGACCGCCCTCCTTGCGGTGCACCGAAACCCCGACGGCGGGAACACCGTCACCGGCGGGGACCACCCGCTGCTCGGTCCGCACACCGGGGTGTGGTCGAGGCGGCGGCACCGACTGCTTCCGGAAGACGGCCAGGGTGACCGAGTTCAGGCGGAGCGGCAAGTACAGCATCCGCTGCCGCAATTCCGGCGCCACGTCCGCCACCGCGCGGTGGCGGGCCAGCAGGCCCTTGGCGGCGAACCCGGCGCCGACCGCGGCCAGCCCGGCGAGCACCCGCCTCGGTGTTGCGCTCACGGTGTCGTGCCTCCTCCATCGAACCCGCCCGCGCTCGGTCGGGCGGTTCAGCGGTGCCGCTCCTGGTCGTACTCGGTGAAAGCGCCCATGCCTCGAAGAACACAGGCGCTGTCCTCACGGAAGCCTGCCAGGACGTCCGCTTGCCGTGGGCTCGGGTGCCGACAGCGCTCTGCCACACCCTGACCGCCTCGCCACCCCCGAGCGCTGAAGATCGTGGATAACAGAGAGTGAACATGCGACTACGCTTGTCCGGTTCAGGGCAAAAAGTGATGCTAAAATCCACCTCGAGCGCCTAAAACTACAGGTCAAGAAGTGTCTTCCCCGCGCGAGCGGGGCTGTTCCCGCTGCTGGGCGGTGCTGGCCTGGCCGTAGTCGGTCTTCCCCGCGCGAGCGGGGCTGTTCCGTCGCTCAAGCGGGCGCTGCACAGCCTCGCCGTGTCTTCCCCGCGCGAGCGGGGCTGTTCCCCGGCGAGATCGTCGATGCCTGCAAGGCCGGCCGTCTTCCCCGCGCGAGCGGGGCTGTTCCCGGCGCCGCCTCGGCCGCGCCGGTGCCCGCACCGTCTTCCCCGCGCGAGCGGGGCTGTTCCCCGGGGGCCTCCGCTGGGGGGCGGGCACCACCGGTCTTCCCCGCGCGAGCGGGGCTGTTCCCCGGACCGGCGCCAGCGTCGGAATCTCGGGCACGTCTTCCCCGCGCGAGCGGGGCTGTTCCCAGCGGCAACAACGGGCGATCACCTCATGATCGGTCTTCCCCGCGCGAGCGGGGCTGTTCCCACGGGGACGCGGAAGTTGCCCTCTTCCCCGCGGGTCTTCCCCGCGCGAGCGGGGCTGTTCCCCTGTCGGGCTGGCTCGGCGACCTGCCGAGCCAGTCTTCCCCGCGCGAGCGGGGCTGTTCCCGGGCCGCAGGGCAACGCCATCAGCCGAGACCTGTCTCCCCCGCGCGAGTGGGGCTGTTCCTACGTCAAGCACCTGCGAGTCCCGGCGGCGTTGGCCGAGGCGGCCACCCTGCCCGCCGACACCCTGCTCGACAGTCAGCGCAACCCGCTGCTGACTTCGCTGATGTTCCTGGACCGGCTCGGCGAGCTGTCCGAGGCCGAGTGCACGAACGCGGGCTCGACCTGACCCACTTCGACATCCTGAAGTCCGAGGTCATCAGCACGATCCCCGACGGGGACCGGGAAACTTGCGCCAGGAAGTGGGAAGAGGAGGAGAGCGCCCTCGGGCGCCTCGGCTTCAGTGCGGCGGGCAGCCGGCGGAACCGCGACTTCACCCCGGACGAGCGACCGCACTGGCGGCACAGGTTGGCCAACCTGTCCCTGCTCAACCGCCGGAAGAACACGGCCGCGGCCAACTACGACTTCGACGTCAAGAAGGCGAAGTACTTCACCAGCGTCAACGGTGTTTCCTCCTTCGCGTTGACCACGCAGGTGCTCACCGTCGACGAGTGGACCCCGTCGGTGCTCGAGGAACGCCAACAGCAGCTCCTCGACACCCTGGCCGCGGTGTGGTCACTGCGCTGACGACCTCAGCGCGGGCCGTGCTTCCACTGGGTCTGCGCGGAGCCGGGTGACTCGGTCACCCGGCCGCCGTCGACCGTGATGGTGCGGTCGGTGATGGTTGTCAGGGCTTGGTGGTCGTGGCCGATCAGCAGCAGGGCCATGCCGGTGCGGGTGGACGCGTTGTCCAGGGTTCGCAGGGTGGTGGCCCGGGTGGTGGCGTCCAGGCCGCTGGTGACCTCGTCGCAGATCAGGAGGCGGGGGTGGGCGAGGAGGGCTCGGGCCAGGGCGCAGCGCTTGAGTTGGCCGCCGGAGAGTTGGTGGGGGTGGCGGGTGCCGATGGAGAGGCCGAAGGCGTCGAGCAGGGCGGTGGCTTCCGCGCGGGCCTCGGGTTCGGGGAGGCCGCGCAGTCGGGTCGCGGTGGCGGCGACCTGACCGAGTACGTCGCGGAACTCGTCGAAGGAGGCGTGGGCGTCCTGGTGCACGTATTGGACCGCCCGCAACTGTTCCCGTGAGCGTTCGCGGACGTGGGCGGGGAGGGGTAGGCCGTCGAGCGTGATGGAGCCCCCGGAAGGCGGCTGGAGACCAGCGATCGCGCGGGCCAGTGTGGTCTTGCCTGCTCCGGACGGGCCGATCACCGCGGTTCGGCTCGCCTCGGTCAGGGTCAGGTCCGTCGGTCGCAACAGGACCGTGTGTCCCGCTCGCACGGTGAGGCCCGCCGCGACGACCACGGGTGGTGTGCTCGCCGCCGGGCCCGGCGGGAGCGGGGTGTCCCCGGTCAGGAGGGCGGCGGTGCCGGGGTGTCGGGGAGCGGTGAGCACCGCGTCGGCGGGGCCGGTTTCGACCAGGGCGCCGTGTTCGAGGACGGCGATGTCGTCGGCGGTGGCGCGGACCAGGTCCAGGTCGTGTGTGAGGAGCAGGAGAGCCATCCCGGCTGCGGACAGCGCTCGCAGACGTTCAGCGAGGCGTTCGCGGGCTCGGGGGTCGAGGCCGGTGGAGGGTTCGTCGAGCACCAGCAGGTTCGGGGCGGTCACCAGGGTGGTGGCCAGCGCCATCCGTTGCTGCTGGCCGCCGGATAGCTGGTGCGGGAACCGGTGCCAGTGCCCGGGATCGAGCCCGGCCGCGTGCAGGGCGCGTTCGGCGGCGGCGATCCGGGCGGCTCGGCCGCGGTGGCCGACCGCGGCCAGTTCGACCAGGACGGGACCGCACCGCCGCACCGGGTCCAGCACGGCGCCCGGGTGCTGCGGCAGGTGCCCCACGGCCCCCGCCCGCGCCCGCCGCCGCTCGCGGGGACCGAGACCCAGCAACTCGACGCCCCCGAGTCGCACGGTCCCGCCCAACCGCACACCGCGCCGGGATTCGCCGAGCGCGGCCAGGCCGAGCGTGGTCTTGCCCGCACCGGAACCGCCCAGCACCGCGAGCACCCGCCCTGCTCCCAGCCGCAGGGAGACGTCGTCGAGCAGCGCGTGGCCGTCCGCGTCCGCGCGGAGCCCGTCGAGCCGCAGCAGGGTCATCCGCTCCTCCGCCCGCGCCCCAGGACCGAGTCCGCGACCAGGTTGGCGCCCACGCACAACCCCACCAGCAGCGCCGCGGGCACCAGCACCACCGCGGGCTGCGCGTACAGGGCGTCGCTGTTGCGGTCGATGACCACGGCCCAGTCCACCGACCCCGACGGCAGCCCCAGGCCCAGGAAGTTCGCCGACGCCACCAGCCCCAGTACCAGCGCGACCCGCGTTCCCGCGTCGGTGGCCACCGGTCCCAGCGTGGACCGGGCGACGTACCCGACGTGGATCCGCCACCACGACTGCCCCTGCAGGTACAGCGCCTCCACCGCCACCCGGCACCCCGGTGCCAGCGCCGCCGCCCGCACGACCCGGACCACCGCGGGCACCTGCACCGCGGCCGCGGTGAACACCAGCACCACCGCCCCGCGGTGCCCGGTCGCCGCGAGCACCATCAGCACCAGCAGCGACGGGAACGCCAGCACCAGGTCCAGCCCGCGCATCAGCACCTCGTCGACCACCCGCCGCTGTCCGGCCGCCACCAACCCGACCGGCACGCCGACGCCGTAGGCCAGCACCAGCGCCGCCGCGGTGAACCCCACCACCGACAGGCCGCCGGAGAGCACCACCGCCAGCACGTCGCGCCCCAGCACGTCGGTTCCCAGCGGGTGCCCGGCCCCCGGTGGCGCCGACGGCGCACCGACCGGTTCGACCGACCCGGCCACCAGCGGCCCGCCCAGGGCCACCAGCAGCGGGACCACCAGCAACACCCACCCCAGCGCCCGGCTCACCGCAGCACCAGCTCCCGGCGCGGGGTCAGCCGGTGGGCGACCAGGTCCGCCGCCAGGTTGCCCAGCACCACCACCCCGGCGAAGACCAGCACGTACCCCTGGACCTGCGGGACGTCGCGGTTCTGCACCGCCTCCACGAACCCCGTCCCCAGCCCCGTCACCGCGAACAGCGACTCCACCACCACCGCGCCCGTGAGCAACCCCTCCACCGTCCGCGCCAACTGCTGCACCACCGGCGCCGAGGCCCCCGGCAGCACGTGGCGCAGCACGACCGCGTGCTCCGGGAGGCCGAGCAGCCGCAGGTGCCCGGCCACCTCGCCCGCGCTCTGCTCCGCCACGCCGATGCGGACCTGCCGCGCCAGGTCGCACAGCTGCCGCGCCACCAGCACGGTCACCGGCAGCACCAGCACCTCCGGCCGGGCGAGCAGGTCCACCCCGGCCGCGGTCGCCGGGAACAGGCCGCCGTGCACGGCCAGGGCCGCCACCAGCAGCAGGCCGAGGACGAACTCCGGCACCGCGTGCAGCAGCACCGCGACCGACGTCAGCACCCGGTCCACCCGGGAGCCCCCCCGCAGCCCGCTCACCACCCCGACCAGCAGGGCCAGCGGCAGCAGCACGAGCAGCGTGACCCCCGCGAGCAGCGCCGTGGCGGCCAACCGGCGGCCGATTTCCTCCGTGACCGGCAGACCGGTCACCAGGGATTCGCCCAGGTCGCCGGTGAACAGGCCGGAGATCCAGTGTCCGAAGCGGACGGTCAGCGGCTGGTCCAGGCCCAGACGGGCGCGGACGACCGCGACGTCCTCCGGTGCGGCGTGTTCGGTCAGCACCACCGAGGACGCGTCGCCGGGCAGCAGGGCGGTCATGCCGAACGTGGCCACCAGGACGACCAGCGCCTGCACCGCGGACAGCCCCAGGCGCCTGGCCGGGTAGCCCGGCACCTCAGGACAGGGTGACGCGGTCGAACCTGGCCCAGTCGGCGGTGTTCGGCGGGGAGCCCACCACACCGGACACCCGCTTCGACGTGGCGACCGCCCAGTTGCTGAACCCCCAGGCGAGCAGTCCGGCCCGGTCGTGGGTGATCCGCTGGGCCTCGGTGAGCAGGGCCAGCCGCTGCTGCTCGTCGGCGGTGGCGACGGCGCGGTCCAGCAGGTCGTCGAAGGCGGGGGAGGTGAAGCCGTTGGTGTTGCTGGAGCCCCGGGTGCGGAAGCGCTGCTTGAGGAAGGTGGGTACGGGCAGGGTGGCGGTGCGGGTGTGCGCGGCGACGCCCTTGGTCTTGATCTCGGTGAAGTAGGTGCTCGACGCGCGGGTGTTGGGGGTGACGACCAGGCCGATCTCCGAGAGCTGGCGGGAGATGAGCGTCGCCGCCGTCTCGAAGCAGGGGTCGATGTCGCTGGTCTCCAGCGGGAACGCCAGGCCCTCGGCACCGGCCTCGCGGACCAGCGCGCGGGCCGCGTCAACGTCCCGGGTGCGCTGGGGTAGGTCGGCGGCGTACCCGCGCAGGCCCTTGCCGAACAGGTCGTTGCCCACCTCGCCGCGCCCGGACAGGGCGATCCGGTTCAGCTCGTCGCGGTCCACGCCCAGCAGCACGGCCCGCACCAGCCGGAGGTCGGAGAACGGCGGCTCGGTGAGCCGCAGGGCCACGCCCTGCATGGTCGTCAGCCTCGTCTCCAGCAGCGAGACCCCGGACTCGCCGGTGAGCCGGGCCGCGGTGCCCGTCGCCAGGTCGTGGGCGTAGTCGACCTGGCCGGACAGCAGGGCGTTGACCCGCGCCGCCTCCTCGTTGACCGGGACGAACTCCAGTTCCGCCAGGGTCGGTCGACCCTCCCAGTGGCCCTCCCAGGCGCGGAACACGGCCGGGCCGCCGGGGGTGAAGGACGCGAAGCGGAACGGCCCCGAACCGACCGGGGCGGTGAAGTCCGTGGTCCCCGCGGGCACGATCTCGGTCCCGGGGGCGCCCAGCCCCGCGGCGAACTCGAAGTCCGGCGCGGCCAGCACGAACTCCACCTCGGTGGGGGACAGCGCCCGGCTCGCGCCGAAGTCCACCGTGGCGAAGTACTGCCGCGACGACGACGCCACCGCCGGGTCGGCCACCCGCCGCAGGCTGTGGAGCACGTCCTCGGCGGTCACCGGCTTGTTGTCGTGGAACGCGGCTTTCCGCAGCTTGACCCGCCACCGCCGCCCGGTGGGGTCGCTCTCCCAGGACTCGGCCAGCCGGGGCCGCAGCGACATGTCCGCGTTGTAGGCGACGAGGGTGTCGAACAGGGCCTTCGCCCGCGCCTGGTCGACGAACAGCGACACCAGCGCCGGGTCCAGCGTCTCCTTCGACCCGCCCGCGGCGAACGCGACCCGCAGCCGCCCGGACGCGGCGGGACCGGTGCCCGCGCAGGCGGTCAGGGGACCGAGGGCGGCGGCCCCGAGGACACCGCCCAGCAGCGCGCGGCGGGAGAACTGGACCATGGTGGCGACCTCCGGGACGGCGAGTGCTGTCCCGGGCGTCCGCGCGGTGCGGAACGGGGACCCGTTCCGCACTCCGCGACAGACAGGGTTGTTCGTGTCCCGGGGCGGGCATTCCGACTCGTGGCGCGCGGCCACTCACGGTTGCGGGTCAGCGCCGGATTCGCACCGGCTTCCCCCGCCGGGGGACTGTTCGGTTGTGCGAGGACCGTAGCCCACGGCCCGCGCCCGGTGGCACGGGACTCCGGGCACGGGGCCCGGTGCGCCGTCCGCTGCGGTTCAGCCGAAGGTGACGGCCTCGGTCTTGATCGTCCCCGCCCGGCGCCCGGGGGCGGTGTGGTGGTCCCAGCAGAGGTTCGTGTGGTCGATCACCTTGTCCGGAGTCGGTGCACCCCACTCGGAGAGGTCCTCGGTGGTGTGCGCGTCGGCCACGAGCGTCGCGTCGTAACCCCGGGCGATCGCCCCGTGCAGGGTGCCCCGGATGCACGCGTCGGTCTGCGCGCCGCTGACGACGAGGCTGCCCACCCGGTGCTCGGCGAGCACGGCCTCCAGGTCGGTGTCGTCGAAGGAGTCGGCGTAGGCCTTGTGCACCACCGGCTCCGACTCGGCCGGGACCAGTTCGGGGACGTACTGCCACTTCTCGCTGCCCCGGGGGAACTCGTCCGAGTGGTGCTGCACCCACACCACGGTCGTGCCCGCCGCCCGGGCCCGGTCGACCAGGGTGGCGACGTTGGCGATGACACCCTCCCGGTTGTGCGTCCCCGCCATGACCCCGTTCTGGACGTCGACGACGAGCAGCGCGGTGTTCGGGCGGTCGGTCAGGGTGGTCATGGCACTCCTCGGTGTCGGTGTGGGACCACGATAGGACCGAGGCCCGACAGGATCGGGTTTTCGCGGCGGAACGGCCTGTGGATACGAGGAGTGCGGATCCGATCACCCGCCGGTACCCTTGGCGGCTCGTGGTCGGGTGCGAGTCGGGGGAACTGCTGGTGAACGCGAAGGTGTGGGCGCGAATCGCCCTGGTCGTGCTGTTGTCGTTGACGGGGCTCGGCGGTGTGGCCTCGGCCGCCCCGGTCCGGCGGGCGCCGGTGGTGCTGTTCCCGGCCTTTCACCTGAGCAAGCTGGAAGTCGTGGTGGCGGGCCAGACGGCGGCGCCGGAGTGCCCGAGGACCGGCCGCTTCCAGGACTGGTACCGCAACGACCGGCCGAGCGCGGACTTCAGCCAGGTGTGCCAGGACAAGCTGCTCACCCTGCGGTACCGGGCCGACCGGTCGGTGCCCGTGGCCGCGCGCTTCTCCGAGCAACCCGGGGTGCGCGTGCGCCTGGTCGACTTCGGACGGACCTCCAGCGCCCCCTTCTACGAGCCGATGTACCGCAGGCTGGAATCGGTGGGCTACGTCCGCGACAAGGACATCCGGGTGGCCGGGTACGACTCGCGCCTGACCCCCGACATGGGTGGCTTCCTGCCCCGGACCGTGCGCCTCATCGAGGACACCGTGCGCGCCAACGGCGGCCGGAAGGTCCAGCTCGTCGGCCACTCCAACGGCCCGCTGTACGCCCACCACCTCCTGACCCACACCACCCGCGAGTGGCGCGAACGGCACATCCACGGCTTCACCCCGATCGCGGGCAACTTCCCCGGCCAGGGCCTGCTGTACCCGACCTTGTTCACCGGCCTGAACGTCCAGGACTTCGGCTACCCGAGCACGGTCGAGAACGCCGAGAGCAGCGCCCGCATGTACCAGGCCGCCCCCTCCACCTACATGAGCGCCGCCGACCCCGAGGTCTTCGGGGACCGGGAGGTCGTCCTCACCGACCAGTCGACCGGCCGCTCCTACACGCCCCGCGACCACCCCCGCCTCCTCGCCGACGCGAACCTCCCCGTCGCGGCCGAGATCGCCCGCCACTACGTGGGGTTCGTGGAGTTCACCGGCCCCCGGTGGTTCCCGAACGTCGACGTCCACGCGGAGAAGGGCTCCGGCCTGCCGACGGTGGTGGGCGCCACCCTGCCCGACCTCCGCACCGGCCAACTCCTCACCCCGCCCCAGTTCCTCACCCGGGACGGCGACGGCAACCAGGAAGACCTCACCAACGACGCCGTCCGCGTCTGGAGCACCATGCGCCACCACCACTTCTCCCTGACCGACAACCCCGGCGTGGACCACTTCGCCCTCCCCAACGACCCCCAGGTCCTGAACCGCCTGGTCACCACCCTCCAGACCCCGTGAGCACCGCGAAGCCGGCCTCCCGCGCCCTGCTGACCGGCGCGGCGGCCTGCTGGGTCCTGGCGGTGGCGGTGTACCTGATCGCCGAGGCGATCGCCGCATCGGCGTTCCCCGGCTACTCCTACGCGACGAACTACATCAGCGACCTCGGCGTCCCGGAGGTCGCAACGGTCGACGGACGCGCCATCGATTCGCCGCTGCACGCGGTCATGAACGCGGGTTTCATCGCCCACGGCGTCCTGTTCGTCGTCGCCGCGCTCCTCGTCACCCGCGCGGCACGCGTGCGGCACCACCGCTGGTTCGTCGCGCTCGCGGTCGTCCACGGCGTCGGCATCACCCTGGTCGGCATCTTCTCCGGCAGCCAGGAAGCGCTGGAGAGCGGGCTCGCCGCCTTCCACGTCATCGGCGCGGCCATGGCCATCATCGGCGGCAACCTCACCGCGATCGTCGCCAGCCGCACAGCACGCCGCGGCGCCGCGGCCCTGAGCCTCGCCCTCGGGGTCGTGGGCATCGTGGGCTTGGTGATGCTCGTGGTCGACCCCGGGACGACCGCGATCGACCTCCTGCCGGACGGCGTCTGGGAGCGCCTGTCGGTCTACACGATCCAAGCGTGGGAACTCGTCGCCGCCACGGCAGCGCTCGCCTGGCTCCGGAGTGCCCCGAAGACCTAGGCCGTGTCCTGCAAGGGGCATCGGAACCAGAGGATGATTGCGGCGATGGCCAGTTCTGCCTGGTGGTAGGCGGATCGTTTCGCGTATCGGTGGCGAGATCCCGGAATTGCTTGAGCCGGTCAAAGCACCGCTCGACCACGTTGCGCCGCGTGCAGGTGTCCGGGTCGAAGGTCGGTGGGCACGCACCCTGTGCGCCCTTGGCGGCTCGGTGGGCGGTCTGGTCGGCGCGTTCAGGTCAGGTGAACCTGATGCGCCGCTCCCGCAGCGCTTGTCGGGTGCAGGGGTGGGAGCCTCGTCCGCGATGACCGTGTCCGGTCGTGTCCGGGGACGCCCCGGCCCGGACCTGGCCACGCGGATGCCGTTGAGCAGCGGCAACAGTTGTAGGTTGTCCCCGGCCTGGCCCGCGGTGAGGATCACCCGCAACGGCAACCCGCGCCCGCCGCAGCCCCCCTTTTTTTCCGGGCCCCCGCCGCATGCCGGTGGGCCCGGACCACGGTGGAGTCGACACCGATGACCCATTCCAGAGAACCCACCGAGTCGTCTTTGACCACCACATGGGCAAGGATCCGGTCCCAGGTGTCGTCCCTGGTCCACAACCGCAGCCGCTCATGCGCGGTCTTCCACAACCCATACCGCTCGGGCAGGTCACGCCACGGGGCACCGGTTCGCAGTTTCGTGGGGAAGAGCGGCTACTTCGGCGGCTTCGCCGACTGTCGGCCCGCTGCGGGCGCGAAGCCGGGCTCGATGAGGTCGAAGATTTCCTCCACTGCGGCCTGCGGGTTCTCAGCGTCCCGGGCCAGGGAGTAGGCGTCCAGGGTGAAGCGGGCGAGCGCACGACAGGCGGTGGTGGACGTGGGTGCCTCGGGGTCCGAGGCGATGGCGGAGGCGAGGGCCTGCTCGTGCCGCGCCCGCATGTGGGAGGCGTAGCCGCGCAGCGCGGCCGAGCTTTCGACGAGGGTCCAGAACGAGGTGGATTTCGGTGTGGAGAACCACCGGGCGGCGTTGAGCGCCTCGGCGCGCAGCGCGGTGAGCAGTGACTGATCGCGGCTCCGGTTCGCCACGGCGCCGACCAGGCGTTCCTCGTGGTGTTCGTCCTGGTCGAAGACCAGTGCCTCCTTGGCGGCGAAGTGTGCGAACACGGTGGTCACGGCGACGTCCGCTTCCTTCGCCACGTCGCGCATGCCCACCTCGTCGTAGCCGTGTTCCACGAAGAGGCGCAGCGCGACCTCCGCGATGTGGTTGCGCGTCGCCGCCTTCTTGCGCTCCCGGCGCCCCTCCTTCGCATCCATCGGAACAGGGTAGCAAATCCTACCGAGTTATGAAGTCATAACGTGTTAGCGTTAGAGTACGCGTATGACTGCCACTGAAGTTCTCGTCGTGGGAGCAGGACCGACCGGCCTGATCACGGCTGCGACCTTGGCCCGCAAGGGGGTGGAGGTGCGCATCGTCGACGCTCAACCCGGGCCGCAGATCGGGAGTCGGGGCAAGGGCGTCCAGCCGCGCACGCTCGAACTCCTGGACGGCTTCGGTGTGGCAGGCCGCTTGCTCGCCGCCGGACGGACACGCCTGGTGATCCGGTACGCAAACCCCGACGGCAGCGTGCACGAGCACGACATGACCAAGGGTGTCGAGCCGACACCGACCACACCGTTCGCCCGCCCGCTGGTGCTGCCGCAGTGGCGACTGGAAGAAACCCTGCGTGACCTGCTCGCCGGGTACGGCGCCAGGGTCGAGTTCGGCACGAGCCTGGTCGACATGCGGTCCGGCGACGACGACGTCACCGTCGAACTCTCCTCGGGCGAGCGCTTGCACGCCGGGTGGCTGGTCGGCGCGGACGGCGGGTCCAGCACCGTCCGCAAGCTCGCGGGCGTGTCGTTCCTCGGGGTGACCCGCGAAGAGCAGCAGATGCTGCTCGGGGACTTCCGCCTCGACGGCATCGACCGCGACTGGTGGCACGCCCGCCGCCGATCCGGTGGTCAGCGCCTGTCACTGGTGCCGCTGCCCGCGACTGATTCGTTCGTGCTCCAGGCCGAGATCAACGAGAGCGACGGCGACATCGAGCCGACACCCGCCACCTACCAGGCTCTCGTCGACGACGCCTACGGACGCGGAGTCGTCACGCTCCGCGAAGCCCTGTGGACCTCGCGCTGGCGCTACAACGAGCGGATGGTCGACCGCTACCGCATCGGGCGCATCCTGCTCGCCGGAGACGCCGCCCACGTCCACGCACCCGCGGGCGCCCAGGGCATGAACACCGGCATCCACGACGGGATCAACCTCGGGTGGAAACTGGCCTCGGTCCTCAACGGCGCGCCCGAGCCGCTGCTGGACACCTACGAGCAAGAACGGCTGCCGATGGCCGCAGCCGTGCTGGGCCTCTCCAAGGAGCTGCTGACGCGCTTCGCGCGGTTCGAGGACTCCGACCTCGATGCGATGTCCGGCCTGGGGATCACCTACCGCGGCGGTCCGCTCAGCCCGCCCTGGGACGGCGCAGGCCCGCACCCGGGCGACCGCAGCCCCGACGCGCTCTGCTCCTGGCCCGACGGGCGCCCGGTGCGCCTGTTCGAGCTGCAACGCGGCGGCGACTGGACGCTCTACCGGTTCGGCGTCGGCCCGCTGCCCGACGTCGCCGGGGTCAATGCCCACTCGATCGGCTCCGACCTGCTCGACCCGCACGCCACGGCGAGGTCGGCGTACCAGGCCCACGACGACGAACTCATCCTGATCCGCCCGGACGGACACGTCGGACTGCGCACCCGGGACGCAGCCGCCGTCACCGCGTACCTGGCCGCCGTGACGGCGAGCTGAGCGGGAACTCGGTCACTTCACGCAATCTCCCCGACCCATCAACTGTGATCACTCACAGCCTGAACTCCACTTTCGACACACGGCTCAGCAGCTCTTGCCGACGTTGTTCTCGTACTCGTACGCGCACCTCGGCAGGGCGTTGTCGTCGCCCACGTTGTCCACGGTCAGGATGCCCACCGGCCGGGTCGTGCCCGTCGCGGAGGTGGTGAAGTCGATGGTGCCGGTGGCGCCCTGGTAGTCCTTGAACCCGCGCATCTCGTGCGCGATGGCGCCCCGGTTGGGCGAGTACGGCGGCTGGGTGGTCGACGGGGGGTCGAGCGGGTTCGGTACGCGGCGCCGCTGCTGGTTGAGTTCGACGGCGTGGACGAACAGGCCCGCCGCGTCGTAGGCCAGGCCGACGCGTTCGCCCGGCCACGGCCTGCGGGGCCGCTTGTCCTCGGGCAGCTTGCTGTAGCCCTCGCAGAACGCGGTCAGCGCCTGGTCGTCCGCTTCACCCGTTCCGCCGGGGCGGCACTTGCCCTCGGCGAGCACGACCCTCGGGGCCAGGGACACGAAGGAGGCGGGCCGGCCCGCGAGGTTGATGTCCTGGCGCACGCTCTGCTGGGCCATGAACCGGGACACGGTGTCGTCCCCGACGACAACCGGCTGTTCCTGGCCGGGTTTGCCGCAGGTGGTGACGACCTTGATCAGGAAGTTGCGGAAGTCGTTCTCCCGGCCGGCGTAGAACAGCATGGTGTCCGCGCCGCAGGCGGGCACGATCTCGCCGACCTGGGCGCCCCAACTGCTCGGCGTGGAGAAGATCCCCTTCTCCCGCAACGCGTTCGCGCTCTCCTCGACCAGTGTGCGCAGGTAGTTGTCGCTCAGGTCCGGGTGGTACACCATGACCCGCCGGACGCCCAGGGTCGCGGCGTACCCGGCGACGGCGCGGGCCTGCGTGCCGTTGGGCGGCACGAGCTGGAAGTACAGCGGCGACAGCGACGGCAGGATCGTGCCGGTGAGCGTGGTCGCCACGACCGGCACCCCGTGGTCGCCCAGCGCCCCCAGCGCGCTCTCGGTGGCGTCGGTGGTGAGACCCAGGTTGACCACGCCGAGCACCGACGGGTCGTCGTCGATCATCGGCAGCAGCAGGTCGTCGACCACCGTGCGGGCGGTCCGCATCCCCTCGCCGCCGTTGGCCACCACGATCCGCAGCAGCGGGCGGTCGTAGTTCTCCACGTTCAGCGCCCGCTGCTGGATGTGCAGCCCCTCCAGTTCCTCGGCGATGGACGCGTCGGTGCCCGGGGACTCCTCCGCGTGCGTCAGGTCGCCGAAGTAGACCAGGCTGACCAGCGGTCGCCCGCTCGCCTCGTGCAGGTCCTCGGCGACGCGGTTGGAGGCGAAGACATCGCGCTGCGCCTGCTTCAGCCGCTCGTCGGTGCCGAAGACCTGGCTGGTGTCGTCGCTGTAGCCGACGCACTCGTCCAGGTCGTCCATCCAGCGCACCGAGACCCCGTCGCCGAGGGTCAGCGGCAGGCAGCCGTTGCCGTAGCGCTGGGCGGCGGGCAGGCCGACGGTGCTCACCAGCGCGGCCACCACCAGCGCGAAGGTCAGCACCAGCGCCCACGGCCGGGCCAGCACGGGCGGCTTGGGCGACTGGTGGCCGTCCCAGGTCCGCCAGGCCGCGTCGTCGGCGTCGCTGGGGCCGTCGCCGCCGGGGTCGGGGACGGACAGGAACAGGAAGCGGGCGTCGGCGCTGAGCTTCTGCCTGCCCACCGGGAGCCCGTTCTCCCACGCCTCCAGCGCGGCCCCGGCCTCCTGCGCGCGCCACGGCGCCTCACCGGGGCGCAGGTCGTCGGGCTTGCGCTGCGCGGTCGCCACCACCAGCAGCGGGTCGTGCTCGGTGGACTCGTTGCGCACGTCGTTGATCAGGCGCAGCAGCTTCCAGCCGCCGTTGCCCTGGGTGATGCCCTCCAGCAGCACCACCACGTAGGAGGTGTGCCGCCACCGGCGCGGTCGCAGCCGCCTCGGCCGGAACTCGGCGCGCAGGTCCTGCAGGAACGCGTGCACCAGCAGCTTCTCGACCTGGTCGGCGCTCTCCCGGCCGCGCCGGTTGTCGGCGAGCCGGTCGGCGAAGTCGACGAACCGGGTGGAGTGGCCGGGCATCATGAACGGCTGCCGCATCAGCCACCGGGGCTCGCCGAAGGTCCGCCACAGGCCGAACCGGGCCAGCCGCAGCAGGTCCGGCACCAGCGTCAGCAGCCGCAGCCAGAGCGAGTCGCCCCCGGTCTCGGGGGACAGCGCCGATGGTCTGCCCCTGGTGTGCCACTCGCGCAGGGCCTGCACCGTAGGGAACGTCTCGTCGCGCTGCACCGCCTTGCCCGCTGAGCGCCGCGTCAGCCAGTCGACGAGGTGGTAGTGGCGGAAGCGGGCCCGCCGCGTGGAACCGTAGACCGGCAGGCGCAGGCCCTGGCGCAGTTGCTCCAGCAGCGGCAGCACCGGCTGCCGGTCGTCCGGCTGCTCCGAGCCCTTCTCCGCGACCACCCTGGCGAACGGTGGTTTGCGGGTCCGGCTGGCCAAGCCCTCGGCCAGCCCGTCGAGCACCTCCGCGCCGGACTGGCCGACCAGGCACACCAGCGGCAGCGGCCGGTCGCCGCGCAGGTCGCTGTACTTCGGCCCCCACCACCTCGGGCGCTCCACCAAGCCGATGAGCAGCCCGACCAGGTTCGACAGCCCCCGAAACCGTCGGCGGGCGGGTACCCGGGGTGCCGCGTCCGTCGTCATCCGGACATTATGTGACACCGCCCGCGTCAGGGTGAGGCTTTGACAACTTGTGTCCAGCCCGCGCGGCGTGGTGTGTCGGACCCGGTGGCCGGAGCTGTCGGCGACCACGGTGTCGACGCCCGCCGCCAGGAAGGGCTCCGGGTCGGCGGTGTCGTCGGTGACGAGCGTGCAGCCCCGGGGCAGCCGGGCCCAGGCGTGGAACGGGCTGCGCCCGAGCTTCGCCGCGTGCGCCAGCACGTACACCCGCTCGGCGCGGGCGGCCATGAGCTCCTTGAGCCGGGTCTGGTCCAGTTCCGCCTCGCAGATGCCGCCGTCGGCGGTGACGCCGTCCGCGCCGAGGAAGGCGCGGTCGAAGGTCATCCGGTCCAGGGCGGCCTCGGTCAGCGGCCCAACGAAGCCCTGCGACACGTGCCGCAGGGTGCCGCCGAGGCACTGCACGTGGATCTGCTCGACGTCGGCGAGGGCCTGCAACGCGGTGAGGCCCGTGGTGGCGACCGTCAGCGGGAACGTGGTGCGCAGCTCCAGCGCCAAGGCGCCGGTGGTGGAGCCCGCGTCGAGCACCGCGTTCTCCCCGGGGCGGACCTGGGCGGCGGCCCAGCGGGCGATGGCCTGCTTCTGCGCGTAGGCGTCGCCGATGCGCTGGCGCAGGGTGGTCTCCGGGTGCGGGTCCAGTGCGATCGCCCCTCCGCGGGCGAGGACGCCGTCCGCCGCCTGGCCGAGGGCTACACCTTCGCCACGGTCGCCTCCGACCTCACCCACCTGGAGCAGATCGCCGCCGCCCACCTGGCGGCGGCCCGCGCCTGAGAGCTTCCTCCGCGCGCATCCCGCGTGGACCGGTCGTGGTGGGACGGAGTGCCCGGCGATCGTGCCGGGCACTCCGGGGATCGGGCGGTGCCTCCGGGGATCAGGCGGGGACGCCGGACTTCGCCCGCCACCCGGGCGGCGGGTCCTCGCCCGTCCGGCCGTCCACGGCCTCGCGGAGGAGGTCGGCGTGCCCGGTGTGGCGGCCGTACTCCTCGATCAGGTCGCACACGAGCCTGCGCAGGGTGGCGTGCTGCCCGTCCGGTCCGCTGATGTGCACGCGCTGGTCGAGCCCGCCGTCGGCCAGCGCCGCCGCCAACCGCTCGCGCGACCGCGCCACCGCGTCGTCCCAGAGCGCGTACAGCTCCGCGGGCGTGTCCCGCGCGGCGGAGGTGAACGGCCACTCGAACTCGTCGTCCCACTCCGCGGGCCGCCACGGTCCGCCGATCGGCGTGCCCGCGAACTTGACGGTGAACGTGTAGTCCTCCACCACCGCCAGGTGCTTGAGCAGCCCACCGATGGTCAACGAGGACGCGCCGACGCGGGTCCGCAACCCGGCGGCGTCGAGGTCGTCGGCCTTCCAGCGGAAGGTGGCGCGCAAGCGGTCGAGCGCACCGATCAGGTGCTCGGACTCCGTGCCCGCGAGGGGCGGTTCCCAGGGGGTGTCACCTTCGGTCATCGGGCCACCGTAGACCCGTCCACCGACACGTCCCTACGACCGCTTGCGGGGCTTCCCGCGCTTGCCCGCCTGGTTGCCGCCGCGGTGCTTGGCCGTGCCGGTGGGCTTGGGCTTGGCGGGTTTGCGGGGGGTGCTGTCCGGGCGCTTGGGCTCCGGGGGTGTCTGGGCGCGGCCCCGGGTGCTGTTGCCGGTGCGACCGCGGATGATGCCGATGAACTCCTCCACCGCGTCGGTCGTCTCGTCCTCCGGCCAGGACAGGGCGACCCGGGATTCCGGGGCGTCGGTCAGCGGGCGGTAGGTGAGGTCCTTGCGGTGGTGCAGCCGGGCCAGGGACTGGGGGACGACGAGCAGGCCCACGCCCGCCGCGACCAGTTCGATCGCGTCGCCGGTGGTGGCCGGGCGCTCGACGGCTTCTTCGCCCGGGGGGCGGTCCCAGTCGAGGGTGTCGTCCAGGGGGTGCAGGACGATGCTGTCGGTCAGGTCCTCGGTGGACACCTCGTCCGCCGCGGCCAGGAGGTGGTCCTTGGGGAACACCACGACCGTGGTCTCCGTGTAGAGGGGGATGGCGTGCAGGCCGGTGCGGTCGACCGGCAGCCGCAGCAGGGCCGCGTCGGCGGCGCGGTCGCGGATCAGGGCCTCGGCGTCGGCGGCGGGGACCTGGACCAGGGTGAGCGGCGCCTCGGGGAAGCGGTCGTTCCAGGTCCGCACCCACTTGCTCGGGATCACACCGGGGACGTAGCCGAGCCGGAACGGGGGCGCTGTCACCCGGCCAGATTACCGGGCGTGATCGGGGGTGCCGCACACGCCCGATACCCTGGACCCATGACGTCGCCCAAGACCCCCCAGACCATGAAGCCCGCGACCGCGGCGAAGAAGCTGGGCGTCTACCTCGAAGCCACCCCCGCGCAGTTCCAGGAGGGGGTCGTCTCGCGCGACGAGCTGAACGCGCTGCAGGCCGACCCGCCGGAGTGGCTGCGCGACCTGCGCCGCGACGGTCCGCACCCGCGGCCGGTCATCGCGGCGAAGCTGGGGATCTCGATCGGTGGGCTCGCTCGTGGGGGGATCGTGGACCCGCTGACCACCGAGCAGGTCGAGGCGTTGAAGGCCGAGGGGCCGGAGTGGTTGGCGCAGGAGCGGGCTGTCCAGGCCGAGGTGCGGAAGGAAACCGCGCGGTTGAAGGCGGAGAAGGCCGAGAAGGCGGCGGAGGCTGCCAAGCCGGTCAAGCGCAAGGGGCAGCCGCACCGGCCGCGTTGACAGGGCTGAACTCACAGCACGCGTGTCCGCCGTGCGGGGTGTTCCCGCACGGCGGACACGCGTTGTGCCCCCCTCACTGTCCGATGCGGATCTCCTTGGCGACGCTGGGCACGCCGTTGGCGTCCAGGGCGAACAGCAGGTAGCTGCCCGGCAGGGCGACACCGGGATCGGCGGGGACCGTGATCTGGTGCGAGGTGGGGCTCAGAGGGGTTGGGGTGAGGGGGATGCGGCGCTGGTCGGTGTCCACCGTGTGGGTGGTCGAGCCGACGCGCATCAGGGCGAAGCCGGTGACCGCGCGGTCGGTGCCGATGGTGAGGACCGCGCCGTTGGCGGCTGTGGTGGGGGCCGAGGTGATGGTGGGGCGGGGTTTGGGCGTGCCGTCGGGGTTGAGGAGGTAGGGCGGGGTGAGGATCTGGCCGTCGGGGTGGTTGGTGGCGCAGGTGCCGCACAGGCCGCCGCCACCGGAGAAGACCCGGCCGTCGGGGAGGAGGTTGGCGACGCTGTGGTACGTCCTCGGCACTGCCATCGGGGCCAGGCGGGTGAAGGTGCCCGTGACCGGGTTCCACAGTTCCGGGGTGAGCACCGCCGTCTGGTCGCTGAACGGGACCGGGTAGCCCTGGCCGCCGATCACGACCACCGTGCCGTTGGGCAGCACCACGCTGTTGGCGAACGCCCGAGCGTAGGCCATGTCGCCGACCCGTTGCACCACGGGTGAACCGGTGGAGATGTCCACTGTGTACGCGCGGGCGGTGGCGTCGGCGTTCTGGTAGGCGGGGGCGCCGCCCACCGTGAGGATCTTGCCGACGTCGTACATGACCGCGTTGCCGTTCATCGCATCCGCGCTGTCGCCGCGCAGGCCCGCGTCGGTGACTGAGCCCGTACCTGTTGTGGAGACCCAGTTCATCCGCCTGCTCGGGCCCGCGTGGAAGACCCGGCCGCCGCCGACGGCGAACAGCCAGGTGTGGTTGTCCGCGCGGTAGACGCCTTGCGGGTCGACGGTGAGGAACGGTTCCGGGCGCACACCGGACAGGGTGCGCCACGAGTTGCTCGCGGGGGAGTAGACCTCGCCCACCTTGTTGCCCTCGCCGCCGCTCCACGAGCCGCCGACGGTGAACGCCTCGCCCGTCGACAGGGTGGTCTGCGACTGGTAGCCGCGGGCGGTGTTCAGCTCGCCGGAGGCCGACCAGGTGTCGGTGGCCGGGTTGTAGATGCTGGCCTTCTTGGCGTCGCTGCCGCCCGCGACCAGGACCCGGCCGTCGGCGAGCATGGAGATGCCGGGGCAGAACATGTCGTGGCCGGTGTTGTCGACGCGGCGCTGGGTGACCTGGCCGGTGGTCAGGTCCATGATGGCGGTCTGGGTGTAGCCGTTGCTGCCGCCGAAGTTGTCCGCCGCGTAGGCCGACCAGGTCAGCAGCTTGTTGTTCGGCAGCAGCGCCGAGGCCACCGGCACGATCGGGAAGCCGACCGTCGCGCCCCACAACCCGGTGACGCTGGCGTCCGGGGCGGCGGAGGCGGCGAGCACGTCGATCTCGGCGGCCGAGGACCACGGGCCGCGGTTGCCCGCCTCGGTCAGGGCGGTCAGCCGGACGTAGCGGGCCTGCGCCTCCGGGAAGCGGACCGTGCGCACCGCGGAGCCGTCCGGCCACGTGCCGGTGGCCACCGGGGTGCCGAAGGTGACGCCGTCGGCGCTCAGCTCGATCCGGTACTGCCCGATGTTGCCGTTGCCGTTGTCCCCACGCGGTCGCACCTGGAGACCGGCCACGGTTTGCGCTGTGCGCATGTCCAGGGTGATCCAGTGCGGCAGCGGGGCCGCCGTGCCGGACCACCGGGAGTGCCAGATCGTGGCGTCGCTGCCGTCGAGGACGTTGGCCGCGCGGCCGTCCTCGGAGGCGGTCTCCTGGTCGGAGGCGGTCGCCACCCAGCCGTCGCGGTTCAGCGGGCCGACCGCGATCGGTTGCGCGGGTGGGCCGTAGGCGTGGAACTCGGCCGCGGCGGCCACGGTCTGCGTCGTGCTCACCCGCACGTAGCGGGCGGTCGGGGTCCCGGTCAGGGCGACCGCCTTGGGGGTGGCGTCGGTGGCCCAGGTGCCGGTGGCCACGGCCGGGCCGAACGTGGTGCCGTCGGTGCTGACCGCCACCGAGAACGCGCCGAGCCGCCCCTCGGTCGAGTCGCCGCGCGGGGTGACCACGACCGACGACAGCGGTTGTTCGCGCTGGAGGTCGACGGTGAACGACAGGCCGCTGCCGGTCGTGCGCCAGTAGGTGGCCGGGTCGTTGTCCACCAGCGCGGCCGACGTCGCCGTCCACCCCGCCCGGGACAGCGGCAGGTGCGTGCCCGGGAGCGGGCCGAGCAGGTTGATCTCGGCCGCCGAGGACCACGGGCCGCGGTTGCCCGCCTCGGTCAGCGCGGTCAGCCGCACGTACCGGGCGGTGGCCACCCGGGAGAACCGCGCGTCCTGCACGACGTCGGTGTCCGGCCAGGCCCCGGAGGACACGTCGGTGAACGCGGTGCCGTCGGTGCTCACCGCCACCCGGTACTCGCCGATCCGCCCGTTCGCCCCGCTCGCCCGCGGCCGGTAGAGCAGGCCGCCCACCGCAGTGGGCTGCTTGAGGTCGAGGGTGATGCTGTGCGGCAGCGGGGTGGCGACCACGTACCGGGAGTGCCAGTGCGTGGCGGCGTTCCCGTCGAGCACGTTCGCGGCGGCGCCGTTCTCCCGCAGGGTCTCCTGGTCGCTCGCGGCGGCGGTCCAGCCGGTGCGAGCCAGGGGGGTCATGGGGACCGGGGCGCCGGGGTCGCCGAGCAGGTCGACCTCGGCCGCGGCGATGCGCGGGGCGCGGTTGCCCGCCTCGGTGAGCGCGGTGAGCCGGACGAACCGGGTGCCGGTGACGGCGAAGCTGAACGCCTTGGCGGTCGCGTCGTCGGCCGCCGTGCCCGCGGCCACGGGGGCGCCCCAGGTGGTGCCGTCGAGGCTGAGGCGGATCTCGTACTGGCCCAGGACGCCGATCCCGCCGGTGGTGCGCGGGGTGTAGACGAGGCCGGAGACGGGCTGGGTGCGCCGCGTGTCGATGGTGATGGACTGGGGCAAGGGGCCCGCCGCGGCGGTTTCCCACACCGTGGCGGGGTTGCCGTCGAGCACGGCGGCGGCGGTTCCGGTGGTGGCGGTCGCCGTCCAACCGGCCCGGGGGAGCTTGGTCGCCGTCGGCACCAGGGCGGCGGCGGTGGCCACCACGTGTCGACTGTTGTGATCCTGGTCACTATGAGTTTGATCGAACAGGAATGGGGTAACTAAAACACCCGCCAGAACCACTGTGAGGAACCGGATTGCTCTGATCGGTCGTACCCGTTGGGCCACCCGGTCACCCCTTGGTTCGGCTGCTCGATCGGCGGCTCTGCCTGAGCGCCGACCGGGCATCGCCCAGTCCGGTTCGGGTGTTTCACGCCAGGTGGCGGGTGTGGCGCGTCAGGGGGTCGGGTGTGGTCCCACTGGCGGATCGCATGCAGCCGCTCGTCCAGGGGGCAGACCGACGGCGCAAGTTCAGCGGAGGTGTCGGCGCAGCCAGTTCTCGGTGATGGTGAGGCGGGCCTGGTTGCCGAGGCTGCCGGTGGCGCCGGTGTCGTAGGCGTGGTTGGCGAACGGCAACCGCACCAGGGTGACGTCGATGCCCGCTTCCCCGGCCCGGTCGGCGAAGGCGCGCACGCCGTTCGGCGGCACGACCGAGTCGTCGTCGGGGGAGATGACGAGCGTGGGCGGCGCGTTCGCGGGGAGGACGGTGGTCCCGGTGATGCTGCGGTAGCGGTCGGGGACCTCGGCGGGGGTGCCGCCGGTGTAGGCGCGGCCGAGGAAGCGGGTGTCGAGCTTCGGGTCGTCGCCGATGGAGAAGCCGTTGTCGTAGGCGCCCACCGGGTCGACGGCGGGGTACTGCACGGCGAGTGCGGTGACCCGGGGCACGGTGCCGCCGCAGGAGGACTGCGCGGTGCCGTCGGCGGCGCGGTAGGCCAGGGTGGTGGCGAGCTGCCCGCCCGCGGAGTCGCCGAGCAGCGCGATCCGGGTCGGGTCGCCGCCCCAGGCGGGAGCGCGTTCGGCCGCCCAGCCCAGTGCGCACGCCAACTGCGGGCCCGCGGTGTCCCAGGTGTGCACGGTTTCGGAGGCCAGCGTGTACTCCACGCTCACCACCAGCCAGCCCCGGTCGGCGAACCAGCGCATGTCGCGGTCCCGGTCCAATTCGGACCCTTCGACCCAGCCGCCGCCGTGGGCGTAGACCATCAGCGGGGCGTTCGCGGTGGCCGGGCGGTAGACCGCGGCGTGCAGGTCCTGGCCCGACGCGGTCCGGCTGTACACCGGGTGCTCGTCGGGTCCGTCGCCGAACGGTGAGGTGGGCACCAGTGCGCGGAACGGGTTGATCGTCGCCCCGGCCGCCGCGGCGGCGATCCAGAAGCCCACGACGACGACCAGCGCCATCGCCGTGCCCACGCCCCCGGCGACGCCGAGCACCGTCCCGGTCCGCCGGAACCGCCTGCGCACCAGCAGCGCCCCGCCGACCGCCGGCAACCCGATGACCACCGACGGCGCGGCCGTCGTCGCCGCGACCGCGGTCCCGGCGGCGCCGAGCAGGCCGAGCCCGGGCAGCAGTGCGCCCAGCCCGAGCAGCACCAGCACGAGCGCGACGACCGCCACCACGACGGCCCCCACCACCCCGAGCACCCTCGACCCGGTGCCGTCCCCCCGTGTCCGCGCCACCACCACTCCTTCTGCCGTGTTCCCCCATCCTCGGGGAGGCGATCACCGCACGCACCCCGATGTGACGCGTACGTCCGCCGAGGGCGAAAGAGGTTTGACGCGCGCCGCGCCGGGCACCCCATGAGCACACGACGAAGGGATCGACATGAGCGACGCCGACAAGATCGACGCCAAGAGCGACCAGCTCAAGGGCAAGGTCAAGGAGACAGCGGGCAAGCTCACCGACGACAACGAGATGGAAGCCGAAGGCCAGGGCGACCAGACCAAGGGCCACCTCAAGCAGGCGGGCGAGAAGATCAAGGACGTCTTCAAGAAGGACTGATGGCCTGGGTTGTGGTGGGCGGGTGATCCGGCGATCACCCGCCCACACGCCTGTTCAGCGGTCGCGCAACCACCGCGCGGTGGTGGTGAGCGTGGCCTGGGAGCCGAGGCTGCCGCCGGTGAGGTCGAAAGCGTGCTGGGCGAACGGGATGCTCACCAGCGTGACGTCGACCCCGCCCGTGCGCGCCTTGTCGGCGAGTTCGCGGTTTCCTTGCGCGGGGATGAAGTTGTCGCGTTCGGGTTGGATGATGAGGGTTGCCGGGGCGGCATCGGAGATGTGGGTTTCGGGGGAGATGGCGGCCACGCGGTCCGGGTGGGCCATTGGGGTGCCGCCGAGGTACCAGTCGGTGAAATCGCGGGGACCCAGGCCGTGTGCTGGGTTTCCGTGGTCGTAGGCGTGGAGCGGGTTGGCGACCGGGTAGACCGCGACCACCGCTTTCGGCACGGGGACGGGACCCAGTTCCGGGCAGGTTGACGCCGCTGTGCCCGTTGCCGCTGCCCAGGCGAGGTTCAGGGCGAGGTTGCCGCCCGCTGAGTCACCGGAAACGGAGAGCCGAGCGGTGTCGGCACCCGCCTCCCGGGCTCGTCGGGCTGTCCAGGTGAGTGCGCAGGCGACGTCGGCGGGAGCTTCGTCCCAGGTCGGACTGTCCGGTGTGGCCAGTCGGTAGTCCACGCTCACCACGTACCAGCCGTGGTCGGCGAACCAACGGGGGTGCGTTCCGGAATCCTTCGCGGCGCCGGTGAACCAACCGCCACCGTGGATGTGCATCAGCACGGGAGCGCCTTCGATCGTCCCGGGTTCGTACACCAGTGCCCGCAACGGTTCGCCGTCCACCACGGCGTAGGCGGTCGTCCGATCGGGTTCCGGCGACTCGGTGGTGAGGGCGAGCGCGGCGAACGGGTTCACCGAACCGCCCGCCTCGACCACCGCGACGACGATGGAGCCGGTGACAGCCCCCGAGGTGACCAGGGCAGCGACCGACACGGCCGCCGCGACACCGCTGGGCCACCCCCGTGGCCGCCGCACCGCGACCGGGACCGCCACGGCCGCCGCGACCAGGCTCACCAGGACCAGGTGCGGCCCGTGGACGGCCCACGTCAGCACGCCGACCAGCGGGAGGCTCACCGAGCCCGGCCGCAGCAGGTCGGCCACGGCGACGAGCAGCACGCCCGTGCCCAGTGCGGCGGCGACACCGGCCGCCACAGCCTTCCAAGCCACAGTGCCTCACTCGGGGTAGGTGCCGCGATTGCGGCACGCGTCAGCCGGTTCGGCGGACCAGGGGCAGGTAGACCTCGTCGACGATCTCGACGAGGACGCTGTCGGGCACGGTGGTCAGGCCGCGGGTCAGGTACTCGTTGCGCAGCAGCACGAGCGCGACGGTGGCGACGCGGGGGTGCACGGTCCCGGTGGCGACCTCGCCCCGGGCGGCGGCTCGGTCGAGGATGGCCAGCCAGGGCCCGGTTCCGCCGTCGGCGACCTGCTCGTGCAGTTGCGCCAGCAGTTCCGGGTCGTCGTTGGCGCTCGCCAGGAGGCTGCGCAGGACCTCGGCGCGCGGTGTGGCCAGGTCGCAGTTGACGCCCCGCAGCAGTTCCAGGGCGTCGCCGCGCAGGTCGCCGGTGTCGGGCGTCGGGGTCTGCTCGGTGACGAGCTGCCGGTAGGCGGCGACACCGAGGGCGGCGCGGTGCGGCCAGCGGCGGTAGATGGCGTTCTTGTTGGTGCCCGCGCGCCTGGCCACCCTGTCCATGGTCAGCCCGGCGTACCCGGACTCGGCGAGTTCGGCCACGGCCGCGCGCAGGATCGCCCGCTCCAGCTCGGCGCCGCGCCGCCGGGTCGCCACCTGTGCTCCCACCCCCATGCCGACCTCCTCCGGCGACGAGCGTACTGCACCGCCACGCCGATATAGAGTACGGTACGTACCGTACCTTAATTGACCAGGAAGGTCCCCCATGCGAGCCAAGGGCATCGGCTACGACACCGGCCTGAGCCTCGACGGCAAGACCCGTCGACCGTTCGACCCCGACGTCGTCCGCCGCGAACTCCAGATCATCCGCGACGACCTGCACTGCACCGCCGTGCGGCTGTGGGGCGACGACATGGAGCGGTTGGAGTTCGCCGCGGACCACGCGGCCACCCTGGGCCTGGAGGTCTGGTTCTCCCCGTTCACCCACCAGTTCGGCCCGGAGGAGATGCTCGCCCTGCTCGCCGACGGCGCCGAGCGCGCCGAGCGGGTCCGCCGCCGGGGAGCGGAGGTCGTGTTCGTGACCGGGGCCGAGCTGAGCCTGTTCAACCGCGGCTTCCTGCCCGGCGACAGCGTCCGGGAGCGCACGGCGACCCTGCTCGAACGGCGGTCCGAACTGGGCACGCTGCTCGCGGACCTGCCCGCGCGGATCAACGACTTCCTCGGCGAGGCCGTCGCCGTCGTCCGCGAGCGGTTCGGCGGCAAGGTCACCTACGCCTCGGTCCCGCTGGAACGCGTCGACTGGGCACCGTTCGACATCGTGTCGGTGGACGCCCACCGCTCCCAGGAGGTCGCCCACGTCTACCAGGACGGCATCCGCGCGCTGGTGGCCCAGGGAAAACCGGTCGCCATCACCGAGTTCGGCTGCACGCCCCACCGCGGCGCGGCCGACCACGGCGCCCTGAGCGGGGAGATCGTCGAGTACTCCGACGGCGTCCCCGTGCGGCTCGACGGCGACTACACCCGGGACGAGGAGGAACAGGCGGGTTACCTGCGCGAACTGCTGGACATCTTCGTCGCCGAAGGGGTGGATGCCGCGTTCGTGTGCACGTTCATCTGCCACGGCCTGTACCACCGCGCCGATCCCCGCGAGGACCTGGACATGGCGAGCTGGGGCGTGGTCAAGGTCCTGGAACACGGCACCGGCGACACCTACCCGGACCTGCCGTGGGAACCGAAGGCCGCCTTCGCCGCCGTGGCCGACCACTACCGGACCGGGTGACGCCCCCGCCTCTTCGGGGTTGCGGTCAGGCGTCGTGCGCGCGCAGCTCGGCGCTGCCCTGCACCGCGCTCAGGAACCGCTCCGCGAGCGCGTCCACCGCCGGGTTGGCGTGCTCGTGGTCCAGGCTCAGCGACAGGACCGTGCCCCCGCGCTCACCCACCACGGCGGGTGAGACCCGCAGTGCCCCCGCCACCGGCGCCAGGTCCCCGCTGACCACGAAGGCCACCAGGAACGACCCGGCCCCGCGCACGGCCGAGGTGAACCGCACCTCCAGGCGCCGGGAACCGATGCCGGGCAGCTCCGCGGTCAGGTGGTGCACCTCGTCGACCACCGCCAACCGGGAGATGTCCGGCCAGAACTCGACGATCCGGTGCGCTCGGAGCAGCAGGACCACACCGTGCGGGTCGGCCTCGATGTGGCGGCTGAGCAGGACAACGGGCATCAGGACATCCGGGTGCGCTGGGGGACGGTGTCCTCCGCAGGCTAGAGGGTTCCGGCGCGGCGCGCGCCGGAACCCCGCCCGCTGCCCCCCTTCGTGGGGGCGGTGAGTGGAGACCCACCCGGGAGTCGAACCCGGAATCAACGGTGTTGCAGACCGTCGCACGACCGTCGTGACGTGGGCCGGGATGTGGAGCCAGAGGATTCCGCTCTTGGAGCAGAATGGCGAAAGAATGGAAAAAAGGGCAGCGCGAAGAAAAGAGCCGCCGGATCGTCAAGCGATCCGGCGGCTCTCGCGTCCACGACGTCCTACGTCATGACGGAGAGCCTGACCAGCGCGAACAGCGGGGTCGAGCGCTCGGCGAACAGCACGGGGCACCCGAGGAAGTCCGGCACGACTGCCGCGTCCTCTGCTGGTTGCCCGCCATGACCTGCTCCTTTGTCGACCTGTGTTGCATTCACTATCCAGGGCCGCTCAGGCCCTGTCAACGTCCATTTCAGGGCGTCCGCGAAATGGCGGCGCCGGGTCACTTCGGGGCGCGGGGTCCGGTGACGGCCACGATGTCGGCGGTGACCACCTCGCCGTCCTCCAGGTGCAGCAGGCCGATCGTGCCCACCGGCTGGCGCCTGCGGTCGGTGGGGGAGCCGGGGTTGAACACCCGCACGCCGTCCACTGTGGAGTCCCAGGGGATGTGGGAGTGGCCGAAGACGACCAGCCGGGCGGCGGGGAACAGGCGCCGCATCCGGGCTTCGCGGCCCTTGGCCTGGCCGCTGTCGTGGACCATGGCCACCGGGACGCCCGCCAACGACAGCTCCAGGGTCTCCGGTGCTCCCCATTCGGCCACGTCGGGGCCGTCGTTGTTGCCCAGCACCGCGTGCACCGGGGCGTAGGATTCCAGCTCCCGCAGGACGGGGGCGACGCACACGTCACCCGCGTGCAGGATGACGTCGGCGGCCCGCAGGTGCGGGAACAGCGCCTGTGGGCAGGACTTCCAGTACCGGGGCGCGTGGGTGTCCGACAGGACGAGGACTCGCACCCGCCGATCGTGCCACAGGCCCGGGGGTCCGGCGCGCGGCGGGAACCGGTTCCGGTTGCGGCAGCCGCTATCGGTATTCGAGAAAAATTGTCGCCATCTTTACCCTGTTTGCCGAGTCTTGGTATTTGTGGTGAATTCCGATTACTCTTCACCCCGTGTGGTTCGGCGGCGGGTGGCGTGGCGCACTTTCGTTCACCCGTCGTTCACCCGAGATGTGAAGACCTTTGTGGATGTCCGTTGTGAACGAGGCGTTTGGTTGGAGGTCAGTAGGAGTTCGGGTGTGTTGTCCGCGTTCTGCGGGCCTTCTTTCCGGCGGTGAGTGGGTGATTTCACTTCGCCGGGTCCGTCCTTGCGCGGCGCCGGTGGACGTGTTGTGATGGGAGCAGGAAAAGCGTCCCGGAATGCCGGGGTGCAGCGGTTCCTGTACCGTCCGGGGACCGTCGAACATTCCCGTCAGGGCGGCCGCGAGGCTGACCCATGGTGCGCACCCGACATTCGAACCACCCCGTCGCCGGTCTGTGGCTGGTGTTCTTCCTCAACGGCGCCGTCCTGGCGAGTTGGGCGCCGCGCATCCCCGAGGTGAAATCGGATCTGGGGTTGTCCGACGCCGCGCTCGGCGTGGCCCTGTTCGGTGTGGCCGCCGGTTCCGTTCCCGCGCTGCTGGGCACCGGGTGGCTGTTGCGGTTCACCAGCGCCCGGCTGTTGTGCGTCCTTTCCGGCGCGTTGTTCGCCGGTTTCCTGCCGCTGATCGCGGCGGCCAGGGGCGTGCTGGGCCTGGCCCTGGTGCTCGTGCTGCTCGGTGCCGCCAGCGGGTGCCTGGACGTGGCGATGAACACCGCGGGGATCGAGTTCCAGCAGCGCTCGCCCGACCGGTCGTCGGTGATCTCGCGGCTGCACGGCGGCTACAGCCTCGGTGTCCTCTTCGGAGCCGCCGGGGGTGCGCTCGCCACCGGTTCGGGGGTGGGCGTGTTCGCCCACTTCACCGCGGTGGCCGTGGTCCTGCTCGTGCTCCTGGCCGTCGCCGCGCCCGCGTTGCCGCACACCCCGGTCGACGTGCCCGCTCGGGAGGCGGCGCCCGCCGTGTCGCCGCTGCGGGGGATCGCCGCGATCCCGCTGGCGATCGCCGCGATCGCGGTCAGCGGGCTGCTGGTGGAGGGCATGGTCACCGACTGGTCGGCGCTGCTGGTCGCCAGGGACTTCGCCGGTGGGGTGTCCCTGGGGTCCACCGCGGTCGTGGCGTTCAGCGTGGCCATGTTCGTGTCCAGGTCGGTCGGGGACGCGCTGGTGGTGCGGTTCGGGCGGCGGGCCGTGCTGGGCTGGTCGGCGGGCACGATCGCGGTCGTCCTGGTGGTGGGGCTCGTGCAGCCGAGCGCGGTGGGGGCCTTCGCCGCCGTGGCCGTCGTCGGCCTCGCCCTGGGGCCGGTGTTCCCGCTGTCGATGACCGCCGCCGCCGACCGGATGCCGCACTCGGTGGCCACCGCCGCCGCGGGCGTCAGCGCCGTCGGCTACCTCGCCTACCTCGCCGGGCCGCCGCTCATCGGCGTGGTCGCCGAGGCCGTGGGCTTGGTGCCCACCGTCGCCGTCATCGGGCTGGCGGCCTCGCTCACCACCGCGGTGGCCGCCAGCCGCCTCGACCGCAACCCGCGCCGCCTCGCGGTCGCACCGACAACCAAGGAGGACGGCGATGACGTCGGCACGCCTGCGTGAAGTGCCGGTCGGCCGGTACCCGCTCAACGGGCTGCGCGGGTGCCTGACCGCCGCGCGCTGGGACCGGCTGGCCGCCGCGGCGACCAGGTGGGCGGCCACCCTGCCCACCGTGTGGCACGTCAACTCCACCGACAACGGCGGCGGGGTCGCCGAGATGCTGCGGCCGGTCCTCGGCTACGGGCACGCCCTGGGCCTCGACCTGCGCTGGCTGGTCATCGAGGCCGACACCGACTTCTTCACCACGACCAAGCGCGTCGACAACGGCATCTCCGGCGTGCCGGGCGACGGGGGACCGCTCGGCCCCGAGCAGGCCGAGGGGTTCCGGCGGGTCAGCCGCGAGGCCGCCGCCGACCTGGGCCGGTACCTGCGACCCGGTGACGTGGTGGTCCTGCACGACCCGCAGACGGCGGGCCTGTGCGAGCACGTCGCCGACCGCGGCGCCATCCCGGTGTGGCGGGCGCACAACGGCGCCGACCGGCCGAACGCGCACACCGCCCGGTCCAGCGCGTTCCTCACCCCGTTCCTGCGGCGGGCGCGGGGCCTGATCACGACCCGCCCGCACTTCCGCGACGTGGTGCTCGACTCCAGGATGGGGGTGCCCAGCGCGTCGATCACCCCGTTCATCGACCCCATGTCCGCCAAGAACACCGACCTGACCGCCGACGCGGCGCGGTCGCTGCTGGTGCGCTCGGGGGTGCTGGCCGCGCCGGGCGCCGGGCACCCCGTCGTGCGGGTCGGCGCGGCGCCGGGGGCCGACGTGCCGATGGTCGCGCAGGTGTCCCGGTGGGACTCGGTCAAGGACATGATCGGGGTGATGGACAGCTTCGCCCGGACCGTCGCCCCGCGCACGGACGCGCACCTGAGCCTCATCGGCCCCCAGGTCGACGGCGTGGCCGACGACCCGGAGGCGGCGGAGTACTTCCGGCTGTGCGCGGCGCACTGGGAGCGGCTGCCGCGGGCCGTGCGGTCGCGGGTCCAGCTTTGCTGCCTGCCCACGGCGGACCCGGTGGAGAACGCCCGCGTGGTCAACGCCGTGCAGCGGCACGCCGCCGTCATCACCCAGAAGAGCCGGTCGGAGGGGTTCGGGCTGACCGTGGCCGAGGCGATGTGGAAGGGCACCCCGGTCGTGGCGACCCGGGTCGGCGGCATCACCGCCCAGATCCCGGACGCGCGGCACGGGCGGGCGGTCGCCCTGCCCGACCCGGACGACCTGTTCGGCCGCGCCATCACCGAACTGCTCGCCGACCCCGCCACCGGCGCCGCGGTCGGCCACGCCGCCCGGGAGCGGATCAGGGACCGCTTCCTGCCGGACTCGCACCTGCACGACGAGCTGAGCTTCCTCGGCAGCCTGGTCGGGTCCGAGGTCGCGGCGTGAACGTCCTGGCGGTCGGCGCCCACCCCGACGACGTGGAGATCCTGTGCGCGGGCACGCTCATCCGCTACCGGCGGGCGGGCCACTCGGTCGGGATCTGCGTGCTGACCAATGGCGACCTCGGCGCCCCGGACGGCGACAAGGCCACCATCGCGGCCGTCCGGGAGCGGGAGGCGCGGCGCTCCGCCGAGGTCATCGGCGCCCGGTTGTTCCTCCTGGGCGAACCGGACGGGTTCCTGTTCGACAGCCCGGGCACGCGGATCGCCTTCGCCGAGGTGCTGCGGGAGTTCCGGCCGGACGTCCTGTTCGCGCCCGACCCGAACGACTACCACCCCGACCACCGGGCGGCGTCGGCCATCGCGCTCAACAGCCTGGTGCTGGCGGCGTCACCGTTGCAGCGGACGGGGTCGCCCGCCATCGACGCGCTCCCGGCCGTCTACCACATGGACACGCTGGCGCTCGTCGGCGCGGCGCCGCAGCGCTGGGTCGACATCTCCGACGCGCTGGAGACCAAGCTCGACATGCTCGGCGCGCACCGCAGCCAGAACGACTGGCTGCGCTGCACCGACGGCGTGGACTACCTCGACTACGCCACCAAGCAGGCGCGGCTGCGGGGGTTGCAGTGCGGCACGGCCGCCGCGGAAGCCTTCCGCGCCCCCGAGTTCTTCCCGATCCACCGCGCCGGTTCGACACTGCCCGGGCTCGACCAGGAGCCCGGACTCGACGACCAGGGGGACGACTGAGACATGTGCGGAATAGCAGGGATCACGGGAACCGACGACGCCGGGCGGGCGCTGATCGACGCCCTCGAACGCCTGGAGTACCGCGGGTACGACTCGGCGGGGATCGCCACCCACGCCCCGGACGGCATCGAGGTCCGCAAATCCGTGGGCTCGGTGGCCGCGCTGGCGGCACTGGGCTCCCCCGGGGGCGACCGCCGCTCGGGCATCGCGCACACCCGGTGGGCCACCCACGGCGCACCCTCCACCCGCAACGCCCACCCGCACCTGAGCCACGACGGGACCACCGCCCTCGTCCACAACGGAACGGTCCGCAACGTCGCGCGGCTGCGCGGTGAACTCACCGACCGCGGCATCACCACCACCTCCGACACCGACAGCGAAGTCCTGGTCCACCTCATCGCCTGGCACCGCGCCCAGGGGGTCGACGCGCTGGAGGCGGTCCGGCTGACCCTCGCCCGCGTCGACGGCGACTACGCGGTGCTGGTGATCACCGCCGACCGCCCCGGCACGCTGATCGCGGCGGCCTCCGGCAGCCCGCTGCTGATCGGCACCGACGGCCGGGCGGTCCACGTCGCCTCCGACCGGGCGGCGCTGAGCAGCGGGTGCACGCACTGCTCCCCGGTCCTCGACGGCGAGGTCGTGGCCGTCACCGCCGCCGTCCCGGCGGGCCGGACCTGGGAGGTGCTGACCCCGGGCACCACCTGGACGGACAAGGGGTCGTACCCGAACTTCCTGCTCAAGGAGATCAACGAGCAGCCGCAGACCAGCCGGGCCGCCATCGGGGCGCTGTTCTCCCCGGTGGCGGAGGGTTCGGCGGCGGACTGGGGCAGCACCCTGGACCGGTCGGCGATCAAGCGGGTGTGCTTCCTCGGCTGCGGGTCGTCGTACTACGCGGGCCAGGTCGCCGCCTCGTTCGTGGAGAACCTGGCCCGCATCCCCGCGACCGCCGAACCGGCCGCGGAGTTCACCCAGCGCGACCCGGTCGTCGAACCGGACTGCCTGTACGTGCTCATCAGCCAGTCCGGGGAAACGCTGGACACCCTGCACGCCCACCGGTACCTGCGTCGGCACCCGGTGCAGACGCTGTCGATCGTGAACGTGCGCGGGTCGAGCCTGGACCGGGAGAGCGACGCCTCGATCCCGCTGTGCGCGGGCGCGGAGGTGTCGGTGGCCTCCACCAAGGTGGTCACCAACATGCAGATCGCCGGGCTGGCCCTGGCGTCGTGGCTCGCCCGCGCCGACTACGGCTCGAAGTCGGCGGCCCTGCTGGAACTGGACCTGGCGCTGCCCATCCTGCCGACGATCCTGGCCGACCTGCTGGCGGGCCAGGACGCCGAGATCCGCGCGCTCGCCGAGTCCGTGCACGCCTTCCGGAGCATGTACTACCTCGGCCGCGGCCCGTCGTGGCCGGTGGCCCGCGAGGGCGCGCAGAAGATCAAGGAGATCTCCTACATCCACGCCGAGGCATACCAAGCCTCCGAACTCAAGCACGGCCCGCTGGCGCTGGTCGACCCCGACCACGTCTCCGTGGTGGTGGCCGCCAACGACGCGGGCGGGCAGCAGAGCGCCACCCTCATCGGCCAGATCCAGGCCAGGGGCGGGGCGGTGGTGGTGTTCTCCCAGCACCAGGACTACGAGTTCGACGCCCCCACCGTCCGGCTGCCCGCCGTGCACCCCCTGCTCGACCACATCGTGATGGGCGTGGCCCTCCAGGTCTTCGCCTACCACACCGCGACCATCCTCGACCGCGACGTCGACCGCCCCCGAAACCTGGCGAAGAGCGTGACAGTGGAATGAACGGCGACCTGCGAACCCCTGACCTGGCCACCACCATCCGCCTCGACATCGGCGCGCTCACGCTGGAATGTCGAGCCGTCTGCTTCGACCTCGACGGCGTCCTCGCCGACTCCCACGACCACATCACCCGCGCCATCACCCGCTGGGCGCGGGACCGCCAAGTCGACCTGCGCGACCTGGCGGAAGCATCCCGCTCCCTGACCGACGTGGAGTTCGTCCGCATCGCCGCCCCGCACCTCGACGCCGAGGCCGAGGCCCGCGAAATCCAGCGCATCGAGTACGAGCTGGCCGCCGAGACCCCACCGATGCCCGGGGCGCTGGAGCTGTACCGCAGCATCCCCCGGCACGCGACGGCTGTGGTCACGTCCGGAGGGCGCGCGGTCGTGACCCGCCGCCTGCACTCGTTGGGAGTCGGGGACCCGAACATCCTGGTGAGCGCGGACGACGTCACGGCGGGCAAACCGGACCCGGAGCCCTACCGCACCGCCCTGCGCCACCTCGGCGCCCACCCCACTGACGCGGTCGCCGTGGAGGACACGGTCGTCGGCGCCCGATCGGCCAAGGCGGCGGGGATGCGGGTGATCGGGGTGGGGGAGCACCTGACCGGTGACTGGCTCAGCACGCTGTTCGAGACGTGCGTGCCCAGTTTGAACCACATCGGCACTCGACTGGCTTGAGTTCAGCCGCCGTGCGCGGTGATGGCGTAACCCTCGGGACCGGTGAAGGTGAACATCCGGCCGAACGGGCTGTCCGAGGGTTCGGCGACGATGCCGATCCCTGCGGCGGCGAGCCGGTCGTGCAACTGCTGGGCGTCGCTGGTGCCGAACCACAGGGCGACCCCGAGGCCGGGGCGGTCAACGGTGTCGAGGTCCACCCCGGGGAGGGGTGTGCGCACGGCGAACGGAACCGGCTCGGTGGCGAACACCACCGCTCCCGGCGGTGACGCCGGAGCCCGGTGCAGGCCGAGGTGCTCCTCGAAGAAGCGGGCCGCCGCCTCCACGTCGCGCACCTGCAGGGCGATGAAATCGGGTCCGGTGACGGTCATGAGTTCTCCTCGGTGATTGGCATGTCAGGACTTTGACATGGCGAACGGTAGACCCGGCCGTCCCGCTATGTCAAACTCCTGACATGCCGGATCTACCGCCCGCCCCTGACGTCACCGAGCGCCTGGGTTACCGCCTCAAACAGGCCGCCGCCGCGTTGCGGGGTGCCATGGACCGGGGGTTGCGCGCGCACGGCCTCACCGTGCCGCAGTACGCCTGCCTGGAACTGCTCGACCAGCAACCCGGGCTGTCCAACGCCGAACTGGCCCGGGGCACCTTCGTCACCCGGCAGTCCATGAACGTGGTGCTGCGCGGCCTGCAAGAAGGCGGCCTCATCACTCGGCCCGCCACCACCGAGCACGGCCGCGCGCTGCCCGCGCACCTGACCGAGGAAGGGCGCCGACGCCTCGCGGCTGCCCGGGGTGTTGTCTACGCCATCGACCAGCGCTTGGCGGATGCCGTTCCGGCGGAACGCCTCCCCGGCCTGCTCGCCGACCTCGATCGCCTGTCGGCCGCGTTCGAGGGGTGAACTCTCCATCCACGCCGAGATGGCAACCGCGTGTCGGGCGCCGTGTCGTGCTCGGTGCTCATCGCGGTGGGATGATCTTGCGTGCCCGCATCTCGTCGAAGATGCGCGGGAACATCTCGGCCGTGTCGACGTGGTGGTGGAAGCCGTGGCGGCGGGCCTTGGACCCGTCGGCGATGAAGTCGTAGTCCCAGGAGAAGACGGCGTCGCCGAACGCCCAGGACGACACGTTCCGGTACGGCGTGGGCGCCAGGTCGTGCTCGGCGATGACCTCCCGCCACACCTGCTCCTTGTCGGCCATGACGGTGGCGAGGTCGATCGGCAGACCGGGCGCAACCGGGAGGTCGAAGTAGTCGGCGATCCGGGGCCACATCTCCTCCCAGCGGAACAGGTCGCCGTTGTTGATGTTGTACGCCTGGTTGGCGGCGGCCGGGTCGGTGGCCGCCCACACCATCGCTTCCGCGAGCAGCCCGGCGTCGGTCATCTCGATCAGCGAGTGGTAAGCGCCCGGCTTGCCGGGAAAGCGCAGCGGAACGCCGAGGTGCGCGGAGATGGTGGCGTAGACGGCGATGACCATCGCCAGGTTCATCGGGATGCCGAGCGCGAAGCCGCACACCACCGACGGCCGCAGCGCCGACCAGGTCCAGCCCTTGTCCTGCTGGACCCGCTCGACGAACGCCTGCTGCTCGACGTTGAACTCGGGCGGCATGTGCGGCGGGTCGTCCTCGCGGGCCGGGGTCTTGAACGGCCCCAGGTGCGCGCCGTAGACCTTGTAGCCCTGCACCAACTGCACGTGCCGCAACCCGGCGGCCACCGGCTCGATCGCCTCCAGCGCGTTGACCAGCATCCGCTGGTTCGGCTCGACCAGCCCCGCGAACGTCGGAGCGTCCTGGTAGGCGGCGTAGAACACGTGGGTCACGTCGGTCAGGCCCGCGAGCTTCGCCCGCGTGTCGTCGGCGTCGAGCAGGTCGACGCTGATGTGCCGCACCCGCTCCGACCGCTCACCCCCACGCCGGGACAGCCCGACCACCCGCCAGCCGCCCAGCCCCTCCAGGTGGCGGACGAGGTTCCCCCCGATCACCCCACGGGCTCCCACGACCAACGCCACGTTGTCCGACAAGACCAGCCTCCGATCGTCATATCGGAATTTTCCGATGCGTCAAGCTAGCACGCTCCATCGAAGAATGGCGATACCTCGGTACAGTGGGGTTGTGAGCAACGCTGAGCTGGACGACCTGCTGGAGGTGTGCAAGGCGCTGGCCAACCCCACGCGCTTGCAGATCATGGGCTGGCTGCGCGACCCGGCCGACCACTTCGCGCCGCAAGCCGACCCGGTGGAGGAGGTCGGGGTGTGCGTGAAGCAGATCCAGGAGAAGGCCGGGGTCTCCCAGTCCACCGCATCGCAGTTCATGTCCGTGCTCCAGCGCGCCGGACTGGTCGAGAGCACCCGGATCGGGCAGTGGACCTACTACCGCCGCAACCGAGAACGCATCGCCGCGCTGCCCGGACTCCTCAGCGCCAGCCTGTGAGCGACGCCGGGGCTTGCCTGCCGGGTGGCAGGATCACTCGCCGGTCTTCTTCGCGCTGAGGGTGATCTCTTGGGTGCAGTGGACGACCTGGCCCGCCGGGACGCTCTGGGCGGTGGTGGTCCAGTTGCGGTCGACCACCAAGAGGCGGCCCTGCCCGGTGGCGTCCTCCTCCAGCAGCACGTAGAGCCCGGCGGCCTGCATGGTGTCCTGGGCGGTCTGGTGGACCATGCCCACGACGTTGGGCACCGTGCAGGTCTTCTCGGCCGGGCTCGGCGGTTCGGGCGCGGCTGTCGTTGTGGAGGCGGGGGCTGCCGGGGGTGGGGGAGTGGCGGGTGTGGTGGTGCTGGGTGCCTGGTCGGTTGCCTGCGGGGGTGCGCAGGCGGTCAGCAGGGCGGGGATGGTGAGCAGGGCGGCAAGGCGGGTTCGCACGGGGTTCCTCCAAGGGATCTTGATCCCGTACTTCGTCCGTCAGGCGGACGGTGTTACTCCGCTTGGCTCTGCGCCCGCACGGTGTGGGGGTGGGTCACCGTGGTGCGTGGTGACCCACCCCTGCGGGTCAGCGGGCGAGCTGGGTGATCAGCTCGCGGACGGCGGTCCGGGTCACGGGCAGGGTGACGCCGGGTCGCTTGCTGTCCCGGACGGCTGCGAGGTCCTGCCGCAGTTCGACACACTCGCCATTGCTGCCTGAGCGGGATGACCTGCGCCACTCCATGGTCACAACCTTTCTCGTGGTTGCTTGCTCGGCTGCGGGGTTAGCGGCGGATCTGGGTGATCAGCGCGCGGGCCGCAGTTTGAGACACGGCCAAGGCGATACCGGGTTGCTTGCTGTCTCGCACGGCTGTGAAGTCCTGCCGCAGTTCGACACAGTTACCTGTGCTGCCGGAACGAGACGACCTGTGCCAGTACATGGTCACAACCCTTTCCGTGGTTGGCTGCCAGGTGGAGGTCAGCGAGAGAGCCGGATGATCAGCTCACGGATGGCGGTCCGGGTCACGGGCAGGGTGACGCCGGGTCGCTTGCTGTCTCGGACGGCTGTGAGGTCTTGCCGCAGTTCGACACACTCACCGGTGCTGCCGGAACGGGATGACTTGCGCCACTCCATGATCACAACCTCTCGGGGTTGCACGGCTGGATTGGTCAGCGGCTGAGTCGGGTGATCAGCTCGCGGACGGCGGTCCGGGGGATCGGCAGGGCGACGCTGGGTCGCTTGCTGTCTCGGACGGCTGCGAGGTCTTGCCGCAGCTCGACACAGTCACCGTTGCTGCCGGAACGGGACGACTTGCGCCACTCCATGATCACAACCTTTCTCGTAGTCGCTCGATCATACTGCGGCTTTCCGCAGTTGAAAGGGCCAAACGATCGAGCACCGAGCGCATGTTCTCATAGGCGTGCACCTCAGTGTCGTGCAGATAGACGCTGCTTTCGTACAGCTCGGCATAGAGCACCGGAGGTGCTTCGGGGAAGTGCAGTAGCAGCCAGGAATGCAGTAGTGCGCGGTGTGGCAGGCGGCCCCGCACGATGCGGACGCTGTGGCCTCGGGTAGATGCCTGTGCCAGGTGGTCCAGTTGCTCTCGGAGCGCATCGATGCCACCGAATGGCTGGTGGAAGGCGCTCTCGTGAAGGAAGGCCACGTAGTCGACCTTGGGCAGTACCTGCTGTCGCCGCAGGCGGGCGAGCCAGCGGAGTTCGACGTCCTGCGGCCCATAGCCATCGCTCACCATGATGCCGATGGCATATTTTTCGGTTTGCAGAAGTCCAGGGACCACGTTGAGCGACCAGTTCGTGATCGCTTTGGCCGAGGCTTCGTAGCTGGCGAGGGTTCCCACGTCGGGCAGTACGCCGGGTAGTGGGCGGGACCACCAACCGGCCTGGACTCCTGAGCGGGCGCTTTCGATCAGTTCCTCGCGTTGGGCTGCCGGGACGCCGTAGGTGGTCAGGATGACCGCGACGTCCTCGCTGGTGATGTGGCGCTTGCCGTTCTCGGTGCGGCTCAGGGTTGCCGCCGACCAGCCGATGGCCTGGGCGGCGGCTTCCAGGTTCAACGCCGTCTGCTGGACCCGGACCGCTTTGAGCTGGGCGCCTATGGTTCTGTCCCGCGCCTGCGGGTTCTTCCTCTGACCGGACACGGCTTCCTTTCCACCCCTGCAAGGACACGTGTGCGCCGAAGCGGGGAATCTACAGTGTGGGTCGCATCCGGCGGGGCGGCTCATCATCAGGTGTTCGGCACCGAACCGCTGTTGCACCATACGCAACGCGTCCACAGTAGGAGAAACCACTGTGCCACAACGAATCGACAGCCTGTCCGGCTCGTCAATTCACTCGTTCGGAGGGTTGGAACAACTGAAATCCACTGTGGACTGGAAACTTGTCGATCACCGGTGAGGTCAGGGCTCGGGGGGTGGGTCCAAGCGGGACAGGACCTCGGTGGTGATCGCTTCCAGGGCTGCGACCTGCTCGGGGGACAGGCCCGCGAAGACCACTCGGCGGACGGTCGCCGCGTGGGCGGGGGCCGCCTTCTCGATGGCCTCGCGGCCCGCGTCCGTCAGGACCGCGTACGCGCCCCGGCGGTCGGTGGTGCACTCCTCGCGCACCACCAGGCCCCGGCGCTGCATGCGGGCCAGGTGGTGCGACAGCCTGCTCTGCTCCCACTGCAAGTACTCGGCGACCTCGAACACCCGCAGGCGTCCGCCAGGGGTTTCCGATAGTTGAACCAGCACGTCGTAGTCGGCCACGGACAGCGACGAGGTCTGTTGCAGGTCGCGGTTGAGGCGGTTGCCCAACCTCGCCGTCATCTGCAACAGACCTCGCCACGCCCGTTGTTCGTCGTCGGTCAGCCACTCGGGTTCCGGCACGGTCAGGCTCCGTGCAGGAGGGTTTCGAACGGGGTCGGGTCGGCGAACGGGTCGACCCGGGCCGCCGGGGGGCGGGCGGCAATCAGGTCTGCCAGTTCGGTTCCGGCCCGCCGCACGCGGTCGGCCAGGGCCTCGTCGCCGCCCCAGTCCTCCGAGGCGGCGAACACCGCCGTGGGGGCGACCACCGCTCGCAGGTAGGCGAACAGGGGGCGCATCGCGTGCTCCAGGACCAGGGAGTGCCGGGCGGTTCCCGCTGTGGCGCCGAGCAGGGTGGGCTTGGCGGTCAGCGCGTCCTTGTCCAGCACGTCGAAGAAGGTCTTGAAGAGTCCACTGTAGGAGGCAGCGAAGACCGGTGTGACGGCGATCAGGGCGTCGGCGCCGGTCACCGTGTCCACCGAGTGGCGCAGGGCCTCGTTGGGGAAGCCGGTGACCAGGTTGTCGGCGAGGTCGCGGGCGTGCTCGCGCAGTTCCACGACCTCCACCGACACCTCCACCCCGCGTTCGCGCAGGGCCTCCACGGTGGCGGTGGTCAGGCGGTCGGCCAGCAGGCGGGTCGAGGACGGGACCGACAGGCCCGCGCTGACCACGGCCAGGGTGCGCTTCATCGGACCTGGGCCTCCTCCCGGGCCTGGCCGGTGACGTCGTCACCGGCGCCGTGCACGGTGCTGTCCTTCGCCCCGCCCGCCGCGGCGACGCGGGTGGCGTGCGTGGGGGCGTCGGGGACGTGGGCGGGCTTGAGGGCGGCGAACTCGCGGCGCAGGACCGGGACGACCTCCTCGCCGAGCAGGTCGAGCTGCTCCAGCACCGTCTTCAGCGGCAGGCCCGCGTGGTCGATGAGGAACAACTGGCGCTGGTAGTCGCCGACGTAGTCGCGGAAGCCGAGGGTGCGGTCGATGACCTGCTGCGGGCTGCCCACCGTCAGCGGCGTCTCGCGGCTGAAGTCCTCCAGGGACGGGCCGTGGCCGTAGACCGGGGCGTTGTCGAAGTACGGGCGGAACTCCTTCACCGCGTCCTGGCTGTTCTTGCGCATGAACACCTGACCACCGAGGCCGACGATCGCCTGGTCGGCGGCGCCGTGGCCGTAGTGCTCGAAGCGGCGGCGGTAGAACTCCACCATGCGCTGCGTGTGCTCCTTGGGCCAGAAGATGTGGTTGTGGAAGAACCCGTCGCCGTAGTACGCGGCCTGCTCGGCGATCTCGGGGCTGCGGATGGAGCCGTGCCACACGAACGGCGCGACACCGTCCAGCGGGCGCGGGGTGGAGGTGAAGCCCTGCAACGGGGTGCGGAACTTGCCGCTCCAGTCGACGACGTCCTCGGTCCACAGCCGGTGCAGCAGCGCGTAGTTCTCCACGGCCAGCTCGATGCCGGTGCGGATGTCCTTGCCGAACCACGGGTAGACCGGTCCGGTGTTGCCCCGGCCCATCATCAGGTCCACCCGGCCACCGGCCAGGTGTTGCAGCATCGCGTAGTCCTCGGCGATCTTCACCGGGTCGTTGGTGGTGATCAGCGTGGTCGCCGTCGAGAGCTGCAAGCGGCTGGTCCGCGCGGCGATGTAGCCCAGGGTGGTGGTGGGGGAGGAGGAGAAGAACGGCGGGTTGTGGTGCTCGCCGAGGGCGAAGACGTCGAGGCCGACCTCCTCGGCCTTCTCGGCGATGGCGATGACGGCCTTGATCCGCTCCGCCTCGCTGGGCGCGCGACCGGTCGTCGGGTCGGTCGTGATGTCGCTGACCGTGAAGATGCCGAACTGCATGGGACCCTCCTGCTCACTGCGTGCCCGGCCACCGGGTGACCGCCCTGCCGAAAGTACATGATGTGTCATGTACCCCCTTCAAGGCGCTGACCGGCCCGTTCATTCCCGGGGTGACGCGGGCCATACCGGGGTGGGCGGCGGTGACTTACCCAGCAGCTCGACGGGGGTCGTGTTAGTTGCTCCCAACTGCGGAAACGCGGCCTCAAAAGATCGGATCAGGGCTATCTTGCGTGTCGTCCGACAAGAGGACCTCCCGGGTGTCCTCACCGGCACCACCCCACCCGGATCGCTCAGGAGCCCACCGTGTCAAGCCGCCTGTACCCCCGCCCCGCCACCCACGCGGGGTACATCGTGGGCACCGTCCTCGCCTCGACCCTCGTCCTCCTCGTGCTGTTCTTCGGGTTCGTGGGCGGGTACACCCTCCACAGGGTCGTCCTCGTGGTCCTCTGCACCCTGGCATTCCTGCGGGCCGCCCGCCTCGCGGTCTTCCCGTTCGTCGTCCTCGAACGCGACGGCCTGGTCGTGCGGACGACCTGGCGGACGCTGCGCATCCCGCTCGGCGACATCGCCACCGTCGACCACCGCCCTGCCATGAGCCGCAACGCCGCGGGCGACCGGTTCAACCCGGCCATCACCCGGACCGACGGCACCGAACTGGTCCTGGCCAAGGCGGCGTATCGCCTCGATTCGGCCTACCAGTGGCGCGTGCAGGACTTCTTCGAAGAGGTGGAGCGCCGCAGGCCCGTCCGACCGCACGCGAACCTGGACGCATCAACCCCGCGCTGACGGGTAGCCACCCGGCATGGCGAAGACATTCCACAAGGGTGACCGAGTCCGCTGGGACGCGGGCAACCAGAGTTCCGTCGGCACGGTCGAGGACGTCATCACCAGCGACACCCACGCGGGCGGTCGGGACGTGAAGGCGTCGAAGGACGAGCCGCAGTACCTGGTGCGCAGCGAGAAGTCAGGCCGGACCGCCGTCCACCACCCGGACAAGATCCACCCGGCCTGACTGCCCACTCAGCGCTGATCCGGGATGTACCAGTGGCGGTGCGCGGCCCAGCCGAGGAACCGGCGGCCGGTGCCGGACGGCGTGGTGCCCGCCTCGGTGAACCGACCACCGCCCAGGACGTGCACCAGGCCCTCCAGGGCGGGCGCGAAGCGGTCGCCGATGCCCGCATCGGCGACCTCGCCGTGCAGGGCCGCGACCCGGGCGTGCTGGGTGATGGGATCGCAGAAGCCCAGGAAGAAGATCGCCTGGCGCCACGCGTAGGCGGCGTTCTTCACCTGGATCAGCTCCGCGTGGTGGTGGGCCGGGCGCTGGGCGAGCAGCCGCACGGCGCCGCCGAACGCGCGCGCCGCCAGGTCCGGTGCCTGCTCGCGCAGCCAGTCACCCAGGTCCAGGGCGTGGACCAAGGCGGCCAGGTTGTGCGTGGTGAGGATCTGGCTCTGTTCCAGCAGGGTGCCGTTCCCGGACGGGGAGCTGCTGCGGCCCGCCTCCCGTGCCCGCTGCGCGCACAGGTCGGTGAAGTCCTCGGCGACCTTCTTGCCCCAGCGCAGGGTGAAGCGGCTCCGAGTCGGTTCACTCCACCGGGTGGCGGGCGGCAGGTCGTAGTAGTGCGCGTAGAGGGTGCCCGCCGTGAACTCGCTCGCCACGACCGCCGCCGCGTGCCACTGCGGGGTGAACGTGCCGGTGAAGATGTCCGCGGCAACCTCCTGCACCAGGGGCAGCTTGAGGCCCGCCTGCACCGCCAGCGCCCGCAGCTCGGTGACCAGCGGGTTCGGCGTGATGGCGTGCGGGAACGCGGTCAGGGTGAGCTTGGTGGCCTGCTCCAACGCGCGCCGGGCCGCGGTGTCGGTGCCCGACCCGCGGGTGCGCAGCGCCGCCAGCGCGGACACCCAGGGCAGCTCCTCGAAGCGGACCTGCTGCTCCAGGTTGAGCAGGAGCAGGCCGCGCCTGCGGCGGAACGCGGTGTACAGCCGCTCGTGCAGGCCCGCCGCCACCGGGTCGGCGAAGTTCGCCGCGACCAGGCGGGAGGTCAACTGGGGGAGCACGGTCGCCAGCACGTCGGCCGAGGTGATGACGCCCTGGGCCACCAGTTCCTCCGGCGGTGCCTCCAGTGCGCGGGCGGCCTTGCGCACCAACTGCGGCGGCACGGTCGAACCCGGCGGCACGTCCCCGGTGTCCGCCTCGGACACCTCGGCCGCGATGGGCTCCAACGCCGGGATGCCACCGTCGCCGGGGTAGTGGCGCAGGCGGTGGGTGAGGACGCGGGCGAACGCGGCCGTGGTCGGGGTGCGGGCGGTCTCGGCCTGGTCCGCGCGGACGGCGGCGCGCTCGGCGGAACCGGGGGCGCCGTGGTGGGTGAGCGTGCCCGCCAAGGCGCGGCGGACCCAGCCCAGGTCCCGCGCGGTGAGGGCGGTGAAGTCCGCCGGGCAGGCGATCAGGGCGTGGTGCAGCCGGGTGAAGTTGCTCTTGCGGTGGGCGTGCTTGCCGGTGAACTCGTGCTCGGCGCGGGCCCGCTCGAAGTCGGCGAGCCACCCGGCCCGCTCCGCCGCCCAGTCCGGGGGCAGGCGGGTGCCGGGCCGACCGCCGTGGAGCGCGCCTTCATCGTCGAGGGACGGCAGGTCGCCGTCGACGGTCCGGCACCACAGCGCCACGAGGTGGTCGTAGAGCGGGTTCCACACGCCCAGCGTGCGGTTCATCATGGCCACCTGATCCGGCACCACGACGGCGTCCAGGGAGCGGGTGACGTCGGCGACCGTGGCCAGGCGCACGGCGGTGCCGGACAGCGTGGCCGTGGGCTGGAAGTGGGGGGTGAACCGCAGGCGATCGAGGAAGGGGCGCAGCTCGTCGAGCAGGTCCAGCGCCGCCTCGGTGAAACCCTTGTCCAGCAGCAGGGCCACGACCGCCAGCGCCGCCTCTTCCGGGACGTCGATCCGGTAGTGGCCGGTGCGCAGCGCCGCCAACAGCTCGGCCTGGCCGGCGTCGCCCAGGTACCAGTGGTTCAGGCGGGCGCGGTCGGTGTCGCCGGGGACGTCGGCGGGCAGCGCGGCCACCCGCCGCGACTCCTCTTCGGACAGCGGGGCGTCGGCGAGGTGGCGGCCGGTGGCGAAGCCGCCGGTGACGACCTCCAGGGTGACCCAGGCGGGCGTACCCGCCACCGGGACGCGCGAGCCCACGGTGATCCGGCCCGCCGCCATGCCCGCCAGCACCTGCCCCCAGCGGCGGACCTTCCCCGCAGCCCGAGCCCGGACCGCCGGGTCCTCGGCCTGCGCCGCGCCCAGCAGGGCGCGCTGCAACCGGTCGGTCGCGTACGCGGGCGAGGCGGACTGGCGCGGATCGTCGGACACTGTGGACTCCAGGATGAGAAGGGGACCTGGTGGCGAGGGTCGAACTCGCACCCCCCTGGTCCTGAGCCAGGTGCTCTGCCGTTGAGCTACACCAGGTTGGCCGTGGAGGCGGGATTCGAACCCGCGCCCTCCCGGATAACAGCCGGGTGATCCACCGCTGATCCACTCCACGTGGCGGCACGACCGTAACACCCGGTCGTGCCGCTCACAGCCGGTTTTCCGGTCAGGTGCCCAGGTCGTCGGAGTGGCCCGCGCGCAGCCGGGCCCACTGGGCGGTCGGGCGGCCGTCGAGGGCCTGCCCGTCGCCGGGCGTCCACCCCTGCGACCGGTTCGCGGGCATGTCCTCCCACTCCTCCTGCCTGCCGAAGGCGGTCATGTCCAGCAGCGAGTAGGTGGGGGTCATCGCCTCGACCCCACGGCCGTTGGTCGCGTAGGTCTCGAACACGCGGTCCCCGTGGCGCACGTAGAAGGCGAGCAGGAAGGGGCCGCGCCCGGCGAGCAGGGTCTCGGCGGACTCCTGGGCGGAGTACCAGGGCACGTCCCAGCCCATGAAGTCGCGGTAGCGGGCGCTCTGCTCGTACGGACCCTGGCAGAGGGTGGCGTAGGTGACGTTGCGAGCGTGCAGGTAGGACAGTTCGCGGACCTGGCTGTTGCAGAACGTGCAGCCCGCGCACTGCTCGGCGGCGGGGTGGCCGGTGTGCCACATGTGGAAGTAGGCGATGAGCTGGTCGCGGCCCTCGAAGGCGTCCAGCAGCGTGACCGGGCCGGACGGGCCGACCAGCGGGGCGCCCGCGTCCACCTCCACCATCGGCAGCCTGCGGCGGGCCGCCGCGATCGCGTCGCCCGCTCGGGTGTGCTCCTTCTCCCGGACCAGCAGCGCCTCCCGTTCGGCGGTCCAGGTGGCCCGGTCGACCACGGCGGGCAGGAAGGGGGGTGTTGCGTTGCCGGTCATGGTGCCTCCGGGGTGTCGGTGGTGCGGTCGAGGTGCTCTTGCAACGCGGCGAGCGGGGAGTCCCAGTCGCGGGCCAGCGCGCCGAGGAACTGCTGGGCGACCCGCATCGGCGCGGAGTTCAGCCGGTGGCGCACGCGGCGGCGCTCGCCGGGTTCGGCGGTGACCAGGCCCGCGTCGGCGAGCAGGGCTAAGTGCTTGGCGATCGCCTGGCGGGTGATCGGCAGCCGGGCCGCCAGGTCCGTGGCCGTGGCCGGGCCCCGGGCGGCCAGCGCGGCCAGGATGGCCCGCCTGCTCGGGTCGGCCAGGGCGACGAAGACCTGCTCGGCGACCGCCTCGGGGTCAGGCGGCATCGAGGTGGTCGACCAGTTCGCCGAGTTCGCTCGCCCAGCCCTGCGTGTGCGAGTCGTAGGCCGTGCGATGCGCGTCGTCGGGCAGTTGGGCGAAACCGGTCTCCACCACGGTCAGCCGGGTGCCGTCGCCGAGGGGTTCGAGGGTGAACTCGACGTAGGTGCGGCGGGGGTCGTCCTCGGGCAGCTCTTCGAGGGGCCAGCTAAACCCGAAGGCGGTTGGCTCCTCGACCCGTTCCACCCGCATCTCGACCCGGTGCCCGCCGGTCCAGCTCATCGCCGCCGTGCCGCCCGGCCGCAGGTCGATGCGCGCCTCGTTGCCGAACCAGGTGCCCAGGCCCTCAGCGGTGGTCAGCGCCGCCCACACCCTGGCGGGCGGGTGCGCGAGGTCCAGGGTGCGCTCGATGCGGTCGGGAAAGCCCACGGGTTCCTCCAAGATATGGCAACTGGTTGGTTGCCACACTATGGCAACCGTTGGGTTGCGTCAACGGGAGTCCGGGATTAGAGCGCGGGGGAGCGGGGAATCCTGGCCGCTGGACGCACCACCACGCGCGTGAACTCCGAGGAAAGGCGTCGTCGTGCCGCACTCGCTGACCTGCCGGGCCCACCTCCACGACGCGGAGGTCCGCTCGTGACCACCACCGCCGAGCAGTCCCTGTGGCTGGGTGAGACGACCGTCGAACACCTGCCGCTCACCGGTGAGCAGCAGGCGCAGGTGGCGGTGATCGGCGGCGGCATCGCCGGGCTGACGACCGCGCTGTTGCTGCAACGGCGCGGCATGGACGTCGTGGTGGTCGAGGCCGAGCGAGTCGGCAGCGGGGTCAGCGGCAACAACACCGCCAAGGTCACCGCGCTGCAGTCCACGATGTACTCCACGATCGAGCAGCGCCACGGCGCCCTCGCCGCCGCCGGGTACGCCGCTGCCGCCACGGCGGGCGTGCGCCTGGTCTCCACCCTGGCCGAGGGCATCAACTGCGACCTGCACCGGGCACCGGCCGCGACCTTCGCCTACTCCCAGGACGAACGCGCCAAGGTCGAAGCGGAGATGCGGGCCGCCGACCGGGCCGGGCTGGCGGTCGAGTGGACCGAACAGCTCGACCTCCCGTTCCCGATCCACGGCGCCGTGCGGCTGCCCGACCAGATCGTGCTGCACCCGGCGAAGTACGTGCGCGGCCTCGCCGCCGCGTTCACCGCCGAGGGCGGGCGCATCCACGAGCGCAGCCGCGTGCGATCCGTGTCCGTCACCGCGCCCTACCGGGTGAGCACGGCTGACGGGGCGGTCGTGGCGGAACAGGTGGTCGTCGCCACCCACTACCCGATGCTCGACCGGGGCCTGTTCTTCGCCCGCCTCGACGCCGAGCGGTCCTACTGCATCGCAGCCCGGCTGCGGTCCGGCACACCGCCGCACGACCTGGCGATCAGCGCCGGGAGCGAGTCGTGGTCGTTCAGTCGCCACGGCGAACACCTGATCGTCGGCGGCCAAGGCCACCCGGCGGGGGAGCGGGGCGTCGACGCCGGGCGGTACACCGCGCTCGCCGACTTCGCGCACCGGCACTTCGACGTCGCCGAGGTCACCCACCGCTGGTCGGCGCAGGACCCCAAGCCGTACGACAACCTGCCGATGGTCGGGTCCTACCTGCCGGGGTCGGCGCGGCTGTGGGTGGCGACCGGGTTCGCGAAGTGGGGCCTGGCGATGGGCAGCGTGGCGGGTGAGGTACTGGCGGACCGGATCACCGGGGTGGACACCCCGCACGCGGAGCTGTTCTCCCCGCATCGGGTGAGCCTGCGCAGCGCGCCGACGCTGGTGCAGCAGAACCTGAAGGTGGCCAAGGACATCGTCGGGGACCGGCTCACCACTTCCGATGCCTCCGCCACGGCCGAGGTGCCGGTGGACGAGGGGCGCGTGGTGTCGGACGGAGTGGGGAAGAAGGGGGTGTACCGGGACCAGGCCGGGGTGGTGCACGCGGTGTCGTTGCGCTGCACGCACCTGGGGTGCCTGCTGCGGTTCAACGGCGCGGAACGGAGCTGGGACTGCCCGTGCCACGGCTCCCGCTTCGACGTCGACGGCGCTGTGCTGGAGGGGCCCGCAGTGGAACCGCTGCCCCGCCGCGACCCCTGACGCTCCTGGGACAATGGCGGCGAACTTGCCGTGACCAGGGGAGGCGGGCTGTCGTGGTGCTCGGGAACAGCGGTGACGCGGCTGGCGTGCTGCGTGATCTGGCGGAGAAGATCGCCCGCCAGCCCGCACCACGCGGCACCGGTCGGTACCACTACGTGCGGACATCGGGTTCGTACCTGCACACAGCCCGCGTGCTGGGCGGCACGACCACGGGCGTCGTCGAACAGTCGGAGCGCGAGCAGTGGATCGCCCCGGACGGCTCGGGGCGCCTGGTGGTGACCAGAGGTGGGGAGAGCGTGCAACCCACCGGGGACTACCCGCCTGGAGGGTTGGCGGCCGCGTTCCTCACCGCCGCCGACCCGGACGCGCTCACCGCGCGGCTGCGGGACCGGAACCCGAACGGTTCCACTTCCACGGCGGTGAAGGTGTTCACCGGAGTGTGGAACAACCAGGTCGTGCCTGGCGCACTGCAACGCCTGCTGCTGCTCGACCTCGCGCGCCATTCCGACCTGTACGTCGACAACTCGTTCCGGGGCGCCGGTGTGGCCGTGGGACACCTCGATCCGGAGGAGCCCTTCCAGCGGCTGCTGGTGTTCGACCGGCTCACCGGTTCGTTGCTGGGTGCGGAGACGACAGCGCTCGACGGGGCCGGGGTGCCGGTGCCCACTCCTGCGGTCATCAGCCGCACCGAGTGGCTGCTCTCCGGCCACACCACGACAACCACCACACCGCCGACATGATCGTTGTCGATCACTAGGTTCGGCAGAGTGGAACAACCGCCAGGAGACCTGACCGAGGACGCGGTGTGCCAGGGGCTTCGCCACTTCGGCATCGACGCGCAGGAGATCGCCTATGCCCCGCTCGGGTTCGGCGACCACCACTGGCGCGTTGTCGGCGGGGACGGCAACCGCTGGTTCGCCACGGTGGCCGCGCTGGACCACAAGCCGCACTGCGGGGACGGCACGGCTGCGGCGTTGGACGGGTTGCGCCGGGCCATGCGGACCGCGCTGGCACTGCGGACGTCGGGACTGGAGTTCGTCGTGGCCCCGGTGACCACTGCCGAGGGGGATGTGGTGGTGGGGTTGAGCGCCCGTTACGCGCTCAGCGTGTTCCCGGTTGTCGAGGGCGAGTCCGGGCACTTCGGGCAGGTGCTCGACCCGGCCGAAGGGGAAGCGGTCCAGGAACTCCTCGCGCGTCTGCACTCCACCGCGACACCGGCAGGCGCTCCTCGGTGCCTGCTCGCGCTCCCCGGCCGGGACGGTGTGGCAGCCGCGTTCACAACGCCGCCCGCCGAATGGGACACCGGTCCCCACGGGCCGCCCGCCCGGTCGCTGCTCATGCAGCACGCCGAGGTCATCAATGCCCGTCTCGGCGACTTCGACCGCTTGGCCGAGCGGGTGTCCGCCCGTGGCCACACCGTCGTGACCCACGGCGAACCCCACCCCGGCAACCTGATCCGCACCGACGCGGGCCTGCACCTGGTGGACTGGGACACCGTGGGGATCGCCGTGCCGGAGCGCGACCTGTCGCTGTTGTCCGACGACCCGGCGACGCTGACGACGTACCGGGACCTGACCGGGTACCGGCCCTCCGCGGAAGCCTTGCGGCTCCACCGGCTCCGGTGGGGCCTGATCGACGTGATCGAGTTCGTGGAGTGGTTCCGCGCCCCGCACGCCCACGGCCCGGACACGGACCGGGCCTGGGCGTCGTTCGAGGACACCCTCGCCGCGCTCTCGCGGGACTGACCGCCGCATGATCACCCCCGGCCGAGCACTCTCACCCAGCCGGTCCGTGCCTGCGATTGCGGGGGCTAGGAATGGTCGCGCTTGTCGAAGTAGCCCGCCAGTGTTGCGCGGGGTGGTGGCGGGGGGCCGGTTTTGATGTGGGCGGTGCCGAACTGGTCGCGGATTTCCTCGGCGGAGAACCGGTTTCGCCAGCGGTGGGCGCGGGCGGTGCTGCGGGTGCTGGTGAGCGTGGCGACCTCGTCACCGGCTGCGGTCAGGGTCACCTGCGCGAGGTCCTTGCCCACCAGCAGGTCCATCGCGGCCGTGACAGCACCGGGAGGCAGTGGGCCGCGCGCGTGCAGGCGGGCTCGGCAGCGGCGGAGTTGATCGGAAGTCCACGCCTCGGTCTGCGCGTTGCGGCCGTAGAGTTCCCGAGCTGCCGGGTCGGCACCTGGGGGGAGGCGGACCTTCAGGTCTCGGAAGTCCTGGCGCAGCAGGGAATGGGTGGTGCGGAAGGGGTCGGCGGCCGGGGTCAGGTCCACCAGGACGTCGGGGAGGTCGGCCGGGAGGGCTGCGCCTCGGGTGCTGGGTTCGGGGATGAGGGCGGCCAGGCGGGCGCTCTGGCGGTCCAGTGCCTCGCGGTCGGTGTCCCGGCCCTCCCAGTCGGGGCCGTCGTGCCAGGCGATGGCTGATCGTTCGTGGACCAGGACGGCGCCCGCGTTCCAGGCGCGGTAGCCGAGGTCCCAGTCTTCGCCGCCGTAGCCGGTGAAGCGTTCGTCGAAGCCGTTCAGGTCCTCGAAGAGGGTTGTGCGGCAGGCCAGGAGGGCGCTGATGACGTGGCGGAAGCTGCGGCCGTCGGCGTCGAGGAGGTTTCGGCTTGCCTGGTAGCCCTCGGTCAGCCAGGCGGGTTCGGGGAGGTGGGTGGCGGTGGCGGGGTGGGCGTCCGGTGCGGTGGTGGTGAAGTCCGCGTGCCTGCGGCGGCCGACCGCGAGGGCGTCGGGGGAGCGGGAGACCGTGCGCACGATCTCGCGGAGGAAGTCCGGCTCGGGGACGGTGTCGGCGTCGAGGAAGACCAGGACTTCGCCGGAGCTGTGGCGGGCGCCCAGGTTGCGGGCGGCGGCGGCGCGGAAGCCCCGGTCGGATTGGCGCACGACGTGGGTGGGTGGGCCGCCGGTGGGCGGCGTGGGCGGGGTGGCCGAGCCGTCGTCGGCGATGATGATTTCCAGGGGTGGGGCGGTTTGGCGGTGCAGGGCCAGGCAGGTGCGTTCCAGTTGGCGGGGTTGTTCGTAGTGGGTGACGACGACGCTGACCCGGGGGGTGGGGATGGGGTAGGGGGTGAGGAGGTCCCAGCGGTTGCCGGGTACGAGGACGTCGGTCAGCACGGGACGGCCGCGTGCACCGAGTCGTAGAGCGCCCGGTGGGCCGCGCCGGTGTCCGGCCACGGCGGCGGGTGCGGCAGGGTGGTCCGGGCCGGGTCCGCCAGTGCCGTGGTGATCGCGTCGTCCAAGTCGTCGTAGAGCCAGACCGGGCTGTGGGTGGCGACCTCGTCGGCGTAGTCGCCGTGGGCGGTCAGGGGTGTGCGGCGGCCTGCGAGCCAGGTCAGCAGGGAGCCGCTGGCGCTCACGCCCCGGTTCAGCGCCAGTGGCACCGTCACGGCGGCCACGGCGGACGCCATCTCGGTGTCGCTGAGGGTGCCGGTGATGGTGAAGGGGACTCCGAGGTCCGCGGCCAAGGCGTGCAGGGAGGTGGCCAAGTCGTCGTGTCCGGTGCTGACCGCGCCCATGGCCACCACTGCGGGGCGCGTGGGCTGGCGGGCTGCGGCGGTGATGGCTTCGGCATGTCCTTTTCCGGGGTAGACGAAGCCGAGGACGCCCAGCGTCGGTCCGGTGGCCCACGGTGGGCGGTCACCGGGGGCGGGGAGGTGGGGCAGTGGCAGGTCGATCACCCGCACCGGGCCACCGCCGAGTCGGGCGACCTTGTCCGCCTCGTGCCGGGAGGAGACCACCGCCGCGTCGCAGGCGGCCACGACCCGCCGGTAGGACTCCGCGCGGGCGGCGCCGCGCCGGGGGTCCGGGTCCACGCCGGGCACGTCGTGCAGGGTGACGACCAGTGGGCGCGGGGCCGTCGCCGCCCAGGTCTCGAACGCGGTGGCCGCCGCGCGGGTGTCGGGGCCGTAGAGCCCGTCGGTGAACTGCGCGTGGGCGACGTCGGGGTTCGACTCCACCGCCCGCACGCCGTGGGCCGCCGCCAGGTCGGCCACCAGCGCCGAGTGGCGCACCACCCCGTGCGACGCCGGGCCCGGGGCGTGGAACAGGACCCTCACACCCCCACCTCCTGCCGGACCCCGCTCAGCGCCGCCCGGTAGACCGCTTCGTGCGCGTCCGCCACTTCCCGCCGCTGGCGCAGCCGGTACGCGTACTCGGCCTGCCACACCGGCCGCTCGCGGTGGGCCCGCCGCACCGCCGCGTGCAGCGACTCCGCGTCGAACCCGTCCTCGTCCACCGCGTAGGACAGGCACGGCGCCTGCTCCGCGTAGAAGCCGCACGACGGTGCCACGACCGTCGTCCCCAGGTCGTGGCACGCCTCCAGCCAGCCGGAGTGGGTGCCGAACCGGTAGGGCAGCACCGACACGTCCAGGCCGCGCAGGTACTCCCACAGCTCCTCGTCGGTGAACGGCGGGTGGACCCGCACGTCCAGGTCGGGCAGTGCGGCGGCGACCGCGCGACCCCCGGCGTCGTCGTGGGCGTCCACCCGCAGGTGGGCGCCGGGCAGCGCGGCCACCGCCGCCGCGAGCGCGCGGGCGACCGGGACGGGATCGCTGTTGGCCCGCTTGCTCTTGGCGTGCAGGCCGACCACAAAACCGGGACCGCGCTCCCGGGCACCGGTCAGCAGTTCCAGCGGGACGACGTGCGGGTGCGCGACCACCTCGGGCGTGCGACCCCACCGCTCGGCGATCCGGGCCGCCGCGCCAGGGGTGAGCGTGACCACCGCGTCCGCCGCGGGCACCAGCACGTCGAGCGCGGCGGCGTGCGGTGTGGGATCGGGGTGGTGCGGGTTGCGCAGGTCGTGCACCGTCAGCACCAGCGGGCGCCGGGCCCGGCGGAGCGCGGCGACCAGCTCGCGCAACTGCGCCGGGGTGCGGTCGTCGAAGCCGAAGTGCAGGTGGTAGAGGTCGAACTCGGCCGCGTGCGCGTCCACCCAGGACGCCTCCAGCAGCGGCGATGGCCACCACTGGCCCTCGGGCGCCCCGGGGACGGGCGGGTCCGGCAGCCTGTGGACCACCCCACCGTCCTCGACGGCCGACAGGTGGCGCACGTAGACGTGTCCGGAAGGGACGGAGGCCACCCGGATCGCGGGTGAGGGCACGGGCATTCGCGCGTGTTCCCCGAACCGCCCCCCGCGAAACTTCGGCGACCGGAGCGGACCTGGGGCAGGATCGCGCGGTGGACAACGGGCGACGAGCGCACTACGGCGACTTCTACGCGGCGACCTCCGGCGGTGAACCGGTCGCGGTGGTGCTCGGCAACTGCCAGGCCGAATCGCTGCGCGTGTTACTGGCCAGCTCGCCGACGTTCCCCGTCCCCACCGTCCGCGTCCCGCCCGTGCACGAGCTGACGGCCGACGACCTGCCCGCCCTCGACGCCCTCCTGGGTCGCACTGTGTTGTTCGCGACACAACCGGTCCGTGATGATTACCGGGACCTCCCGCTGGGAACCCGCCAAGTCCTCACTCGACTGCCGCCGAACGCCGCGGTGGTCCGGTGGCCGGTCATCCGCCACTACGGCCTGCACCCGTTCGCCGCGATCGTGCGGCACCCGGACGACCGCTCGCTCGTGCCGCCGGTGGTGCCCTACCACGACCTGCGCACCCTCACCGAGGCCGCCGGGGTGCTCTGGGAACCGGACCTGTCCCCGGCGTCGGTGCGTGCCGTGGCGGCGGCCTCCGTGGCCGACCTCGCCGAGCGCGAACGGCGGGCCGGTGTTGACGTCACCGTCTCCGACCTGCTGCAAGACGCGGGCGCGGCAGCGGCGAACACCCTGAACCACCCGGGGAACCCGGTGCTGATCGGCCTCGCCCGGCGCGTGCAGGGGGCGTTCGGCGCACCCGCCGACGCCGCCGATCCCGGCCGGGTGCTGCTCGACAGCGTGCACGCCCCGCTGACCGAAGCCGTGGTCACCGGGCTGGGATTGGACGTCGAACCGAGGGAGCACTGGATCGTCGGGGGAATGCCGGTCGACGACGCGGAGGTCCGTACGGCCCAACGTCATTGGTACGCCGACCACCCGCGGTGGGTGGAGAGCGGGATGGCCCGGCACGCCGACCGCTTGGCCCTGCTGGGCCGGTGAGCACCCGTTCGAGTTGTGCGCCCGCACCACCCAACCGATGATGAGCGCGCGGACCGCCGCCACCCGGCGCCGCTCCCACCGAACCGGCCGCGCCCCAGTGCGGCGGTTCGGCGCCCGCCGCAGGCAGATCCGGAGGACCATGGCGACTTCACGCTGCGCAGGCACGCGGCCCAGCTCGACGCCGCTGCGCATCGCCGTCATCGCCTCCGCCCGCTACCCCATCCGCCAGCCCTTCGCGGGTGGCCTGGAAGCCCACACCTGGCAGCTCGCGCACCGCCTCGGTGTCCGCGGCCACCGGGTGCACGTCTACGCGGGAGCGGACTCCGACCCGGGGCTCGACGTCCGGGTGCTGCGCGCGCTGCCCGCGCTGTCTCGGGCCGCCCGGCAGGACATCAGCATGCCCGCGGAGTACTTCCTGGCCGAGCACCACGCCTACCTGTCGCTCATGCTCTCCCTGGCCGCCGGGCACGACTACGACGTGGTGCACAACAACTCCCTGCACTACCTGCCGATCGCCATGGCCTCCAGCCTCACCGCGCCGCTGCTGACCACCCTGCACACCCCGCCGACGCCGTGGCTGGAGTCCGCATTGGGCATCGAACCCGGCACGTGCGCCCACTTCGCCGCCGTCAGCCAGCACACCGCCGACGAGTGGCGGGGCAGCGTGCCGGTGAGCACGGTCATCCGCAACGGCGTCGACCTGGACCGGTGGCGACCCGGGCCCGGGGGCGGGCCGCCGGTGTGGTCCGGTCGCGTCGTCCCGGAGAAGGGGCCGGAGGAGGCCATCCGCGCCGCCCGGCTGGCGGGCACCGGTCTGCGGCTGGCCGGGCCGTGCCCGGACCCCACCTACTTCCGCGAGAGGGTGCGGCCACTGCTCGGCGACGGGGTCGAGTACGTCGGGCACCTCGACCACGCCGCGCTCGCCGAACTGGTCGGGTCGGCGAGCGTCGCCGTGGTGTCCCCGTGCTGGGACGAGCCCTACGGCCTGGTCGTGGCCGAGGCGCTGGCCTGCGGCACCCCGGTGGCCGGGTTCGCCAGGGGAGCCCTGCCCGAACTGCTCGACAAGGCCACCGGCGCCCTCGCCGCGCCCGGCGACATGCCGGGCCTGGCCGGGGCGATCACGACCGCGGCCGGGCTCGACCGCGGCGCCGCCCGCCGCCGCGCCGAGGCCACCTGCTCGGTCGAGGCCATGGTGGACGGGTACGAACGCCTCTACCGCGAGCTGGTGCGGGGGGACTGACGCGGTGATCGCCTACTACGTGCACCACCACGGCAGCGGCCACCGGCACCGCGCGGTCGCCATCGCCCGCAGGCTGCGGACCCCGGTCGTCGGGCTCTCCAGCGCGCCCGAGCCCGAGGGCTGGCCGGGGGAGTGGGTGCGCCTGCCCGACGACGCGGACGGGGTGGACACCGCGACCGCGGACGTCACCGCGCACGGCACCCTGCACTGGGTTCCGCTCGGCCACCGGGGGCTGCGCACCAGGATGGCCGCGGTGAGCGCCGTGCTCGCCCGCCCCGACGTGCGCGCCCTGGTCTCCGACGTGTCCGTGGAGGTCGCGCTGCTCGCCCGGTTGCACGGGGTGGCGGTCGTGGTCATGGCGCAACCGGGGGACCGGCTCGACCCGGCCCACCGGCTGGCCTACGACGCCGCCGAGCGGCTGCTGGCCCCGTGGCCCACCCGGCCGCAACCCGGCTGGCCCGCGTCCTGGACGGCCAAGGCGGTCCACCTGGGCGCGGTGTCGCGGTTCGACGACCGGACCGCGCCGGACCCGCCGGAGGCGGGCCGGGTGCTGGCGCTGTGGGGCACCGGGGGGACCGAGGTCGGTGCGGCGGAGGTGATCGCCGCCGCCGAGGCCACGCCCGAGTGGGAGTGGGAGGTCGCGGGACCTCGGTCGAGCGAGGTCGGGCCGGGGAACCTGCGGTGGCGGGGCTGGCTGGCCGACCCGTGGCCCGCGCTGGGCGCGGCGGGGGTGGTGGTGACCCACGCGGGGCAGAACGCGCTCGCCGAGGTGGCCGCCGCCCGCAGGCCCGCGGTGGTGATCCCGCAGCCGCGCCCGTTCGGGGAGCAGCGGGCGACCGCGGCGGCGCTGTCGCGCGGGCGGCTGGCGGTGGTGGTCTCGGCGTGGCCCGCGGCCGAGCGGTGGTCGGGGCTGCTCGACCGGGCGGTGCGCCGCGGTGGGGACCGGTGGTCGCACTGGTCGCCGGGCGACGGTGCCGCTCGCGCCGCCGCCCTGCTCGACGAACTCGGCGGTGCCGCGCGGTGAGCGCGGCGGTCATGGCCTGGGGGTGGGGCTCGCTTGTGGCGGGTCGGAGCTTGGCGGTTGACCGGTGGCCGGGCCTGCTTCGCCGGGCCGTGCGTCGAGGTGGAGACCGGTGGCCGCGGGGCGGCGGTGCCTTGCCTGCGCCGCCTCGGTGGTGCTGCGTGGTGAGCGGGGTGTGTGCGGCGGTCTTGACCATGGTTCGGGAGGGGGATTCGCGCCTGGCAGGTCGGAGCTCAGCGGTTGATCGGTGGTGGGGCCTGCTTCGCCGGGCCGTGCGTCGCGGCGGGGACCGGCGGCCGCGGGGCGGCGGTGTCGCGTGGTGAGCCGGACGGCGGTCGTCACCATCACCCGGGGGCGGGAGCGGCACCTGGCGTTGCAGTGCCGGGGTCTGGCCGCTGACCCGCCGGACCTGCACGTCGTCGTGGGGATGGGGGAGCGGCCGGAGCCGCCCGCGGTTCCCGGGTGCGAGCAGGTCGTGGTGGTGCTGCCGGACGACGGTGGACCGCTGCCCCTCGCCGCCGCCCGCAACCGGGGGGCGGACGAGGCGATGGGGGCGGGCGCGGAAGCCCTCGTCTTCCTCGACGTGGACTGCATCCCGGGTCCGCGGGCGATTTCGCGCTACCGGGAGGCGATCAGCGCCGCGACCGAGCCCGCACTGTTCTGCGGGCCCGTGGCCTACCTGCCACCCCCACCACCCGAGGGGTACCCGGCGACGGGGCTCGCCGCGCTGGCACCACCGCACCCGGGCCGCCCCGCCCCGGATGACGGGGTGCTGGTGCCCGACGACCGCTTCGAGCTGTTCTGGTCGCTGTCCTTCGGGGTGTCGGCGCAGAGCTGGCGGAGCTGGGGCGGTTTCCACGAGGACTACCGCGGCTACGGCGCGGAGGACACCGACTTCGCCCTCACCGCCGCGGCGGCGGGCGCCCGGCTGTACTGGCTCGGCGGCGCCGACGCCCACCACCAGTACCACCCGCCGACCCGGGAGACACCGGCCCGGGCCGCGGAGATGGTGCACAACTCCCACCTGTTCCGCCGCCGCCACGGGTACTGGCCGATGCGCGATTGGCTGCACGACCTCGCCCGCGGCGGCCTGGTCGACTTCGACCCGGACGCCGACGTGCTGCGCCTCCGCGACTGAGCGCTGCCCGGCGCCGAGTCGATCACGGCGACAGCGGACCCATCCCGAAGGAACTGATTAATCGACGGCAGATCCGGCCCAAGCGAACCGATTAATCACCGCACCCCGTCGCGCCTACCCGCCACGGCTGGGAGACGGCAACCACAGCCAGCAATACCTTGTTGCTTCCATTCCTCGGCTGTAGTTGGACTTCAGTTCCGAGCACGAATCGGCTCGGAGCACTAGGGTTTGCCTAGATACTGGGGGTATCATGAGCAAAGTGGTTCGTTTCTTTTCCCTGTTCGCCGTGCTGGTGGCGGCGATGTCCATCGCGCCTGCCGCCGCGGTGGCGGATACGGGTGGCCCGACCGTCCTCACCGGCTGCAACTTCACCGTCGCCAAGATCGAGATGTCCGCTCAGATCCAGCGGAGCCGTTGGTACGGCTGGGAGACCATGGCGACCGAGACCAATGTCGGCTACAACCTGCCCAGCCTGCCCAATGACGTCACCTGCAACTGCGGGGGCACCGGTGTTCACGACTTCCGGGTCGTGGCGTCCGGTGTGATCACCCTGGCCAACGGCACGTCGGCCAGCGCCTCCGCTTTCGACGACCTTGCAGGCGTCAACTGCGGCTAGGCGCACTGATCTGGAAAGGCGGGTACGCGGTCACCGGCCGCGTACCCGCCCTATTCCACCCTCTGTGAGAATAAGGACATGTTCAACAATTTCACCATCACCGCACGAAATGCGGTCCTGCACGCGGGCTTCCGCGCAAAAGCGGAGAAGAGCGACGAGGTCCACGCGGGCCACCTCCTGCTCGGCGTGATCGACGCCGACGGCATCGGAGCCGCGGCGCTGGGCCAGGACGCCGACGCGGTGCGGCGGCGGCTGGGCACAGCGCCCATCCGCTGGTCAGCGTGGCGGCGCTGGCGGAATCGCCGCTTCGAGCCGCCCCTGTCGGCCGACGCGAAGCGCGCTCTGGAAGCGGCGGAACGAGCGGCCGGGGGATCGATCGACTCCGGACACCTCGCGCTCGGTGCACTGGAGGTCGTCGCCCTGCCCGTGGACGGCGTAGCCGAACGCGCTGCCGAGCGGCGGGCAGCCGAAGCGGAGCCGACCGCTTAGCCCGAGTTTCCAGCCAGAGCGCCGGTCAGCGGGTGCGGCCGCCGTAGGTGCGGTGGGGTCAGGGCGTGAACAGGACCTTGACCGCGCCGTCCTGCTTGCGCTGGAACATGTCGTACGCCTCGGGGGCCTGCGACAGCGGGACCTTGTGGGTGGCGAAGGTGTCCACACCGAGCGGGTCGTCATCGGTCAGGTGGGGGATGATGTCGCCGACCCAGCGGTGGACGTTGGCCTGGCCCATCCGGAGCTGGATCTGCTTGTCGAACATCGTCAGCATCGGCAGCGGGTCGGCCATGCCGCCGTAGACGCCCGCCAGGGAGATGGTGCCGCCGCGGCGCACGATGTCGATGGCCAGGCGCAGGGCCTCCAGGCGGTCGACGCCCGCGGTGCGCATGAACTTCTCCGCCAGCGCGTCCGGGAGGAAACCGGTGGCCTGCTGGGCCAGCTTCGCCACCGGTGCGCCGTGCGCCTCCATGCCCACCGCGTCGATCACCGCGTCGGTGCCGCGGCCGTCGGTGAGGTCGCGCACCGCCTCGGCCAGCTTCGAGCCGTGCTCGCGCAGGTCGAGGGTGCGCACGCCGCGGGCGGTGACCCGGGCCAGGCGCTCGTCCACCAGGTCGATGCCGACGACGTCCTCGACCCCGTGCAGGCGGGCGATCCGGGTGCACATGTCGCCGATCGGCCCCAGGCCGATGACCGCCAGGGACCCGCCCTTGGGCACGGCCGCGTACTCCACCGCCTGCCACGCCGTGGGCAGCACGTCGGACAAGAACACGAACCGCTCGTCCGGCGGGCCCGCCGGGACCTTGATCGGCAGCCGGTCGGCGAACGGCACCCGCAGCAGTTCCGCCTGCCCGCCCGGCACCGCGCCGTAGAGCTTGGTGTAGCCGAACAGGGAGGCACCCATGCCCTGGTCGCGCACCTGGGTCGTCTCGCACTGCGAGTGCAGGCCCTGCCCGCACATGAAGCAGTCGCCGCAGGAGACGTTGAACGGGACCACGACGCGGTCGCCCACCTTCAGCGACGTCACCCCGGGGCCGACCTCCTCGACGATGCCCATGGGTTCGTGGCCCAGGATGTCGCCCTCGGTCAGGAACGGGCCCAGCACCTCGTACAGGTGCAGGTCCGAACCGCACAGCCCGGACGAGGTGATCCGCACGATGGTGTCGGTCGGGTCCTGGATCACCGGGTCCGGGTGGGTGTCCACCCGGACGTCCCGCTTGCCGTGCCAGGTCACTGCCTTCATGGTGCCCTCCGGGGCGGATCTGGGTTCAACCGTTGCCCCCGCTTACCCGGTGGGGGCACGGGCAAACGCCGGTGTCGCCCGTCCGGTGTGCGCGACGCCCCCGGATGCGGCAGGGTGAGACGATCTCATCGGGCCCTCGCGACCGCAGGTCGGGGACATGTCGGGGAAGGACCTCCGTGGTGCGTGCGCAGGGAGAGCTGGAACTGTTCTTCCCGGGCAGCGGTGAGATGGCCCGGCGGATGCGCGCCCACCCGTGGGCCGACACCCCGCTGGGTGAACCCGCGGACTGGCCGGAGAGCCTGCGCACCTCGGTGCGGATCTGCCTGACCTCGCGGTTCCCCATGATCGTGTGGTGGGGGAGCGAGTTGCTGTTCCTCTACAACGACGCCTACCTGCCGTTGCTGGGCGACAACCACCCGGCGCTGGGCAAGCCGGGGTCGCGGGTGTGGACCGACATCTGGCACATCATCGGGCCGATGCTGGAGTCGGTGATGCGCACCGGGGAGGCCACCTGGTCGCAGGACATGATGCTGCCGACCGCCCGGCACGGGTACCTGGAGGAGACCTACTGGACCTACTCCTACAGCCCGGTCCTCGGCGACTCCGGCGAGGTGCTCGGGGTGTTCACCGCCGTCAGCGACACCACCGAGCAGGTCGTCGGCGAGCGGCGGCTGGCGGTGCTGCACGACCTGGGCGCGCAGACCGGCCGGGCGCGCACCGTCGCGGAGGCGTGCCACCTGGTGGCCGACGTGCTGCGCCGGGCGGAGTCCACGCTGTCCTACGCCGCGCTGCACCTGCGCGGCCCCGACGGGCTGCGGTTGGCCGCGGCCAGCCGGGACGAGACCGGGGACGGCGACCCGTGGCCGGTGGCCGAGGTGCTCGCCAGCGGGGAGGCGGTGCCGCTGGACGACGTGGCCGAGCGCGCGCCCTGGCTGACGACCAGGGACTGGGCGCAGCGGCCGAGCGAGGCGCTGGTGCTGCCGCTCACCGGGGAGACCGGCGGGCGGACCATCGGGGTGGTCGTGCTCGTCGCGCACGCGGGCCGTAGGCTCGACGAGGCGTACCGGTCGTTCCTGACCCTGGTGGCCCGCCAGACCTCCGACCTGGTCAACGCCGCCATCGCCTACGAGGCCCAGCAGCGGCGGGCCGAGGAACTGGCCGAGCTGGACCGGGCCAAGACGCTGTTCTTCTCCAACATCAGCCACGAGTTCCGCACCCCGCTGACGCTGATCATGGGGCCGTTGCAGGAACTGCGGACCGCCGCCGCGGCGGCGGGCGACGATCGGGCGAGCGCGGAGCTGGAGGTGGTGCACCGCAACGGGTTGCGGCTGGGCAGGCTGGTGAACACGCTGCTGGACTTCTCCCGCATCGAAGCGGGCCGGATGCGGGCCCGCTTCACCCCGGTGGACCTCGGGGTGCTGACGGCGGAGCTGTCGAGCGTGTTCCGATCGGCGGTGGAGCGGGCGGGGCTGGACTTCGAGGTGGACTGCCCGCCGCTGCCCGACGCGGTCTACGTGGACATCTCCCTGTGGGAGAAGGTCGTGCTCAACCTGCTGTCCAACGCGCTCAAGTTCACCTTCGACGGCGCGATCCGGGTGCGGACCGCCGTCGAGGACGGGCACGCGGTCGTGACCGTCGCCGACACCGGCATCGGCGTCGCCGAGGACGAGCTGCCCCGGCTGTTCGAGCGCTTCCACCGCGTGCACAGCGCCCGCGCCCGCTCCGGGGAGGGCAGCGGCATCGGCCTGGCGCTGGTCCGCGAGCTGGTGGGCCTGCACGGCGGCACGATCGACGCGCAGAGCCGGGTGGGCGTGGGCACCACCTTCACCATCCGGGTGCCGCTGGGCGCCGACCACCTGCCCGCCGAGGACGTGGCACCCGCGGGCGAGCGCGCACCGTCCACCACGGACGCGGACCCGTACGTGCAGGAGGCCCTGCGGTGGCTGCCGGACGCGGGCGCCGGGGCGGGCGACGGGGCGCCGGTGACGCTGCCCGACGTGGGGGAGTCCGCGGCCGTGCGGGCGCCGCGGCGGGCGCGGGTGCTCGTCGCCGACGACAACGCCGACATGCGCGACTACCTGGCCCGGCTGCTGCGCGCGGGCGGCTACACCGTCGACCTGGCCACCGACGGGGTCAACGCCAGGGAGGCCGCCGTCGCCGACCCGCCGGACCTCATCGTCAGCGACGTGATGATGCCCCGGCTCGACGGGCTGGAACTGGTCGCCGCGCTGCGCGAGGAACCCCGCACCGCCGCGGTCCCGGTGCTGCTGCTCTCCGCCAGGGCGGGGCAGGAGGCCTCCATCGAGGGCCTGGCCGCCGGGGCCGACGACTACCTGGTCAAGCCGTTCTCCGCGGCGGAGCTGCTGGCCAGGGTGCGTGCCAGCGTGCAGCTCGCCCGGCAGCGCAACCACCACACCCGCTGGCGGACCGCGCTGGTCGACTCGCTGCACGAGGGGTTCTTCGTCTGCGCCGACGACGGGTCCGTCGTCGAGGCCAACGCCTCGTTCGGCGACATCCTCGGCTACGGCGTGGAGGGCCTGCCGTACCGGCCGCCGCACCCCTGGTGGCCCGACCCCGACGCCGACCCCGACGCCCACCGCCGGGTGCGGGAGGTGTTCGACAGGGTCACGGCCGACTCGGCGGACACCTGCGAGCTGCCCGCGGTCCACCGCGACGGCCGCGACCTGTGGATCTCCGCCTCCTTCGCCCCGCTGGAGGACCCGGAGACCGGCAAGCGGGTGGTGGTCGGCACCTTCCGCGACATCACCGACGAGCACCACGCCATCCAGCGCGAGACCGCTCTGGCCCGGCTCAACGCGGCCCTGTCGCAGGCCGACACCGCCGCCGAGGCGGTGCGGACGGTGCTGCCCCTGCTGCGCGAACTCTGGCGTGCCCACCACGCCCTCGCGGTGACCTTCCGGCGCTCGGGCGACCCGGAGGTGTTCGGCGACGGCGGCGACTTCACCGGGCCGGTGGAGTGGGAGCGGCTGGACCAGGGGACCCGCACGGCGATGCTGGACGTGGCCGGGCTGGCGCCGCTCACGCCCGCGATCAGCCCGGAGGGGTTCGTCGCCATCGCCATGGAGCACCCGGACGGCATCCTGGGCATCCGGATCGACCTGCGCGGGCGCCGCCGCGTCGGGGCCGAGGACCGCACCCTGCTGTCCCTGCTCGCCGGGCGCCTCGGGCAGGGGGTGCAGCGCGCCCACCAGATCGACCAGCAGCGCGAGGCCGCGCTGGCGCTGCAACGGGCGATCCTCGGGCCGCCGCTGCTGCCGATCGGCATCGCCGCCCGCTACGAGCCAGCGACCCGACCGCTGAGCGTGGGCGGCGACTGGTACGACACGGTGGAGCTGTCCGACGGCCGGATCGGCATCGTCGTCGGCGACTGCGTGGGCAGCGGCCTGCCCGCGGCCACCGTCATGGGCCAGTTGCGCAGCGCCTGCCGCGCCCTGCTGCTGCGCTCGGCCGACCCCGCCCGCACCCTCGACGACCTCGACCACTTCGCCACCAGCCTGCCCGGCGCCACCTGCACCACCGTGTTCTGCGCGGCGCTGGACGCCCGCACCGGGCACCTGACCTACGCCAGCGCCGGGCACCCGCCGGGCGCGGTCGTGCTCCCCGACGGCACCACCCGGCTGCTGGACGGGGGGCGCTCGGTGCCGCTGGTCGTCGACCCGGCGCCGCGGCGGACCGCGGCGGAGTTCGTCGTCCCCGCCCGCGCCACCCTGCTGCTCTACACCGACGGCCTGGTCGAGCGCCGCGGCCACTCGGTGGACGACGGCGTCGACCAGGCGGCCTCGGCGCTGCGCTCGGGGCGGGCGAAGTCCATCGACGACCTCGCCGACCACCTGATGGGCGAACTGGCCCCGGACCTGGGTTTCGACGACGACGTGGCGCTGCTGCTCTACCGCCACCCCGGCCCGCTGGAACTCACCTTCACCTCGGCCACCGGCGAGCTGGCCCGCATCCGCGCCGCCTTCGGCGACTGGCTCGACCGCTGCGCCATCGACCCCGAGCAGGCCACCGACATCATGGTGGCGGTCGGCGAGGCGTGCGCCAACAGCATCGAGCACAGCGACCAGGCCTCCACCGACACCGCGGTCCTGCGCGCCACCGCCACCCCGGACACCCTCACGGTCACCGTGACCGACAAGGGCCGCTGGCGCCCGCCGAACCCGTCGCCGGAGAGCACCCGGGGGCACGGGCTGACGTTGATGCGCGGGCTGGTGGACGAGGTGGCCATCGACAGCCCGGACACCGGCACCACCGTGCGCCTGCGCGTCGACATCGCCGTCGACGGCCGGGTTTAGGCACTGGTCGCCGGGGTCACCGCCGACACGTGTTTTGCCCGGCGCGGACGGCGGTACTCGGGGGGCAAAACCCTGTGGAGGTCCCCATGCCCGCCGAGGCTGAAACACCCACTGACCTGCCCAAGCGGTCGTGGAAAGACACGTTGGTCCGCACCGGCAAAGGTGTGGTCAAGGACAACCTGACCGACTGGGCCGCCGCCCTGACGTACTACGCGGTGTTGTCGCTGTTCCCGGCGATCATCGTGCTGACGTCCATCACGGCGATGCTCGGCCCGTCAGCCACGCAGAACCTGACCGACAGCATCAACGACCTGGCACCCGGTGAGGCGGCGAAGATCCTCACCGGCGCCATCGAGGAGTTGCAGGGCAGCGCGAGCATCGCCGGTCCGATCGCGATCATCGGTCTGCTCGGTGCGCTGTGGACGGCCAGCGGGTACGTCGGCGCATTCATGCGGGCGTCGAACTCGATCTACGAGATGCCCGAGGGCCGCCCGGTGTGGAAGACCATCCCGATGCGGCTGGGCCTCACCGCCGCGGTCGTCCTGCTGCTGGCGCTGTGCGCGGCCGGTGTGGTCGCCACGGGTGGCATCGCGGAGAAGATCGGGTCGGCGCTCGGGATCGGGTCGACCGGGGTGATGGTCTGGGACATCGCCAAGTGGCCGGTCATCGCCGTCCTGGTCTCCATCGCCATCGCGCTGCTGTACTGGGCGTCGCCGAACGTGCGCCAGCCCGCGTTCCGCTGGGTCACCCCCGGTGGCGTGGTGGCCGTGCTGGTCTGGGTCGTCGCCTCGGCCGGGTTCGCGCTGTACGTGGCGAACTTCAGCTCCTACAACAAGACCTACGGCTCGCTGGGTGGTGTGATCGGTTTCCTGGTGTGGCTGTGGATCTCCAACCTGGCCATCCTCTTCGGCGCCGAACTCGACGCCGAACTGGCCAGGGCACGCGCCATCGACCACGGGCTGCCGAAGGACAAGGACCCGTTCCTGCCGCCGCGCGACACCCGCTCCCTCGACGACGCCGAGAAGGCCGCGGTCGCCGACATCCCCGAGCAGGCCGACCACCGCGGGTCCGACTCGCGCGAGTCCGACGACGTGGCGAAGGCGGGCACCGGCCGCGATTCCGACCGCGCCCGGGATTGACCCCGACGCACGAGCAACCCTGACTCGAATGGTGGACACCGCCGGACCCGTGTAGGTCTGGCGGTGTCCACTGTCCACATCGGTTTCACGGGAGGTGACGGACTTGCCACAGGTCCTCGCGGCGGGCGGCTGGGGCCTGCTGGCCGGTTCCGCGCTGCTCGTCGGCGCGCTGTTCGGGTTCCTGGCGAAGGTGCCGGGCAAGGTCGTGGCCGCGGTCATGGCCTTCGGCAGCGGTGTGCTGCTGTCCGCGGTGTCCTTCGACCTCATCGCCGAGGCCGAGGAACAGGGCGGCCTGCTCGCCACCGCCGTCGGCGCGGTGGCGGGGGCGGTGGTCTACACCCTCGCCAACGTCGCCCTTGCCCGGCGGGGTGCTCGGCACCGCAAGCGCTCCGGCGACCAGCAGCCGTCGGAGTCCGAGCAGTCCGGGTCGGGGACCGCGCTGGCCCTGGGTGCCCTGCTCGACGGCGTCCCGGAGTCCATCGTGATCGGCACCAGCCTGCTCGGCGGCGGCTCGGTCAGCGCCGTCACGGTGGCCGCGGTGTTCATCAGCAACGTCCCCGAGGGCCTGTCCAGCGCGTCCGGGATGCGCAAGGCGGGCCGCTCGGCGCGGTACGTGTTCGGCCTGTGGGGCGGGATCGCGGTCATCAGCGCCCTCGCGGCGATGGCGGGCAACGGCCTGCTCGGCGGTGCCCCGCCCGCCGTGCTCGCGGCGATCACGGCGGTGGCGGGCGGGGCGATGCTGGCCATGGTCACCGACACGATGATCCCGGAGGCGTTCGAGCAGGCCCACCTGTGGATCGGGCTGATCACGGTGAGCGGCTTCCTGATCGCCTTCAGCCTCTCCCACCTCGGCTGAGCCCCAGTGGCTCAGCGCCGCCCGATGGCCCGGGCATAGCGACATCGCAGGCTCCACCACCTCCGCCGCGTCGGCGGGGACCACCTCGCGCAGCAGGACCACCGTGCCGTCCTCGGACTGGTCGAACACCGTGGGGTCGGTGAGCACGCACTGGCCCGCGCCGCGCGGGTGGTCACCTCTCCCAGCCGCAAATGCCCGCCCAGCAGCCCTCGATGACGGCGACCAGTGGTCCACCGCTGGTCAACACCGCCGACACCTCGCCGCCCAGTTGCTCCTGGAGTCGGCGCAGCGCCTCAGCCCGTGCCGCTCGCCAGTCCGGGTCGAAGACGTACTGCGCGCGGTGAGCCACCAGCACCATGAGGAACCCGCCGCCTTGGGCGCCGAGCCGCGCGCCGATCGCCCGCACCTCGGCGACCGCGTTGCCCTCACGACCGGCTTTCCTCTCCTCGCGTGCCCGTAGGGTGGCTCCCACCAGTTCCCTTGCCGTGCTCTCCAACTCGGCGGTCAGCGGGTGTGGAGCGAGTCGCGCCGCGGCCTCGTGACGCGCGTTGGCCGTCGGGGAATCGAAGGTGACCGGCTGGTGCGGCCGGAGGTCGGCCAGGAACGCGGCCAGTCCCGGTTCCGGCGGTGCGATGGGCGGCCTCGACGGGAGCGGTGGTGGGGTGGGTGCGCGTCGCTGATCCGCCTCCAGCCTGAGCGAGTCGGTCAGCTCGGGGCGCTGCTTGCGCCACTTGAACACGGTGTCTCCCTGAATGGCTCGGTCCGGGTGTGCGTCACCGTCCGGTGCGGGCTGTGCGGAGACGACGGTCAGCCGTGGCGGGGAGCGTCGTACGTCCACGTCGAGACGGTAGTGGCCCGGCGCGGGACCGGTCCCGGTCGTGCAGCCCCGTCGCCGAGACCCCGGATCGGTCGCCCGTCGGGGGGTTTCGGCTTCAGATCGGTGGCCGACGAGATCCAGCGGGTCGTCGCCGAACCCATCGAGGACGCCGGGCGCACCCTGTGACCCGGCGACGGGGTCCACCTGCCCGCCGCCGCAGCCGACCGCGACCCGGCCGGGACGGCGGGCGGGGCGGCTCGACCCGCTCGGGGTGCCCGGGACCCGGCCCCCGCCGCGCGGTCCAAGCCCGCGCCAAACCGCCCGCCGGGAAGTGGTTCAGGGGAGGCGGCCCTCGCAGAGCGGGTCGGTCGCGGGCCGGGGAGCCGTGCGGGCCGGGAGCCAGTCGAGGGCGGCGTCCTCCACCAGCCAGCCGTGGGCGGTGACCGCGCTGTGCGGGATCTGCTGCGCGCCCTCGCACAGCGACTTGGCCACGACCAGGCTGTTCGGCACGAACCGGACCGCGCCGCGGGCGTCGAGCATGGTGGTCATGGTGTCGTCGACCGTGACGACGGTGCCCAGCACCACGGAGTCGGGTTGCCCGCCGCCCGGTCGCAGGTGCAGGGCGACCGCGGGCAGCACCGGGGCGCGCAGGAAGATCGCCAGCAGTGCGAACGGCAGCACCAGCGCCCCCGCCGTGGCGATGCCGTGGGTGGCGGGCCTGGCGACCCGGGCGGGCAGCGGGCCGGTGAGCAGCGGACCCAGCACCGGCGGCAGCAGCAGCGCCAGGGCCAGCGCCACCTCACCGCGGGCGATCGCGGTCACGATCGCCGGGCCGAACCACACCAGTTCCAGCACCCCGACCACCACCGGCAGCAGCACGCACACCGGGAACACCAGGTCGTCGCGGCCCCGCCTGCGCGCGGTCAGGCCGGCGATCGCGCAGCCCAGCAGCAGCAGCGCCGGGAGGAACCGCAACTGCCACACCAGCGCCGACCACAGGAACGCGGCGGTGACCACCCAGTTCGGGGTCCGCTCCACGACCCGTTCGAGCCGGGACGCGTGCCCCGGCCCGGAGCTGACCAGCGACAGCAGGCCGAGCAGGTGGGCCACCAGCAGCACCGCGGGCGGCACCTCCAGCAGGCTGATCACCAGGGAACTGGCCAGTTCCAGCGCGTGCACGTTCTGCACCAGCAGCAGCATGGTGTTGAGGTCCCGGCTGCTCAGCTCCCACAGCCGCAGCACCAGCAGGATGATCGGGAAGGCCGGGAGCAGCGTCAGCGCCCACTGCGCACCCCGGGTCTCGTCTACCCCCCGAGCCTTTCCCACGGCCACAGCCGGACCTCCACCTCCGTCGCCCCCCGCTGCTCGTCCAGCGGCAGCAGTTGCGGCGGGCTGTCCGGGACCATCGGCCGCAGGTGCCGGTCGAACGCCTCCTCCCAGCGCTTGTCCGCCGGGTCGGTCTGCGACCGGTACAGCGCCAGGTTCACCAGCGCCAGCAGCGCCTTGTTGTCGCCCGCGTTCACCGCCCACAGCTCCTTGGCCTCCAGCGCGATGTCGTGGTGCAACAGCTTGTCCGGCTGCCGGTGGGTGAATCCGGCCAGGATCACCGCGTCGGTGGTGACGGCGTCGAGCGTGCCCGCGAGCAGCTCGTCCACGCACTCCTTGATCGTCTGCCGGTAGACGATCTCCGCGCCCGCAGCCTCCGCCGCCTGCACCGAGGTGGAGGTGGTCAACGTGCAGACCTTCTCGTTGGCCAGCTCGGTCAACGCCAGCACCTGCCGGTGGTCGCGGCGGGTGAGCACGGACTGCTCGGTCTCCAGGTAGGGGAAGGAGAAGTTGACCCCGCTCACCGCGGCCCGCTCCGTGGTGGCGCTGTAGGTCGCCACCACCAGGTCCACCGGCCTGCCGTCGACCCCGCGCATCCGGGAGCGGTCCTCGTTGTCGATCTCGACCAGCCGGACCTCGCTGCGGTCGAACCCCAGGTCGGCGGCGAGCAGGTAGGCGATGTCGACGTCGAACCCGGAGATCACCCCGTGCTCGTCGCGGTAGCCGATCCCCGGGATGTCGACCTTCACGCCGATCGACAGCTCGGACTTGCCCTTGACCCCCGCCAGCTCCTTCAGCTCGTCCTCGGTCGGCTCCTGCTCCCACCACACCGCCACCGCGATCCCGACCGCGGCGACCGCCGCGGTGATCAGCGCCGCGAACCGCACCCACCTGGCCCGGTGGGTGTCCGGTCTGTGCTCGTCCTCCGCCATGCGCCGATCCTGCCACGGCGGGACGACGCAACGGGGCCGTTCGATCACCTAGGGGTGCTCGACCCCGCCCACGCGTGGCAGGGCATCCACCGTCCACGTGGGGCAGGACGACCGGCTAGGCCGCTCGGGCGTAGGCCCCGGCGGCGATGTCCTCCAGGAGGGTGGGGCCGGTCGGGGTCCAGTCCAGGAGTTGCCGGGTGCGGGTGTTGGACGCGGTGATGTCCATGCCGAAGAAGTGGCCGAGCCAGCCGAAGTGGGCTTCGGCGTCCTCGGGGGCGATCGAGACCGTCGGCAGGCCCAGGTGTTCGGCGATGGCGGCGGCGATGTCGCGGGAGGGGATGCCCTCCTCGGCGACCGCGTGCAGCCGGGAGCCCGCCGGGGCCTTCTCCAGTGCCAGCCGGACCATCCGGGCGGCGTCCGAGCGGTGCACGGCAGGCCAGCGGGAGGAGCCGTCGCCGATGTGGCCCGATGCCCCGTGCCGCTTCGCCAGGCGGGTCAGTTCGGCGGTGAAGCCGTGGTCGTCCACGCCGTGGACGGTGGGGGAGAAGCGGAGCGCGACCGAGCGGACGCCGCGGTCGGCGTGGTCGAGGGCGAGGTTCTCGCTGCCGCCGCGCATGGAGTCGGCGCCGCGGAAGGGGGACGGGTCGTCCTCGGTCAGGGGGCGGCCGGTGACCCCCGACGCCAGGCCGGAGGCCACCAGGAACGGGCGGTCGCTGCCCGCCAGCGCGTCGAGCATCCGCTGGACGGCGGTGTGCTCGGTGCGACCCGCGCCCGCGTAGTCGGAGAAGTCGTGGTTGAAGGCGAGGTGGATGACGCCGTCGGCCGCCGCTGCCGCCGCGGCCAGGCCGTCGGGGTCGTCGAGGGTGCCGCGGTGGGCGGTGGCGCCCTTGGCCACCAGGGCGGCGGCCGACTCCGCGGAGCGGGCCAGGCCGACGACCTCGTGGCCGTTGGCGAGCAGTTCGTCGGTGACGGCCGAGCCGATCCAGCCGGAAGCGCCGGTGACGAAGACGCGCATGGGGGTTCCTCCTGGTGATGTCAGTTGCTGACATCGACACTAGCACCACATGTCAGTCACTGTCATCACTACACTCGGCGGCATGGGTCGCTGGGAGCCGGACGCGCGCGGGCGGATGATCCGCGCCGCGGTGGAGCTGTTCGACGAGCGCGGCTTCGAGCAGACCACCGCGGGTCACATCGCCGAGCGGGCCGGGGTGACCGAGCGGACCTTCTTCCGCCACTTCACCGACAAGCGCGAGGTTCTCTTCGACAGCACGGGCACCATGGACCGGGTGATCCGCGAGGCGATCGAGGCCGCCCCGGCCGACCTGCCCCCGCTCAGCGCGGCGCTGGTCGGCGTGGTCGCCGCGGGCGAGCTGCTGGCGGACCGGCACGAGCACTCCGCGCGCCGCTCCCGGATCATCGCGGCCACCCCGAGCCTGCGGGAGCGCGAACTGCTCAAGCTGGCCGGGATGGTCGCCGCGACGGCGGACGCGCTGCGGGCACGGGGGGTCGCCGAGCCCGCGGCCAGTCTCGCCGCGCACAGCGCTGTGGCGGTGTTCCAGGTCGCGTTCGCCCACTGGGTCTCGGTGGAGGGCCCGCCCGCTCTCGCCGAGTGCATCGCGGCCGTGGCGGCGGTGCTGCGCGCCCTGGAGTGACTTGCCGGTCGGATCGGGCGTGGCAGCCTCGGTGCGGAAGACCCCTCGGTCGTGTCCTGCTCAAGCCCGGAATGCCCGGCTGGGCGTAGCCGGGCCGTCGATCCCGTGGTGGTCGAGATGCCTGACTGACAAGGGGATCAGCCAGGTGGAAGGCTATCTCCACGCAGGTGTGGGATGTTACTTTCAATGCATCGAGCCGAGGGGACAACGGCTGTCCGGCGATCCGGAGGAGTGCCCATGCGCCCCGTTCACCCCTTCCTGCACACCATCGCAGCCGCCGTGGTCCTTCTCGCCGCTGTGCTGGTCAGTCCCGTCGCCGCCGCCGAACCGGGTCCGGCGTGGTCCACGCGGGGGCAGATCGGGTTGCGCGCCGCCGATCCGAGCGTGATCCGTGTCGGGAGCACCTACATCTCCGTGCAGTCGGCGGCGGGCACCATCCAGGTCCGCCAAGCCCCCTCGCCCGACGCGCTCGCCGGGGCTCCCGCGCGCCAGGTCTGGGCCGACACCGGGAACCTGGGTTCGGTGTGGGCGCCCGAGATCGTGCACGACGGTGGGCGCTACTACATCTACTTCTCCGCGGGCAACGACGCCGCGCACCGCATGTACGCCATCAGTTCGGCCTCCCCGGACAGCGGGTACTCCACGCACCGGCGGCTCGCCCTGCCGGGGGACCGGTGGGCCATCGACGGCACGATGTTCGTCTTCGCGGGGCAGCGCTACTTCGTCTGGTCCGGGTGGGAGGGCACCACCAACGTCGAGCAGAACCTCTACCTGGCCCGCATGTCCGACCCGTTCACCCCGGTCGGTGACCGCCACGTCATCTCCCAGCCGCGCGAGCCGTGGGAGCGCGTGGTGGGCAACCCGTTCATCAACGAGTCCCCCGAGGCCATCAAGGACCCCAACGGCCAACTGCACATCGTCTACTCCGCCAACGGGAGCTGGAGCGACCAGTACTGCCTCGCGGATCTGCGTCTGCGCGCGGGCGGCGACCCCACCCACGTCTGGGACTGGTACAAGTCGAACGGGTGCCTCTTCGGTTCCAACCGGGCCACCATGATGTCGGGCTGGGACCCCACGCTGTCGGTCAACGGCCCCGGGCACCACACCTTTGTCCTCCTCGACGGCGACATCGCCACCAGCCCGCCTGCCGGACCCCGGTTCCCGCTCGTGTTCCACGCGGTCCCCAAGGGCACTCCGTACACCTGGGACAACCGCCAGTGGTACAGCGGCAGCTTCTGCTGGTGGGGCGGCACCACCTACCGGCGGGCGAACGTCCCCGGGCCCACCGCCGACACCGGCTGGGGCCTGAAGTTCTTCGAGTAGGCGCCGGGGGCGCCACCGGGGGTCCGGCGGCGCCCCCGGGCGGGGTCAGCCGCGCCGCAGGACGCGGCGGGCGAGGCGGTTGCCGGTGAACTGGGCGACCTGCACCAGCACCACGATGATCGCCACCGCCACGCCGGTCACCGCCCAGTCGAACCGCTGGTAGCCGTACACGATGGCGAAGTCGCCGAGACCGCCGCCGCCGATGGCGCCCGCCACCGCGGACATGTCGACCACGGCGACGAAGACGAACGTGTAGCCCAGGATCAGCGGGCCCAGCGCCTCCGGCACCAGCAGCGTGGTGACGATCCGCCACGGGGAGGCGCCCATCGCCCTGGCCGCCTCGATGACGCCGGGGTCGATGGTCACCAGGTTCTGCTCGACGATGCGGGAGATGCCGAAGGTGGCGGCGGCGATCAGCGCGAACGTGGCCGCCCCGGTGCCCAACTGGGTGCCGACCACCGCGATGGTGACCGGGCCGATGGCGGTGATGAAGATGATGAACGGGATCGGCCGCACGATGTTGACCACCACGTTGAGCACCGTGTGCACCACCCGGTTCGGCACGATCCCGCCCGCCCGGGTGACGTAGAGCGCGATGCCCAGCAGCAGCCCGAGGAAGCCGCCCACCACCAGTGTGGCCGCGACCATCCACAGCGTCTGCCCCACCGAGTCCAGCAGGACCGGCCAGAGGGTGTTCCAGTCCGTCGCCATCAGCCCAGCTCCTCGACCTCGGTGACCGCGCGCAGCCCGGCGACCACCGCCGCGACCCCGGCGTCCGCCCCCACCAGCTCCAGCGTCAGGCTGCCGAACGACGCCGCGCCCAGCTCCTTCACGCCGCCGTGCACCACCTCGAACCGCACCCCGTGCCGCCCGGCGTCGGACAGGACGGCGCCGACCCGGCTGCCGTCGCGGACCTGGGCGGTGACCAGCGTCCCGGGGTGGCGCTCCCGCAGCCGGGCCAGGCCGTCGGCGTCCGGGCGGGCGCGCAGCACGGTCTCCACGAACCGCTTGGTGGTGCGCTCCCTCGGGGCGGTGAAGACCTCGTGCAGGGTGCCGTGCTCGACCACCCGGCCGGATTCCAGGACCGCGACCCGGTCGGCGATCTCGCGGACCACCTCCATCTCGTGGGTGATCACCACGATGGTCACCCCGAACTCGGTGTTCACCCGCTTGAGCAGGCGCAGCACCTCCGCGGTGGTCTCCGGGTCGAGCGCGGAGGTCGCCTCGTCGGCGAGCAGGACGCGCGGGTTGGTGGCCAGCGCCCTGGCGATGCCGACCCGCTGCTTCTGCCCGCCGGAGAGCTGGTCGGGGTACTGCCACGCCTTGTCGGCGAGGCCGACGAAGTGCAGCAGCTCGGTGACCCGCCGCTCCCGGTCCGCCTTGGCCCAGCCCGCCACCTTCAGCGGGTAGGCGACGTTGCCGAAGACCGTGCGCGACCGCAGCAGGTTGAACTGCTGGAACACCATGCCGATGCCCAGCCGCACCTCCCGCAGCCCGCGCTCGGACAGCGCGGTGAGGTCAACGCCGTCGACCAGCACCGACCCCGACGTCACCTTCTCCAGGGCGTTGACCAGCCGCACCAGCGTGCTCTTGCCCGCCCCGGAGTGCCCGATGACCGCGAACACCTCGCCCGCCTCGACGGTCAGGTCGATCCCGTCGAGCACCGGGGGGCCGCCGAAGGACTTGGTGACGCCGCGGAACTCGATCAGCGGGCTCACTTCTTCGCGCGGATGGTCTCGGACAGCCGGGCCAGGATCGCCCGCAGGTCCGCCACCGGCCGGTCCACCAGCACCGACGTGCCCTTGGACTCCGCCTGCACCTGGTCGGCGACGCGCTTGTCCTTGTAGATCCGCGCGACCTCGGCGTAGGTGGGGTTGTCCTTGTCGGCGTCGCGGGCCACGATCGCGTTGATGTAGGGCTCGGCGGTCGGGTCCTTCGGGTCGTCTCCGAACAGCGCCTTCGACGGGTCGAGGCCGCCGTTGAGCGCGAAGTTGTTGTTCACGACCGCGCCGTCCACGCTGGCCAGGGCGTTGACCGTCTGCGCCGCGTCGACCGGGGTCACGGTCACCTTGGACGCGGCGGTGTCGATCTCCGCAGGCGTCGACAGCACGGTGCCGCCGCCCTTGAGCACGACCAGCCCGGCCTTCTGGAGCACCAGCAGCGCCCGCGCCTGGTTGGTCGGGTCGTTCGGGATGGCCACCGAGCCGCCCTGCGGGATGTCGGCCACCGCGGTGTGCTTCTTCGAGTACAGCGACAGCGGCACCACGTAGGTCGACGCGATCGGCGTCAGGTCCGCGTCGTTGGCGACGTCGTAGTTCGCCAGGAACAGCAGGTGCTGGAACAGGTTCAGGTCGATCTGCCCCTGCGCCAGCGCCGGGTTCGCCTGGGTGTAGTCGCTGAAGTTGACCACCTCCAGGGTGATCCCGCGCTCGGCGGCCAGCTGCGTGAACGTCGCCCAGTACGGCGACCCCGCCTCGGTCGTGCCGATCCGCACCGTGCGGCCCGCCTCCGGTTCGTCCCCGCCCCGGGTGAGGAACACCACCAGACCCACGACGACGACCACGACCAGCACCGCGGCACCGATGAGCACACCCCGGTTCCGCTGGGGCCGCGGTGGCAGCACCAACCCGGAACCCGTTTCCTCAGCCATGACACCCTCTCGTCCTCCGGCGGTGATCTACCGCCCGCGGACACCCTGCGGCAGCCGCCGAGCGGCGACCAAACCGTTCCGCAGAGCGAACCGGTTGGCTTTCCCGGTGCCACCCGTGATAAGCGGCGCCTCCGGTGCGGCCACTGTGGACCTCTGCGTGGTCGGCAACCGGCCGGGTCGGAGCGCGGCGGGGACAAAACGGACAGCTCGTGCGTTGAGGGGGTGACAGCGATCCCGACGAGAGGACCCGATGAGCTTCTTCGACATGCTCAAGGACAAGGCCAGCCAGTTCATCGACGACACCACCGGCCAGGCCACCGACCTGGCGGGCGGCGCCACCGACGCGGTCTCGGGCGCCACCGGCCAGGCGCAGGAGTTCGCGGGCACCGCGACCGACCAGGCCACCGAGTTCGCCGGTACCGCCACTGACCAGGCGAGCGAGTTCGCCGGTACCGCGACCGACCAGGCCACCGAGTTCGCGGGCACGGCGACCGACCAGGCGAGCGAGTTCGCGGGGACCGCGACCGAGCAGGCGTCCGGGTTCGCGGGCGCGGCCACCGAGCAGGCCGAGGGCGCCGTGCAGTCCGGGCAGGGCTTCCTCGGTCAGGCGCAGGAGGCGGTGTCGGACCCCGGCGCGGCAGCCCAGGGCCTGCTCGGCCGGTTCTTCGGCTGAGCAGGTGAGTCCTCGATCACGGTCGGGGCGGGGTCACCCGGTCACCTTGGCCAGGAACGCGGCCAGGTTCGCCACGGTCCGCTCGACCTTCGCCTCGACCGCGATCGACTCGTTCAGCCGCGCGCCGGGGCCCGCGTCCTTGAGCCCCCGCAGGTAGAGCGAGCAGGCGAGGTCGCTGCACACGTACGTGCCCACAGAGTTGCCCTGCTTCCCGGCCGCGCCCGCCTTCGGCGCGACCATCAGCGAGACGCCGCTGACGGGGGAGGTCAGGCACATCGAGCACAGGGTGCGGCGGGGTTGGCCGGTGGAGCTGGGGCAGCGCAGCACGACGGCCTGGTTGCGGCCGTCCAGTTCGGTGACGAGGTAGGCGCGGACGGGGGACTGGGGGTCGCGCCAGCCCAGGTAGTCCAGGTCGTCCCAGGGCTGTTCGCGCAGGTCGTGGGGCACGGACAGGCGCTTGGCCTCGCCCTTGGAGCAGTTCACGAAGGCGGCACGGATCTCGGTTTCGGTCAGCGGCTTCACGGGGAGCACGCTAAGCTTCCTATAGGCTTTAGGCAAATCATTAACGAGTGATGGCAAGTAGGCTGGGGGTCATGGCACGGGCGGGACTGACCACGGAACGGGTGACCCTGGCGGGGGCGGAACTGGCCGACGAGGTCGGCTTCGAGCAGGTCACCGTCTCGGCGCTGGCCCGGCGGTTCGACGTCAAGGTCGCCAGCCTGTACTCGCACGTCAAGGGCTCTCACGACCTCAAGACCAGGATCGCCCTGCTCGCCTTGGCCGAACTCGCCGAGCGGGCGGCGGACTCGGTGGCGGGTAGGGCGGGCAAGGACGCCCTGACCGCGCTGGCGAACGCCTACCGCGACTACGCCCGCGAGCACCCCGGCCGCTACGCCGCGACCCAGTTGCGGCTCGACCCGGAGACGGCGGCGGCCAGTGCGGGCGGCAAGCACTCGCAGATGACGCGGGCCATCCTGCGCGGCTACGACCTGCCCGAACCGGACCGCACCCACGCGGTCCGGCTCCTGGGCAGCGTCTTCCACGGGTTCACCAGCCTGGACGCGGCCGGTTCGTTCGACCACAGCGCCCCCGATGCGGCGGAGAGCTGGCCGCGCATCCTCGACGCCCTCGACGCGCTGCTGCGCCACTGGCCCGCGGCGCACCCGGGCGAGTGACGGCGGAATAGTGACTCCCCGCGCCTGGTTGACCCCGGCATGGTCGACAACACCGCCGAGTTCAGCCCGACGTCCTGGGTGCAGGACCAGACCAGGCAGATCCTCGAAACCGGGACGACGGAGGGCCTGAAGGTCCTCGGGTCGCCGATCGTGCTGCTGACCCTGCGCGGGGCGAAGTCCGGCAAGCGGCGCTACACCCCGGTGATGCGGGTGGAGCACGAGGGCCGCTACGCCGTGGTCGCCTCCAACGGCGGCGCCGAGGCGCACCCCGTCTGGTACCACAACATCAAGGCGCACCCGGAGTTCACGCTCCAGGACGGCACGGTGACCAAGGAGTACACCGCCCGCGAGGTCGACGGCGAGGAGCGCGCGCAGTGGTGGGAGCGCGCGGTCGCGGCGTACCCGTCCTACGCCGAGTACCAGACGAAGACCGACCGCCAGATCCCCGTGTTCGTCCTCGAACCCAAGTCCTGACCCGGGCGCTCTGACAGCGGAAGACCGGGGCCTCCACGTGGAGGCCCCGGTCTTCCGCTGTCGTGCCGCGACTACTTCGCGTACAACTCGAACTCGTACAGCGAGTACCCGTACCGGGTGGCCCGGGACACGCCCTGCATCCTCACGTACCGGGCGTCGGTGGCGGCGAACGCGGCGACGTCGGTCCCGCCGTCACCCGCCGTGGTCGACCACACGTCGCGCCAGGACGTGCCGTCGGTCGACACCTGGATGCGGTACGCCTTCGCGTGGGACGCCTCCCACTTGAGCACCGCCCGCGACACCGACCGGGCCGAGCCCAGGTCGACGGTCAGCCACTGGTTGTCGTTCCAGTCGCTGGCCCACCGGGTGCCCGCGTTGCCGTCGACGGCGTTGCGCGGCGGAGAGTTGAACAGGCCGCGCTCGTAGCTCGACGCGGTGGCCGTGGTGCCCGCGCCGAGGTTCGAGACCTCATCACCCCGGTGCGCCGGGAACTCCACGACCTGCTGGAACGTCGGCCGGTTCTGCCAGCCGATGGTGTCCTGGGTGACGCCGCCGAGCGCGCTGTGGATGATCGAGTCCGCGCACCACTGGTCGCCTGCCGCGCAGTTCCCGTCACCGGGGTAGACCTGCGTTGCCGGGGTGGCGGCGGCCTGCTTGAGCGTGTCGAGCAGCACCTGCCTGCACCTGGCCAGGTCGCCGTCGCCGCAGAACCGCTTGCCCAGCGGGGCCCGCACGTCGTCGCCGAGGACGGCCCGCAGGTCCTTGTGCACGAAACCCCACCAGCCGCCCTGGAACGCCGAACCGCGGTGGCTGTTGTTGTACGACGGCGTCTCGTCGACCTTCTGCCTGCGGGTCAGCTCGGTGTACGCCGCCTCGCCGAGGCCGGGCTGGAACTCGCCCTTGACCAGCAGCGGCCACCACGCGTCGAGCACCTTGATCGCGTTGGCGTTCGCGTAGGTCTTGCTGCCCTGCGCGGTAGCGGTGCGCTTGCCGCCGGAGGCCACCCACTGCTTCAGCTCGGCCACCGCCGCCGCGGTGTCCGCGTCGCCGTCACCGATGACCCGGAACACCTCCGGCAGCACCTTCTCCGCGCGCAGGTCGACCAGCGCCGCCTCGGCCATGGCCTGCACCAGGTTGACCCGGTCGACCTGTCCGCCGTTGCTGATCAGCTCCTTGACCCGCGCGTCGAGCAGGTCGCCGCGGTGCACCGACTGCCGGTCGAGTCCGGAGGACGCGGTACCCGGGGCCTGGCCGTTGTTCCAGGAGATCAGGTAGTCCTGGTTGACGACGTTCGGGTGCGCCTCGGCGGGCACGTAGTCGGCGCGGTTGGTCGCCGGGTCCCAGTTCACCCAGTCGAAGCCCGCGTTCGCCCGCACCGGCATCCCGGGGTCGACGTTGGCCTGCCGGACGGGCTGGAGGCCGGAGTTGTAGTAGGCGATGTCGCGGGAGTCGGCGTAGAACCAGTTGAAGTTGTAGGTGACGTGCGAGGCGGCGCGCTGGAAGTCCGCCGCCGAGGTGATCGCGGCCGGGTCGTTGAACTCCTGGAAGCCGATCACGGTGTCCAGCTCGTGCTGGTAGGTCGACCGCAGCGTGGTGTAGGCGACGGGCTTGCCGCCGACGGTCGCGCGGCTGGCCACCGGGCCGTACTTGGTCCGGTAGGAGCGCAGCGTGTAGGACCCGGCGGGGGTGGTGCTGCCGATGGAGGTGGTCCAGGCGTTCTTGCGCTCCACGACCTCCATCGGGGTGCAGACGCCGCGCAGCAGGTAGCTGTTGCTGTCCTTGGTCACCGGGCTGCCGTCGGTGCTGCACAGGTCGACGGCGTAGGTGTCGGTGATGTCCTGCCCGGAGCTGGTGGCGCTCCAGGAGTAGTCCTGGCCGCGGCCGAGCAGGACGTAGAAGCTGATGCCCGCGAACGAGGCGCCGCGGGCGCTGATCCCCGGGCCCTGCAACTCCTGCAGCATCAGCATCTGCGGCGCGAAGTACCCGGTCTGCGGGCCGAACACGGCCACCGGGTTGCCGCTCTTGGTGTGCGCGCCGGAGACCAGCAGCGCGTTGGACATGCCGTGCTTGTCGGACAACAGGTTGCCGGGCAGCACGCCGTCGTCGAGGGCACCGCGCGCAGCCTCCAGGTTGGGCTTGCCGTCGCGAGTCGTGGGGGAGACGCCGGTCGGCTTGGCCACGTCCTTGCTCGCGGTGGCCGGGGTCGCGGCGCCCGCCCGGTCGAACACCAGCGGCTGCGGGGTCACCGAACCCTTGTCCGGCAGCGCTTCGCCCTGCGGGTTCGCCGGTCGCTTGGCGTACGGGAAGCTCTGTCCGTTGTGGATGGTCTGGATGTGCTCCGGGTCGTCCTCCGAGCGCATGGTCTGCCAGACCCGCTCACCCTCGACGACGCCGTAGCGCTCCTGCAACGCCAGCTTGGCGATCGCCGACTGCACCTCACCACCGCCGCCACCGCCGAACTGCGAACCGATGACGGAGGCGATCACGGCCAGGTCGGTGAGCTTGAACGGCTCGATCCTGCCCCGGTTGGTGATCGCGTCGATGTGCCCGAGCAGCACGTACTCACCGGGGAAGTACCGGCCGTTGTACGCCTCGCTGATGTACTGGTTGACGCCTTCGAGGTAGGAGCGGGCGTCGGCGATGGCGACCTGACCGCGCGGGCTCGCCGCCGCGGCCTCGTCCACCTGCCGCTGCAACTCCTCCTCGGTGTACGGCGCGTCGGCGAAGAACCCCTGCTCCAGCGACTGGTTCGAGGCTGCGCCACCCGCGAACGGGGTGAGCTGCCCGCGCCCGACCCGGCGCAGCACGTCCATCAGGAACAACCGGTCCTGCGCGGCGGCATACCCGGCGCCGAAGGTGGTCCCGGACCGGGTGGTGCCGTAGACGTGCGGCACCCCGGTCGCCTTGTCCCGGATGATCGTCACGTCCGCCCGCGGCTTCTTCGTGCTCTCCACCTGGTCCGGCGCCACACCGAAGGAGGAGTCGTTGAAGAAGGCGTTGATCTTCTCGGTGGTCAGCCCGCCGTACCCCTGCGCGAGCGCGTCGTACTTGCCGATCTGGTCGTCGAAGTGCTTGGGCCGGGTGCCGAACGCCTTGTTCGCCAGGATCTCGACGACCGTGGCGCTGCCGTTCTGCCCCGGCGGCACGATGTCACCGCACTGCCCGAGGCAGTAGTCACCCTGCGCGAACCCGGCCCCCCGGGGCGGCAGGGGAGCCTGCTCCCCGGCGGCCGACCCCTGCACCGCCACCACCGCGGCGGCGGTCACGGCGACCGCGGCCACCGCACCCGTCAGGTACCGGGAACGTCGTCCCATGCCCAACCCCTCTCACTCCGGTGTGATGAGCGGTGAGGCTACCGCCGGGCCCGGAACTTATGAAGGCCTTCACATTTCGCACCGGTGAGGTTGGTCCGATGGCGCAGGCAGCGCGCGGCGAAACTGGCAGAGGGTGACAAAACGCGATCTCCCTTCGGCCGGTCAGGTGGCTTCTGGCAGGGTGGTCCGACCGAAGCCGCCCGACCCGCTTCGGGGACGGGAGGGGAACAGCGTGACTTCCCGACCAGAGCGGCTCAACCCCAACCTGATCGTCGGCCGCAAGGCCCAGGTGGTCCTGGAAGTCGTGGACACCACCGAAGACCTCCTCGCCCTCCAATTCGTGTTCGAGGACAAAACATCGGCCCTCTTCACCATCTGGACCGACTGGACCCTGGTCCTCGACACCCGCCCGGACGACGGGGTCCCCGACTACTTCTGGCCCCCCGAGAACCACGCACAGCGGCCACTGGGCATCAAGGTTCCCCAGGGAGGACTGGAAATCCTTTCGGTGGCCGCCCGCACCAACGACATCGGCGAACTGACAGGCGCCGACATCACAGCCGGACCCCACCTCATCGCACTGCGCATCTTCGCGGGCGATCTGGCACTGACCATCGAGTGACCAACAGCAGGCACAGCCGCCCACCCCAAACCGCAGACCTGGCGGCCAGCCACACCGAACCCCACCAGGCGCAGCGAAAGCCGACCACCCCACAAACCGCCGGCCCGGTGACCAAATGCCCGGGTGGGTGGATCTGCTTGGGTGGGGGTGCCGATCATGTGCAAGCCTGCCTGGGTTGTGGGGCATCCCTTCAGCCCCACTCGGTCACACTGGGCGCATGATCGGCGTAGGGGCCCCGCCCAAGCGGATTCACCCACCCGGGCACGCCCCCGAAAACCCCGGGCTTGAAGACCAGGACCGGACCACCTTGGATCGCATGCCTCGCTCACCTGCCGCCTTGAGGGTGCAGCCCCGCTCGCGCGGGGAGGACGCGGAGCTGCTGGTGGTCGACGCGCAGCGGATGGGAACAGCCCCGCTCGCGCGGGGAGGACCACACCGTGCTCGGCTTCGTCGACCTGGACGAGGGAACAGCCCCGCTCGCGTGGGGAGGACACTTCTTGACGTGCGGTTTTCAGCGCCTAGAGGTGAATTTAGCATCACTTCCAGCGAGGATTCGAAACCGGGAGACGGGTTGATCACCATCCGTCTCCCGCGCTCTCCAGCAGCGGCGCACCACGTCAAAGACGATCTTCCCGCCTGCAAGCGCCCAGCGTACGATGGATGGGCTGCGCGGCGGTTGGCCGGGCGTTCGGGGGAGCGCGCCACAGCACACCCCACGGACCGGAGTCCCGATGACGAGCGCCCACCCGAAGCCGAAGTCCTACGACGACATCGCCCCCGCCGTGCGCGAGAAGTTGAAGACCGCCTACACCCCGGCCGACCTCTTCGACCCCGCCTCCGACGGGAACCTGCTCACCACCGCCGTGGACGTCAAGGCATGGGCTGAGGCGGGGCGCGGGGCGGCGCAGGGGTTGGGGAGGGCGCGGCGGCTCGGTTCGGAGAAGGAGAAGTTGGAGGCGGTCGAGCAGCAGTTCGCGCGGGTGAGTGTCGCGGCGGGGCGGGACCTGGGGGCTGCTCGGCAGGCGCTGGCCGCGTTCGCCGGGTGGAGGGACTACCCGGGTGGTGATGCCTGGGGTTTCTTCGTCGACCTGCAGGGCCCGCTGGCGAAGTTCGCGAAGGACGTGGTGGTCGAGCAGCGGTGGGTCGCGTGGTTGGAGGGCACCAAGCAGACCACGCAGGCGATCGCCTTCACCGAGACCAAGCGGCACGCGAACGGGCCGGACGGCGTGGTGGGCACGGTGATCGCCGGGATGGCCGACGGCGCCGGGGGTTCCTGGGTCGGTACCAGCGGCCACGGTGCGGTGCACCGGGTGATGTGGGACCTGCTCGACGGCGTCAACCAGGTCGAGGCGTGGGAGACCCACGTGTGCGGTGAGGTCGACGCCATGAACCAGTACCTCGTCGCGCACGCCGTCAACTCCGTCGCGGACATCCCGGTCGGTGGGGTGTTCAGCCACGCGCAGACGTGGGATGCCGGTCAGCGCAAGTGGAAGGCGCGGGCGGCGTGCGGGAACTGCGAGCAGTGGCTCAAGCGGATCGGGGCTTACCTGTCCTGACGCGTAGGCTCAGGTCAGGAGGGCGGCCACCGCGTCGACCACGACCTGGCGTCTGGTCCTGGTGTCGGTGCCGTCCACGAGGGCGTCGAACTCGGGGATGTTTGCGGTCCAGAAGCCGGACAGGTGGATCACCAGGCCGAGGAGGACGTGCGGGGGGAAGCGGGTGGGCAGGGCGCCCCGGGCCTGGGCCTCGGCGATGGCGTTGACCTTGGCGGTGTTGCTGGCCAGGACGACGTCGACCAGTTCGCCCGAGTCCGCGCGTTCGAGGCGGTGCCAGGTGGCGATGCGCTGCACCCACGGGCGCTGCTCGTAGGAGTCGAACAGCCTGCCCGCGTACTCCGGGAGGTCGTCGGGGCTGATGGGGACGGCGTCGACGGTTTCCCGGCACATGGCCTCGAAGACGGCGTTGAACAGGCCGTCCTTGCTGCCGAAGTAGTGGTAGATCTGCGCCTTGTTGCTCTGCGCCACGGCCGCGATCCGGTCGACCCGGCTGCCCGCGATGCCGTGCGCGGCGAATTCGTCGCGCGCCGCCGCCAGCAACCGCGCCTGCGTGGCCTCCGCGTCCCTGGGCATGGGGCACAGAGTACTGACTAACCGGTTGGTTGACAGCGGGGAGGGGTGGGTGTTCACTGGGCATCACTCCTAAACAACTGGTTAGTTAGCGCTTGGGAAGGGTGTCATGATCACCTCGAACTCCTCCGTGTTCCTCATCAGCGGCGCTTCCCGCGGTCTGGGGCATGAGATCGCCCTGGCCGCGCTCCGCGCCGGGCACCGGGTGGTGGCGGGCGCCCGCCGTCCCCCGGCCCTGGACCACCTGGTGGCCGAGTACGGCGACCGGGTGCACGTCGTCGGTCTGGACGTGACCGACGGGGCCGCCACCGAGGCGGCCGTCGCCTCGGCGGTGGCGCGGTTCGGGCGGGTCGACGTGCTGGTCAACAACGCCGGGTACGCCAACGTCGACTCCATTGAGGACGTCGACCTCGACGACTTCCTCGCCCAGGTCGACACGAACCTGTTCGGCGTGGTGCGGTTGACCAAGGCCGTGCTGCCGGTGATGCGCGCCCAGCGGTCCGGCCGGATCATCCAGGTGTCCTCGGTCGGCGGCAGGCTCGCCACCCCGGGCCTGGCCGCCTACCAGTCCGCCAAGTGGGCTGTCGGCGGCTTCTCCTCCGTGCTCGCGCGGGAAGTGGCGCCGCTGGGCATCAAGGTGACCGTCGTGGAACCCGGCGGGATGCGCACCGACTGGGCGGGGGCGTCCATGCGGATCTCCGCGGTCCGGCCGGAGTACGCCGAGACCGTCGGTCGGACGGCCGCCGTGCACGCCTCGGGTGCGACCGGTGCCAGTGACCCGGTCAAGGTCGCCCGGCTCGTCCTCGACCTGGTGGACCTCGACGAGCCGCCGCTGCGCCTGCTCGTCGGCGTCGACGCCCACGCCTACGCCACCGCCGCGGGCCGCTCCCTGCTCGCCGAGGACGAGCGGTGGCGTGCCCTGTCCGAGTCCACCACGGCCGACGACGCCACTCCCGAACACCTCGACCCCCTCGGCCACCGGGGTCGGAACGGGGCGGCCGCGAACCCGCTTGCGGAAGCGTAACCACTGGGTTACGCTTCCGCTCGTGGACGAGGTCGTCGGTGCGATGGCGGACCCGGTGCGCCGGGACATCCTGGTGATGCTGCGGCACGAGCGGCTGTCCGCGGGGGAGATCGCCGCGCGGTTCCCGATCAGCAGGCCCGCCGTGTCCCGCCACCTGCGCGTGCTGCGCGACAGCGGCCTGGTCCGGGACGAACTCGTCGGCAGGCAGCGGTTCTACGTGCTCGACCCGGGGAAGTTCACCGAGGTCGTCGACTGGCTGGCCCAGTTCACGCGCTCCTCCGGCTGGCAGCAGCGCCTCGACGCCCTGGCGACCGAAGTCCACCGGACCCGGCGCGAGCGCGTCGTCCGCGAAGCCACCGAACACGCAGAGGAACACACAGCATGAGCCCCGTGCCCACCGGCAGACTGCTCCGCACCGCCGTCGGAACCGACCTGGTGCTGCCCCGCACCTTCCGCGCCCCGGTGGCGGACGTGTGGGCGAGCATCACCGAGCCCGAGCGGACCGCGCGCTGGTTCGGCCCCTGGGAGGGCGAGGCGGCACCCGGGCGGACGGTCAAGGTGCAGATGGCGTTCGAGGAGGAGAAGCCCTGGTTCGACCTTCACATCGAAGCCTGCGAGCCCCCGCGACGACTGGCTGTCTCCTCGATCGACGAGTTCGGCTCCTGGCGCCTGGAACTGCTGCTCTCGGAGCACCGGGGGACGACGGAACTGCAATTCGTGCACCACTTGGACGACGAGGACTCGATCGGTGAGGTCGGCCCGGGCTGGGAGTACTACCTGGACCTGCTCGTCGCCTCCCGCGACGGATCACCCACACCGGACTTCGACGACTACTACCCGTCCATGAAGGCCCACTACACCGGACTCACCACCGCGACCGATCGCGAACAGGGGTGATCGCCCCGTTCAAGGCGTCAACCGTGCAACGGTGAAGTGGCGCGATCCGGGCTGCGGGTCTTCGATCTCGTCGAGGACGGCAACGGCGAGGTCGTCGGCAGTGATCTGGGACATTCCGTTGGCGTCGACGAGGATCCGGTTTCCCCCTCGCTGGTAGGAACCCGTGCGTTCGCCGGGTTCGAGCAGCGCGGGCGGGCTCAGGTAGGTCCAGTCCGCCGGGTGCGCCGCGCAGGCGTTGAACTGGTCGACGCTGGCCTGCGCGGTGGACCGCCATTCCCGGGGGACGAAGCGCGGGTCGTCGACCACGAGCCGGTCCGAGTCGGGGCTCCGCAGCGGGCCTGCGCCACCGATCACGACGACCCGGCGGCCGGAGGCCAGGGCCGCGTCGAGAACCGTGGTCACCGGGGAGGCGACGTCACCTTTTGTTCCCGGGGCCTGCCTGGTGGCGAGCACGATGACGTCGTGCTGGGCCGCCAGGCGGGCCATGGCCGCCGGGTCGGTCGCATCGGCGGTGAACGACGCGAATCCCCCGGGCGCTCGTTCGCCGCTCCCGCCCGATCGCGAGAACCCGGAGACGGTGTGTCCACGTCGGACCGCTTCCGCGGCGATGCGGGAGCCCGCCATCCCTGTTGCCCCGACAACGGCGATCTTCATCGTGTGCTCCCTGCCTGCGCGACGGCCACCGTGGGCTGATCGCCGTCGGTGTTCGGGGCTGTGGCTGTTCTTCCGCCGGGGGTGATCTGGCCCGCGACGATCGCCGCCAGGGCGAGGGCGAATCCGACCACCTGCGCCGCGCCGGGGGTCTGGCCCAGGAGGACCGCTCCCAGGGTCGCGGCGACCAGTGGGGACAGCAGTCCCAGCACGGCGACCGAGGCGACCGGGAGGCGGGCGATGCCGTCGAACCACAGCGTGTAGGAGAGCAGCCCGCCGATGAGCCCGAGCCAGGCGTAGCCCGTCAGTGCTGTGCTGTCGATGCTCGGCGGAGCACCCTCGACGAGCAGCGTGACGGGCAGGAGGAACAGTCCTCCGGCTGTCAGCTGCCACCCGGCCAGGCCCATCGCGGGCACCCCGGTGGGCCGTCCCCACTTCTTGGTGAGCGTGACACCGACTCCCATGGACACCGCGCTCATCAGCCCGGCGGCCACCCCCACCGCGTCGAGCGCCGCAGTGGAGCGCAGGACGACCAGGGCGACACCGGTGATCCCGACGAGCCCCCACGACAGGCGCCACGCGGAGAACGGCTCGCGCAGGACGACCACGACGAGGACGGCGACGACGAGTGGCTGCGCGGCCCCGAGCGTGGCGGCCACGCCGCCGGGCAGGTGGTGGGCGGCGACGAACAGCAGCGGGAAGAAGGCGCCGATGTTCAGCGCGCCCAGCACGGCGGACCTGCACCACCACGCGCCCGTGGGCAACGCGCGGGTCACCGCGATCGCGAGCAGCCCGGCGGGCAGTGCCCGCGCCAGCGAGGCGAACAGCGGGTGCCCGGGCGGCAGCAGTTCGGTCGTCACGATGTACGTCGTCCCCCACACCGAGGGGGCGATCGCGGTGAGCACTGTGGTCCGGAACCTGTTCACCGAAACTCCTCAACGTTGAACTGTTTAACGTTGAGGACCGTACGGTGATAGCCTCGCCAGGTCAAACAGTTCAACGTTGAGAGGTGCGTGGTGGAGGACAGCGTCGACCGCGTCATCGCCCAGTGGGCGCGGGCACGGCCCGACGTCGACGTCAGCCCGATGGGTGTGCTCGGCAGGCTCTCCCGGCTCACGCGCCGGTTCGAGCGCGAGTTGCAGGAGGTCTTCACCCGGCACGGCTTGCAGCCGGGGGAGTTCGACCTCCTCGCCACCCTGCGGCGCGCGGATGTCGACGGGCACGGCCTGACGGCGGGGCAGCTCGCCGACAGCGCCATGGTCACCTCGGGTGCGATCACGAACAGGCTCGACCGACTCGTCGCCAAGGACCTCATCACCCGCGAGGCGGACCCGCGCAGCCGCCGCACGATCCGCGTCGCCCTCACGCGGAGGGGGCAGGAGGTCGTCGACGCCGCTCTGCACGACCACGTCGCCAACGAGGAACGCCTGCTCTCCGCCATGACAACCGCGCAGCGCGGACAGCTCGAAGGTCTGCTCAGGGTCCTGCTCCACGACAGCGAGAACCAGGACTGACGGCCGGACCGCGACTACCCACGTTGGTGGTGGTCCCGGCGCGCGGTGTGGGCGAAACTGATCAGGCTCCGGGCGCGCGAGGCGTCGGCAGCCGGGTCGGGACCGGCTTTCCCCCGGTTGTCCACAGCAGTACTCCATCCGAGGTGCCTCCGGCCGTCGGGAACGGCGCGGCGGCGGTCGAGGCGATGTGGAAGAAGGGCTGGGGATGCCATGCGGCAGCTTGAGGTCGCACTGATCGGCGCGGGGCTGATCGCCCGCCTGCACCTGGACGCGTGGATCCGGGCCGGGGCGTCCGTGCGCGTGCACTCCGACGACGGCCGCGCAGCGGACCTGGCCCGCGAGTTCGACGCCGGGGTGGCCGACTCCCTGGCCGCCGCCCTGGACGGCGCCGACGCCGTGGACATCTGCACCCCGACCGGCAGCCACCACGCGATCGCCATGGCCGCCATCGCCGCGGGGGTGGCGGTGGTGTGCGAGAAGCCGCTGTCGGCCGACACCGCGGAGGCCGAGGAGATCGTCACCGCGGCGGAGCGGGCGGGGGTGCCGCTCTACCCGGCCCACGACCTGCGCTTCTCCGCGCCGTTCGCCCGGCTGCACGAGGTGGTGGCGGCGGGGCGCCTGGGGGCGGGGGCGCTCGCCCGGTTCACCGTGACCGGCTACCACCCGCGGCCGTGGACCGGGCACGTGCCCGCGCGGGCGGGCGGGATCCTGACCGACCAGATGCTGCACGGGGTCGACATCGCCCGGTGGGTCTTCGGGGACGTGGTGCGGGTGCACGCCCACTACCAGGGCGACATCGCCACCCCGGCCCCGGCGGGGGCCGTGGGCGTCGGGACCGTCGTGCTCACCCACGCCGGTGGCGCGCTGAGCCGGATCGTGAGCCGGTGGACGGCGAAGCAGCTCCCACCCATGCGCGTCACCTTCAGCGTCTCGGGCACGGGCGGCACGGTGGAGCACGACTCCACGTGGCCGCAGGAGGTCCGGGCGACCGGCGACCTGGCCGAGAGCTTCCAGTACCACGGCGAATCGCCGTTCGTCGCCGAGATGCGCGAGTTCGCCGAGGCGTTCCGGGGCGGCCCACCGCCTCGGTTGGGCGCCGGGGACGCACTGGCCGCCGTCCGCCTCACCCAGGCCGCGGCGGAGTCCGCGTGGACGGGGCGGGCCGTGGAACTGCCCGCCGAGGAGGTCGCGTGAAGGTCGCGGTGCTGTCGTTCGCCCACGAGTGCGCCACCGCGTACGCCCGGCTGCTGCGGGACATGCCCGGTGTCGACGTGGTCACCGCGGACCAGGGTGACCCGGCTCGGGGCCGGGCCGCCGCCGAACGGCTCGGTGTGTCCCACATGGACACTTGGGACGAGGTGTTCGCCGCGCGCCCCGACGCCGTGGTGGTCACGAGCGAGGTGGGACTGCGCCGGGAACTGGTCGAGCGGGCGGCCGGGGTCGGGGCGCAGGTGCTGTGCGAGCACCCGCTGGCCGTCGAGGAGGCGGACGCCCAGGCCGTGGTGGACGCCTGCGCGGACGCGGGGGTCCGGCTGGCGCTCGCGTCCCCGGCCTGGTTCAGCCCGGCCTTCACCGCCGTGCGCGAGGCGATCGCGGGCGGCGGTGCCGTCGGCGAGCTGATGACCCTCCACGGGGCGTACGACAGCCCCGACCGCTCCCGGGGGGCACTGGGTGCCGCGCCGTACCTGCTCGACCTGGTGGACGCGGTGCTCGGCGGCGAGCAGGCGGAACAGGTGTACGCGCAGACGAACAGCGTCTTGAGTGCAGACCCGGGTGTGGAGAGCGCGGCACTGGTCAGCGTGCGCTACCCGAGCGGGGTGGTCGCGGCCATCGATTGCGGCTGGAACCCGGAGGGGCGGCGGGCGGGCGGGCCGACCATGACCTTCGTCGGGGACCGGGGGAGCGTCGAGTTCGACGCCCGCCCGCGGCTGCTCGGCGGCTTCGACACCATCGCGGGCGGGGAGCTGTGGGAGCCGGGCGGGGCCGACCCGCACGCGGTCATGCTCGGCGAGTTCGTCGCGGCGGTCGGCGAGGGCCGCGCGGTCGGCCCCGACGGCGCGGCCGGGGTGCGCGCGCTGCGGATCGTCCGGGCGGCCTGCGAATCGGCGCGCACCGGCCAACCCGTCGACGTGGCCGCGCCGTCGCCAGGATGACCGCTCGGACGTGGAGGCGCGCATGACCAGGATCGGGATCATCATCGGCACCACGCGCCCCGGGCGCCTCGGACCCCAGGTCGCGCGGTGGGTCGAGAAGGCGGCCGCGGCGCGCGGGGACGCCGACTTCGAGGTCGTCGACCTCGCCGACTACGACCTGCCCCTGTTCGACGAGCCCCGCGTGCCCCGGTTGGGCGTGTACGAGCACGCCCACACCCGAGCCTGGAGCGCCAAGGTCGCCGAGCTGGACGGGTTCGTGTTCGTCACCCCCGAGTACAACTGGTCGATCCCGGCCGTGCTCAAGAACGCCATCGACTTCGTCTACCAGGAGTGGAACCACAAGGCGGCCTGCTTCGTCGGGTACGGCAGCAACGTCAACGGCGCCCGCGCCGTCGAACACCTGCGGCAGATCGCGGGCGCGGTGCAGCTCGCGACCGCCTACACCCAGGTCAACCTGTCGCTGTGGACCGACTGCGCGGAGTTCACCACCTTCACCCCGGCCGAGAGCCACGACGCCGTGCTCCAGCGGATGCTCACCGAGGTGATCAGCCTGACCGACGTGCTCGCACCGCTGCGCCGGGCCTGAACCGCTCCCGGCTCAGACCAGGTCGGCGTAGACGATGACGTTGTCCTCGTAGTTGCCGGTGGCCCGGTCGAAGGCGCCGCCGCAGGTGATCAGGCGCAGTTGCGGGTCGTCGGTCTCCCCGTAGACGGCGTCGGTGGGGAAGTCGGTCTTCGCGACGCGGTCGACCCGGCGGACGGTGAAGGCGGCCGTGCTCCGGTCGTTGCGGGTGACCTCGACGCGGTCGCCCGGGGTGAGGGTGGCCAGGTCGTGGAAGATCCCCGGCAGGCTGTGGCCGTCGACGTGGCCGAGCAGCACGGCGGGGCCGGGGTCGCCGGGGGCAGGGCCGTGCTTGTACCAACCCGCCTGCGCGGGGTGGTCGAGCGGGGGGACCTCGGCGGTGCCGTCGGGGTTGAGGCCCAGGGGGATGAGGCTGGACCGGGCGCCGAGGGCGGGGATGTTGACCTCGACGGGCGCGGCGGCGGACACCGCCGGTGGAGGGGTGGTGGCCCTGCCGACGGGGTGGCCGCCCGTCACCTCCGGGGACCAGAGCAGACCGGTGGTGATCAGGCCCGCGGCGAGCGCGCCCACCAGCGCCGCGACGAGCACCCGGCCGCGGGCGATCACGGGACCACCGTCCCGCCGCCGGTGGCCACGCCGCCGCGCGGGATGGCGCTGACCTGGCTGTTGCCGGGCAGTGCCGCCGCGGGCGGCGGGGCACCGGGGCTGGTGGCGCCGGTCGGGGTGGTGGTGGCGGGCGGGTTCGTGGTCGTGGTGGGACCGGGGGTGGTGGAGGGGGCGAGGATGATCACGTTGGTGCAGTCGGTGACCTTCCCCGGTCCGGCGTAGTCGCTGCCGTGGGCGGTGACGCACAGCGGGTGGTTCCCCACGTCCAGCGGCGGGGTCCGCACGGTGTAGCGGACCTGCTTCGGCCCCGGCTGGGGCAGGGCGGGGGTGATGTCGGTGATCGGCAGCTCCGGGCCGCCGTCCACGGTCAGCGTCAGGTGGTGCAGCTCGGAGGCCAGCAGCCGCGACAGCGCCTGCCCCAGGTCGGCGAACCCCGACATCGAGCAGGTGCCGCCGGTGGCCCGCGCGATCCGCTCCAGGGACACCGGCCCGCCCTGGCAGGAGGCGTCGGGGCCGAACCCGAAGGTGTGGATGTCGACCGCGTCCGGCAGGTCGGCCAGCATGCGCTCCGCCTCACCGCCGGTGCCCACGTTGTGGCGGCCGTCGGACAGGAACAGCACCAGCTTGCGCGTGCCCGTGGTCGCCGCCGACACCTCCGCCGCCCGTTCCAGCCCGGCGATGAAGTTCGTGCTGCCGTCGAGGTAGGGCATGGCGCCCAGCGCTTCGAGGAAGTCCGGGGCACCGCTGCCGTTGTTGTCGGCGGTGGGCGCGACGGCGAGCTGGGTCCCCGGCGCCGCGTCCACGTCGATGCTGCGCCCGTCGGTGGCGAAGGTCGCCAGGCCGACGCTGCCGATCCCGTAGGCGGGGTTCAGCGCGTACTGCCGGTGGAACCGCTCGACGGCCGCCTTCTCCTGGGCGAACCCGGCGGCGCTCAGGCTGCCCGACCCGTCCAGCACGTAGGTCACCGACGTGGTGGGCGGCACCGCGCCCGTGCCGACCGACGCCGTGCCGACGACCGTGGTGGTGCCCTTGGGGATGACCGTGTCCGGCAGCGGTGCCTCGACGTCCACCGCGATCCCGATCCCACCGGGCAGGGTGCCGTCCACCGCGCCCGCCGGGGCACCACCCGCCACCACCAGTACGGCGGCCATCGCGGCACCGAACCTTCTCATCCCGTGTCCTCACGTCGTAGGGACTGCACCGGTCCAACGACCGGGCAGTGCACGGGGAAACCGCTCGATCGGGTGATCACGATGTGGTCACCCCGGCCTGCTGCGCAGGGGCATCGGGGGCGCGGAGATCCTTACCAGGTTGAGGGGTGCTCAGCGGGTCGGCGCTGCCCCATCCTGGGGACGCAGTCAATCGTCGACACGAGGGACGGATCCGATGGCCGACAACGCTTACCAGCACTTCGACGCGACGACCGTGGACTACGAGCGGGCCTACCGGGAGACCGCGCTGGTCGAGGGCGTCGTGCTGGAGCGGATGCCCTGGGACATCGGCGCCCCGCAGCCGGTGCTGGTGGAGCTGGAGGCCGCGGGCCGCGTGTCCGGCGACGTGCTCGACATCGGCGCGGGCCTCGGCGACAACGCGATCTTCCTCGCCAAGCAGGGCCACCGGGTGACCGGCCTGGACGTCGCGCCCACCGCCGTGGAGAAGGCGCGGGCCCGCGCGGCCGAGCAGGGCGTCGCGGTGACCTTCGCCGTGGGCAACGCGACCCGGCTGGACGGCCACGACGGCGCGTTCGACACGGTGACCAGCAGCCTGGTGTTCCACTGCTTCGGCCCCACCCAGCGCCGCGAGTACGCCGACGCCGTCGCGCGGGCGCTGCGCCCCGGCGGCAGGCTGCTGCAGTGGTGCTCCCGCGGCGACGCGGCGGGCCCGGAGCCGATCACCGAGGAAACCATCCGCACCGCCTTCAGCGGTCCGGAGTGGACGATCAACTCGCTGCGCGCCCAGTACCTGACCACGGAGGTGCTGTCGGAGCCGCTGCGCCAGGACTACCAGGGCAAGAAGCTCGACACCGACGACGCGGGCGCCACGCTGCTGCCGATCTGGCTGCTGGAGGCGACGCGCGCCTGACCCCCGCGCGCCCGTCGCCCGTGAGCGCGCGGCCGGTGGTCCCGCCGGAGTCCGCGCCTCGGCCCGCGTTCGACCCGCCGTGAACCCGCACCCGAGGTTGCCGACATGACCGAAACGCCCGCGCGCCTGCCCACCGCCCGCCCGACCGGCTGCCCGTTCGACCCGCCCGCCGAACTGGCCGGGCTGCGCGAGCGGGGGCCGCTGACCCGCATGGTGTTCCCGGACGGCCACCTCGGCTGGCTGGCCACCGGCTACGCCGCGGTGCGGACCGTGCTGTCGGACCCGCGGTTCAGCCACCGCAACGACCGGCGGCACTGGCCCCTGGCCGACATCGGCCAGGGGCTGCCGCCGATCCCCGGCGACATGCTGCACATCGACCGCCCGGAGCACACCCGGTACCGGCGGCTGCTGTCGGGCAGGTTCACCACCCGGCGGATGCGCCGGTACACCCGCGTCATCGAGCGGATCGTCGCCGACCGGTTGGACGACATGGAGCGGCGCGGCGGTCCGGTGAGCCTGGTGGAGGTCTTCGCCCGCCCGGTGCCGATGCTCTCGGTCTGCGAACTGCTCGGCGTGCCGCCCGGCGACCGCGACCGGTTCCAGCCACCGACGACGGAGGAGATCCCCACGACCTTCGTGGACATGGGCTTCACCGACATGCAGGACTACTTCCGCGGGCTCATCGCCGCCAAGCGCGCGGCGCCGACCGGTGACCTGCTCAGCGACCTGGCCACGTCCGAGCTGACCGACGAGGAACTGTCGGGGCTGGCCGCCATCATGCTGATGGCGGGCGTCGAGTCGACCTCCAGCATGTTGACCCTGGGGACGTTCGCGCTGCTGACCCACCCCGACCAGCTCGCGTCCCTGCGCGCGGAACCCGACCTCGCCGATCGCGCCGTGGAGGAGCTGATGCGCTACCTGAGCGTCATCCACACCGGTTCCCGGGGCGCGCTCGAAGACGTCGAACTGGCGGGCCAGGTGGTCAGGGCCGGTGAGACGGTGGCGGTCTCGTTGCAGTCCGCCAACCGCGACCCGGCCCGGTTCGCCGACCCGGACACCCTCGACCTGCACCGCGACGCGGCCGGGCACCTGGGGTTCGGCTACGGCGTGCACCCGTGCCTGGGCAAGCAACTGGCGCGCATCGAGATGCGCGCGGCCTTCCCCGCCCTGTTCACCCGCTTCCCGACCCTGCGGCTCGCGGAGCCCGCCGAGGACGTCGAGGTGCGCGACCCCTCGCAGAACGTCCACGGCGTGCAGCGGCTCCTGGTCACCTGGTAGGCCGCCCCAGCCCCGTGGAGCCGGGCACCACGGGGGACGGTCAGCTCTGCCCCGCGAACCGGGTCAGCAGCTCGCGGATGCGTTCGAGTCGTTCGACCTGCGCGGCATCCTTCTCCGGGAAGGCCAGGTCGATGCCCAGGCGCCCGTTGAAGGTGCTCGCCACGTAACCGCGGGCCGCCTCGAACGCCGCGGGTGCTTCCCTGATGTGGGAACAGGAGTGGAAGTTGGTCAGCTCCACCCCGTCCGGCGACCGCAGCGGTGGTATCGGGCCCCAGTTGGTCAGGCTGATCACGGCGGGCGCCGGGCCGGGTGGCGGTTGGTGCTGCCACGGGCCGGAGGACAGCCGGTTGACCAGGTCCACCATGTCCAGGAGGCTGCGCTGCATCGAGCCGTCGGCCAGGCCCGCCCGCAACTGCTCACCGACCACCCGGCCGATCGCCACGGCGTCGGGTTCGGTTCCGGGCGGAACGGTGAACCGCCCGCCACCGACCACGTTCGCGCCCTCGGTCGCACCGACCGGTGGCGTGAGGCGGTTGCGCAGGTTCACGGTGAACCTGAGCGCCAGGTCCGTCACCGGCAGCTCGCGCAGCTCGGCTTCGACGAGCAGGATGGCGCCGGACAGCAGGCCGTTCAACGTCACGTCGTTGCGGCGGCTGAACTCCACCAGGGCCGTTGTCTCCGCCGCCGTCAGGCGCAGTTGCGCCATGTGCCGGACGAGCACGACCAGTTCGGGCTTGCGCTGGGCGGGTACGGCCGCGGGCGCCGGGGCGGGGGAGTGGATGCCGCGCTCGGCCAGCAGGTCCTCCAGCGGCCGGGGGTACGGGTGGCGGGGCAGCTCGACCGGCACGCCGTTGACCGCGTCGGTGTAGCAGGACCACAGCGCCGCGAGCACGTGCAGGGAGTGGTCGGCGTCGGCGACGCTGTGGTGGGTCACCAGGGTCACGCTCGCCCGGTCGCCGTCGCGCACGACGTTGACCGCGCTCAGCCCCCGGTGCTGGTCCAACCGCACCCCCGTCATCGGGCGGTCGGGATCTCCCTCGTGGAACTGGACTTCGGGGCTGTCGTCGGATTCCACGACGAGGACTTCGCCGTCGCGGGTGTCGAGCCGGGCGGCGAGTTGGGGGTGGGCGCGGCACACGGCCGCGTAGGCCGCGCGCAGGGCGCCCTGGTCGAGTCGGCCCGCCGTGCGGACCGTGTACCCCACGTGGATCTCCTTGTCGGCGTAGACCTTCTCGGTGGGTGTCAGCGCGCGCCAGATTCCCGCTCGTGTCATGGATCAGCCTCCCAGGCCAGGCTAGAAGGGTTGGGGGAGCGGGACATCCCCCAGTCTGGTGGTGACCGGACCGACCCCGCAGAGGCGGTCCCCGGCCTACCAGGTTGGGGGATGCCCGGTGGTCAGGGCCCGTCTAGCGTCATCCACGAGAGTGACGAGTCCATGCCCGCGGTGCGCAGTCCAGGTTCGCGGAATTCGGCTGCTCGGTCCACGGTCCCGCTCGCACCGGTCAACGGGGTTGTCGCGGCCCGGGGCGGATGCCGGTCATCATCCTGAGTGGAGGGTTCCATGAGCGACGCGATCTCCTACGAGGTGCCGTGGGCGCGGACCCACCGGTTCGACCCCCCTTCGGTCTTCGACTCCCTGCGCGCCGAGCGCCCGCTGGCGCGCATGGTCTACCCCGACGGGCACGAGGGCTGGATCGTCACCAGCCACGAACTGGTGCGCAAGGTCCTCGGCGACCCGAGGTTCAGCCACAGCACGGAGATCGGCCACTTCCCGGTGACGCACCAGGGGCAGCTCGTGCCGACCCACCCGAGCATCCCGGGCATGTTCATCCACATGGACCCGCCCGAGCACACCCGGTACCGGAGCCTGCTGACCGGTGAGTTCACCGTCCGCCGGGCGAACCTGCTCAAGCCCCGGGTCGAGGAGGTGGCCGCCGAACAGGTCGCGGTCATGCGCGAGAGCGGCGCCCCGGTGGACCTGGTGACCGGCTTCGCCCGGCCGCTGGTGCTGCGGGTGCTGGCCGAGCTGGTCGGCCTGCCCTACGGCGAACGGGACCGCTACGAGCACGCGCCGACCCTGCTGCACGACCCGGACGCGGACCCGGCGGAGGTGGCAGCCGCCTACGGGGCGGCGAGCGCGCTGTTCGTGGAGGTCATCGAGGCGAAGCGGAAGGACCCGGGGGACGACCTCATCAGCCGCCTCCTCGCCGACGGGCAGCTCAGCACCGAAGAGCTGTGCAACATCGTCCTGCTGCTGCTGTTCGCGGGTTTCGAGACCACGGAGAGCGCGCTGTCCGTCGGTGTCTTCGCGCTGCTGCACCACGAGGACCAGTTGGCCGCACTCCGCGCGGACCCGTCGAAGCTCGACGCCGCGGTGGAGGAACTCCTCCGCTACCTGACCGTGAACCAGTACCACACCTACCGCACCGCGTTGGAGGACATCCCGCTGCACGGCGAGGTGGTCAGGAAGGGCGACTCCGTCACGGTGTCGCTGCCCGCCGCCAACCGCGACCCGGCCAGGTTCGGGTGCCCCGGCACGCTGGACATCGATCGGGACACCGCCGGGCACGTGGCGTTCGGCTTCGGCATCCACCAGTGCCTCGGGCAGAACCTGGCGCGTGTCGAGCTGCGGGCGGGCCTGGCTGCGCTGATGCGGGAGTTCCCCGGCCTCCGGTTGGCCGTCGCGTCCGACGAGGTCCCGTTGCGGCTCAAGGGTTCCGTCTTCGCGGTGAACAGGCTGCCCGTCTCCTGGTGACCCCCCTTCCTCCGAAAGGATTCGCGGCATAGTGCGCACCGACCTCATCAGGCCACTGCCCGTCGCACTCCTGGAGAACGCGACCTGCTCCCCGGACAAGGTGGCCTTCGCGGACGACCGGCGGGTGGTCACCCACCGCGACTTGGAGGCGCGCACGCGCAGGCTGGCCGGGCACCTGGCTGGTCTCGGCACCCGGCGCGGGGACCGGGTGGCCATCTGCCTGGGCAACTCGGTGTCCACGGTGGAGAGCTACCTGGCGATCGTGCGCGCCGCCGCGATCGGGGTCCCGCTCAACCCCGCCTCGCCGCCCGCCGAACTGGAGTACCTGCTGGCCGACAGCGGCGCCGCGGTGGTCATCACCGACCCCGCGCACGCGGAGGGGGTGCTGGCCGCGGCACCCGGGGTCACGCTGCTGGTGACCGGTGACGCCGCGGGTGCCCACTCGTACGACGAACTGGCCGTGGTCGAGCCCGCCGAACCGGCCCGGGACGACCTCGGCCTCGACGACGTGGCCTGGATGTTCTACACGTCGGGGACCACCGGTCGACCCAAGGGCGTCCTGTCGACGCAGCGCAACTGCCTGTGGTCCGTCGCCTCCTGCTACGTGCCGATCCCGGGGCTGACCGACCGGGACCGGGTGCTCTGGCCGCTGCCGCTGTTCCACAGCCTCTCGCACATCGCGTGCGTGCTGTCGGTGACCGCGGTCGGTGCCACCGCGCGGATCATGGACGGCAGCTCGGCGGCGGACGTGATCAGCGCGCTCCGCGAGGAGGGCACGACCTTCCTGGCGGGTGTCCCCACCACCTACCACCACCTGGTGGCGGCGGCCAGGGCGAACGGGTTCTCCGCGCCCGCCCTGCGCATCGGCCTGGTCGGCGGGGCGGTCACCGGCCCCGGGCTGCGCCGGGACTTCGAGGAGACGTTCGGGGTGCCGCTGGTCGACGCCTACGGCAGCACCGAGACCTGCGGGGCCATCACCGTGAACCCGCCCGGCGGCGCCCGGGTCGACGGGTCCTGCGGCCTGCCCGTGCCGGGCGTGGGGGTGCGCGTGGTCGACCCCGGCACCGGGGCCGACGTGCCCGCGGGCGTGGAGGGGGAGGTGTGGGTCAGCGGGCCGAACGTCATGGTCGGCTACCACAACAGCCCGGAGGCGACCGCCGCCGCGGTGCGGGACGGCTGGTTCCGGACCGGGGACCTGGCCCGGCGCGACGAGGCGGGCTACTTCACCATCTGCGGCCGGATCAAGGAGTTGATCATCCGCGGTGGGGAGAACATCCACCCCGGGGAGGTCGAGGCGGTGGTGCGCGCCGCCCCGGGCGTCGCCGACGCGGCGGTGGCGGGCGCGGCGCACGACGCGCTGGGGGAGGTGCCGGTCGCGTACGTGGTCCCCGGCCCCGCCGGGTTCGACGTGCGGGCGGTGGTCGACCTGTGCCGCGAGCGGCTCGCCGCCCACAAGGTGCCGGACCGGGTCCACGAGGTCGCCGCCATCCCCCGCACCGCGTCCGGCAAGGTCAAGCGGCGCCTGCTGGCCGACCGACCGGGCAGGCTGCGGTACGCGGCGAGCGGGCACCACGACGCGCTGATGAGCCTCGACTGGGTTCCGGTGGCGGCACCGGCCGACCCCGGACCCCCGAGCTGGGCTGTGGTGGGCCCCGGGGCGGCCGAGCTCGCCGCCACCCTGGGAGCCGGGGTGCGGTGCCACCCGGACCTGGCCGCGGTCGACGCGGTGCCCGACGTGACGGTCCTCCTCCAGCCCGAGCCGGAGGACTCGATCAGCGCGGGCCGCGAGAACGCCCGGGTCCTGGCCGAGCAGGTGCGGGCCTGGCTGGCTCGGCCCGAGTCGGCTGCTTCCCGGTTGGTGGTCCTCACTCGCGGCGCGGTCGCGGCTGCCGAGGCGGACGGTGCGCAGAACCTGGGCCAAGCGGCGCTCTGGGCGGTCGTCCGGTCCTTCCAGGAGGCCCACCCGGCGTCGCTCACCGTCCTCGACACCGATGCGGACCTGCGCCGGGAAACCCTGCTGGCCGCGATCGCGTCGGGGGAACCGCAGGTGGCGGTGCGGTCGGGTGCACTGCTCGTTCCCCGGCTGACCCGCCTCCCCGTGGTCGACCGGCCGCAGGCGCCGTCGTGGCCGGGAGCCGCGGGCACCGTGGTGGTCACCGGAGCGGACACCGAGCACGGCGCCGCGATCGCCCGCAGGCTGACCGCGGTCCACCAAGCGGACAACCTGCTCCTGGTCGACGACCGGGACCCGGAGGCACTGGCGACCGCGTTGGGCGACCTGCGGCACCCGGTCACCGCGGTGGTCCACACCGCCGACGACCCCGAACTGGCCCTGCGACTCGGTGAGCTGACCGAAGGCGACGACCTCGCCGCCTTCGTCGTGGTCTCCGACACCGCCGGGTTGCTGGGCTCACCCGACGACCCCGGGGCGGCCGTCAACGGGATCGTGTCCGACGCGCTGGTGCGGAACCGCAGGCTGCGGGGACTGCCGGGCTCCTTCCTCGCCTGGGGTGACCGGCCCGGCGACCACGGGACGGCAGACGACATCGGAGGGCTGCTGTCCGCCTTCGACCACGTCATCACGACGAACTGCCCGTCGCTGCTGGCGCTGCGGCCGGGCACCCCGGCCCGCGTCCCCGCGATCCTCAGCGCCGTGGTCGAGGCGCCCGCCCGGCAGAGCCTGCCCGACCCGGCCGTCACGGCGGCGCTGCGGGATCGGCTGTCCGGGTTGGACGAGCGCGCGCAGCGGGCGCTGCTGGAAGACCTGGTCCGCACCCGGGCCGCCGCTGTGCTGCGACAGCCGGTCCCGGCCGACCGCGCCTTCCGGGACCTGGGCTTCACCTCGCTGGCCATCGTCGAACTGCGCGACCGGCTGGCGGAGAGCACCGGCCTGCGGCTGCCCACCACCGCCGTCTTCGACCACCCCACCCCGGCAGCGCTGGCAGCCCGCCTGCGCGCCGAGGTCCTGGGGGACACCCCTTCGGTGACCGAGTCGGTTTCGGCGGCTGACCCGGGTGAACCGCTCGCCATCGTGGGCATGGCGTGCAGGCTGCCGGGCGGGGTGGCGGGGCCGGAGGACCTGTGGCGGTTGGTCAGCGAGAGCCGGGACGCGGTGTCGGAGTTCCCCACCGACCGGGGGTGGGACCTCGACGGGCTCTTCGACGCAGGCGGCCGGTCGGGGACCTCGTACGCCGACCGGGGTGGCTTCCTGCACGGGGCGGGTTTGTTCGACGCGGGGTTCTTCGGGATCTCACCGCGTGAGGCGTTGGCGATGGACCCGCAGCAGCGGGTGTTGCTGGAGACCTCCTGGGAGGCGCTGGAACACGCCGGGATCGACCCGGCCGCGCTCAGGGGGACCGACGTCGGGGTCTTCTCGGGTCTGATGGGCCAGGGGTACGGGTCGGGGGGCGCGGTCCCGGCTGAGCTGGAGGGCTTCGTCACCACGGGGGTCGCGTCGAGCGTGGCCTCGGGCCGGGTGTCGTACGTGTTCGGGTTCGAGGGCCCGGCGGTCACCGTGGACACGGCGTGTTCGTCGTCGCTGGTGGCCATCCACCTGGCGGCGCAGGCGTTGCGGCAGGGCGAGTGCTCGATGGCGCTCGCGGGTGGTGTGACGGTGATGGCGACGCCGGGGTCCTTCGTGGAGTTCTCCCGGCAGCGGGCGCTGGCACCGGACGGGCGGTGCAAGGCGTACTCCTCCACGGCGGACGGCACGGGCTGGGCCGAGGGTGCCGGTGTGGTGGTGTTGGAGCGGCTGTCGGTGGCGCGTGAGCGTGGGCACCGGGTGTTGGCGGTGCTGCGCGGCAGCGCGGTGAACCAGGACGGGGCCTCCAACGGGCTGACCGCGCCCAGTGGTGCCTCGCAGCAGCGGGTGATCCGGCGCGCGCTGGCCAGTGCGGGCCTGGTCCCGTCCGATGTGGACGCGGTGGAGGGACACGGCACGGGCACGGTCCTGGGCGATCCGATCGAGGCGCAGGCGTTGCTGGCCACCTACGGGCAGGACCGGGAACAGCCCCTGTGGTTGGGGTCGCTCAAGTCGAACATCGGTCACGCCCAGGCGGCGGCGGGTGTGGCCGGGGTGATCAAGGTGGTGCAGGCGCTGCGGCACGGGGTGCTCCCGGCGACGCTGCACGTGGACGCGCCGACGCCTGAGGTGGACTGGTCGGCCGGTGCGGTGGAGCTGTTGACGGAGGCCCGGGAGTGGCCGCGCGGTGATCGGCCGCGTCGGGCGGGGGTGTCGTCGTTCGGGGTCAGCGGGACGAACGCGCACCTGATCCTGGAGGAGGCGCCGCAGGAGGTGCCGGACTCCGGGGGAGTGCTGCCGGACGGGGTGGCGCCGCTGGTGGTGTCGGCGCGCAGCGCCGGATCGCTGGCGGCGCAGGCGGGGCGGTTGGCGTCTTTCCTGGAGTCGGACGGGGTCTCGCTCGCGGGTGTGGCCGGGGCGTTGGTGTCGGGTCGTGCCGTGCTCGGTGAGCGCGCGGTGGTGGTGGCGGGTTCGGAGCGGGAGGCGTTGGCGGGGCTTCGCGGCTTGGCTCGTGGGGAAAGCGCTGCTGGTGTGGTGACCGGTGGCGCGGATGACCTGGGCAAGGTCGTGTGGGTGTTCCCGGGGCAGGGGACGCAGTGGGCGGGGATGGGGCGGGAGCTGCTGGACTCGTCGCCGGTGTTCGCCGAGCGGGTTGCCGAGTGCGCGGTGGCGTTGGGGCGCTGGGTGGACTGGTCGTTGGTGGACGTGCTGCGCGGCGAGGTCGAACCGGAGTTCCTGGAGCGGGTTGACGTGCTCCAGCCCGCGAGCTTCGCGGTGATGGTGGGGCTTGCTGCGGTGTGGTCGTCGGTGGGGGTTGTGCCGGATGCGGTGGTGGGCCATTCGCAGGGGGAGATCGCGGCGGCCTGTGTGGCGGGGGCGTTGTCGCTTGAGGACGCGGCTCGGGTGGTGGCGTTGCGCAGCCAGGCCATTGCCACGGGGTTGTCCGGGCGTGGCGGCATGGCGTCGGTGGCGTTGGGGGAAGAGGACGTTGTCGGGCGGTTGAGGCCGTGGGCGGGTCGGGTGGAGGTGGCGGCGGTCAACGGGCCGTCATCGGTCGTGGTCGCGGGGGAGGCCGCAGCGCTGGACGAGGTGGTGGAATCCCTGGCCGGTGCGGGGGTTCGGGTTCGGCGGGTGGCGGTGGACTACGCGTCGCACACCCGGCACGTGGAGGACATCCGCGACACGCTCGCCGAGGCGCTGGGCGGGATCACCGCGCGGGCGCCGCAGGTGCCGTTCTTCTCCAGTGCGCTCGGCGACTGGGTGCGGGACGTCGGAGTCGTGGACGGGGACTACTGGTACCGGAACCTGCGGGACCAGGTGCGGTTCGGGGCCGCCGTCGGCGAGCTGCTCGACAGCGGGCACGGGGTGTTCGTGGAGGTCAGCGCCCACCCGGTGCTGGTGCAGCCCATCGCCGAGATCGCCGCCGACGCCGTGGTGGTCGGCTCGGTGCGGCGGGACGACGGCGGCCTGCGGCGGCTGCTGGTCTCGATGGCCGAGCTGTTCGTGCGCGGTGTCGCGGTGGACTGGGCGCCGGTGCTGCCCGCGGGCGCGGCGTCGGCCCGGGTGGACCTGCCGACCTACGCGTTCGACCACCGGCACTACTGGCTCCAGGCGGCCGAGTCGGGCACCGACGCGGCGTCGCTGGGGCAGGCCGCGGCCGACCACCCGCTGCTCGGCGCGGTCGTCGGCCTCCCGAACTCGGCGGGCTTCCTGGCCACGGCCAGGTGGTCGCTGCGGACGCACCCCTGGCTCGCGGACGACCCGGGGTCCGACGCCGTCCCGGTGCCGAACGCGGCGCTGGTCGAGGTGGCCATCCGGCTCGGTGACCTGGTCGCCACCCCCACCCTCGCCGAACTGACCGTCGACCGGCCCGTGGTGCTGCCCCGGCGGGGCGGCCGGGCCGTCCAGGTCGTCGTCGGTGAGCCCGACCGGGCGCGGCGGCGGTCGGTGGAGGTCCACTCCCGCGCCGCCGACGCCCCGGTGGACGAGCCGTGGACGCGGCACGCCCACGGCACGCTGGCCCCCGCCCCCGCCTGGGTGGCGCCCCCGAACACCGGGCCCACCACCGAGGTCGCCCTGGACGTCCGCGACGCGGACCGCTACGGCCTGCACCCCGCCCTGCTCGACGCCGCTGTCCGCACGGTCGTCCCCGACGGCATGGTCCCGTCCACGTGGACCGGGGTGAGCCTGCTGGCCTCGGGTGCCACCGGGCTGCGCGTGCGACCGGGCGCGACGTCGGCGGCGGGAACCGGCCTGGAGCTGACCGACGCCACCGGACAGCCCGTCATGACCGTCGAAGCGGTCCTGGGCACGCCGTTCTCCCCGGAACAGGCGGGGACGACCGGCGACTCCCTGTTCCACGTGGACTGGGTCGAGCTGCCGCTCCCCGCCGTGGACCGAGTCCCCACCACCGTCTCCGTGGCGACCGCCGAGGACGTCACCGCCTCGGCGTCGGGTGACTGGGACGTCCTGCGCCACGACGTCACCGCCGCCGACCCCCGCGCCTCGGTCGCCGCGGCGCTGGCGGTGCTCCAGACCTGGTTGGCGGAACCCGCCCTGGCGGGCACCCGGCTGGCCGTGGTGACCGGGGAGCACACCGGGCTCGGCGCGGCCGCGGTGTGGGGGCTGGTGCGCTCGGCGCAGTCGGAGCACCCGGGCCGGATCGTGCTGGCCGACCTCGACGACACCCGGTCCGCGCTGCCCGCCGTGCTGCTGACCGGCGAACCGCAGGTGCGGGTGCGCGACGGGGTGGCGCGGGTGCCGCGCCTGGCGCGGGTGGCGCGTCCCGGAGCCGGGCAGCGCCCGCTCGACCCCGACGGCACCGTGCTGATCACCGGCGGCACCGGGACGCTCGGCGCGCTGACGGCCCGGCACCTGGTCACCGCGCACGGCATCCGGCACCTGGTCCTGCTCAGCCGCCGCGGCGGCGCCCCGGAACTGCGCGACGAGCTGACCGCGCTGGGCGCGTCCGTCACCACCACCGCCTGCGACACCGCCGACCGGGCCCAGGTCGAGGCCGTCCTGCGCGCCATCCCGGCCGAACACCCGCTCACCGCCGTGGTGCACACCGCCGGGGTCCTCGACGACGGGGTGCTCACCGAGCTGACCCCGCAGCGCGTCGACACCGTGCTGCGGCCGAAGCTGGACGCGGCGCTGCACCTGCACGAGCTGACCCGCGACCTCGACCTCGCCGCGTTCGTGCTGTTCTCCTCGGCGGCGGGTGTGCTGGGCAACCCCGGGCAGGCCAACTACGCCGCGGCCAACGCCTGCCTGGACGCGGTGGCCCGGCAGCGGCACCGGCTCGGCCTGCCCGCCGTGTCCCTGGCCTGGGGCTACTGGAGCGCGACCAGCGCCATGACCGAGCACCTGGGCGCGGCGGACCTGCGCCGCAACCGGGCCATCGGCATGGTCGGCCTCGACGCCGCCGAGGGCATGGCCCTCCTCGACGCCGCGCTGCGCACCGACGCGGACACGCTGGTGGCCGCCAGGTTCGACGTGCCCGCCCTGCGGGCGGCGGCGGCGCGGGAACCGGTCCCGCCGCTGCTGCGCGGCCTGGCCCCGTCGCCGCGACCGGCGGCCCGCGCCGCCGCCCCGACCGGGACCCTGGGCGAGCGCATCGCCGGTCTGGGCGACGCCGAGCAGACCGAGGTCGTGCTCGACCTGGTGCGGCGGCACGCCGCCGAGGTGCTCGGGCACTCCGGCGCCGACGCCGTCCATCCTGCCCGGACCTTCAAGGACGCCGGGTTCGACTCGCTGACCGCGGTGGAACTGCGCAACCGGTTGGCCACCGCGACCGGGCTCACCCTGTCCCCGGCGATGGTCTTCGACCACCCGAAGCCGGTGGCGCTCGCCGAACACCTGCGCGCCAAGCTCGTCGGCGCCACCGCCCACCGCCCGGCCGAACCCGCCGCCGCGGCGACCGACGAGCCGATCGCGATCGTGGCCATGGCGTGCCGCTTCCCCGGGGGCGTGCACAGCCCCGAGGACCTCTGGCGGGTGGTGGCCGACGGCGTCGACGCCGTCACCGGGTTCCCCACCGACCGCGGCTGGGACACCGACCGGGTGTTCAACGCCGACCCCGACCACGCGGGCACCACCTACGTGCGCCACGGCGCGTTCCTCGACGACGCCGCCGGGTTCGACGCCGCCTTCTTCGGCATCTCCCCGAACGAGGCCCTGGCGATGGACCCGCAGCAGCGGCTGCTGCTGGAGACGTCCTGGGAGGCGTTCGAGCGGGCCGCGATCGACCCGACCACGCTGGCCGGGCAGGACGTCGGCGTGTTCGTCGGGGTCAACAGCCACGACTACAGCGTGCGGATGCACCGGGCCGCCGGGGTCGAGGGGTTCCGGCTCACCGGCGGCTCGGGCAGCGTCGTCTCCGGCCGCGTCGCCTACCACTTCGGGTTCGAGGGCCCCGCGATCACCGTCGACACGGCGTGCTCGTCCTCGCTGGTGGCGCTGCACCTGGCGGCCCAGGCCCTCAACCGCGGCGAGTGCTCCATGGCGCTGGCGGGCGGGGTGATGGTGATGGGCACCGTGGAGACCTTCGTCGAGTTCTCCCGGCAGCGCGGACTCGCCCCGGACGGCCGGTGCAAGGCGTTCGCCGACGGCGCGGACGGCACCGGCTGGTCCGAGGGCGCGGGCCTGCTGCTGGTGGAGCGGCTGTCGGACGCCCGCCGCCGGGGCCACCGGGTGCTGGCCGTGGTCCGCGGGTCGGCGGTGAACTCCGACGGCGCGTCGAACGGCCTGACCGCGCCCAACGGCCCGTCGCAGCAGCGGGTGATCCGCACGGCGCTGGCCAGGGCCGGGCTGCACGCCTCGGAGGTGGACGCCGTGGAGGCGCACGGCACGGGCACCGCGCTCGGCGACCCGATCGAGGCGGAAGCCCTCCTGGCCACCTACGGGCAGGGCCGCGACCCGCAGCGCCCGCTGTGGCTGGGGTCGGTGAAGTCGAACATCGGGCACACCCAGGCGGCGGCCGGGGTCGCGGGCGTGATCAAGGTGGTCATGGCGATGCGCCACGGCGTCCTGCCCAGGACGCTGCACGTGGACCGGCCGTCGACCGGCGTCGACTGGTCGGCGGGCGCGGTGGAGCTGCTGACCGAGGCCCGCGACTGGCCGCGGCCCGACCGCCCGCGCCGGGCCGGGGTGTCCTCGTTCGGCATCGGCGGCACCAACGCGCACGTCGTCGTCGAAGAGGCCCCCGACCGGCCGGTCACCCCCACCCCGGAACCCGGGCCGGAACCGGCGGTCGTGCCGGTGCCCGTGTCGGCGCGGACGCCCGCCGGGCTGCGCGGCCAGGCCGACCGGCTCGCCCGCTTCCTCGCCGACCGACCCGACGTGCCCCTCGCCGACGCCGCCCACGCGCTGGTCACCACGCGCGCCCGACTCGACCACCGCGCCGTCGTCCTGGCGACCGACCGGCGGCAGCTCTGCGCCGACCTCAACGCCTTCTGGCGCGGTGAGACGAGCCCCGCGGTCGTGTCCGGCACCCCGGCCGCGGGCAAGCTGGCGGTCCTGTTCACCGGTCAGGGCAGCCAGTGGGCGGGCATGGGCCGCGAGCTGGCCGGGGCGTTCCCGGTCTTCCGCGACGCCTTCGCCGCCGCGTGCGGTGCCGTGGAGGAACACCTGCCCGCCGCGCGTCCGCTGCGCGAGGTCGTGTTCACCGCACCGGGTGACCTGCTCGACCAGACCGGGTACACGCAGGGCGCCCTGTTCGCCGTGGAGACCGCGCTGTTCCGGCTGCTGGAATCCTGGGGGGTGCGACCCGACCTGCTCGCGGGCCACTCCATCGGGGAGATCACCGCCGCGCACGTCTCCGGGGTGCTGGGGCTGGCCGAGGCGGGCGAGCTGGTCGCCGCGCGGGGCCGGTTGATGCAGGCGCTGCCCGGGGGTGGCGCGATGGTCGCCGTCCAGGCGACCGAGGCCGAGGTCGCTGCCCTGCTGGTGCGGGACGCGGTGTGCGTCGCGGCGGTGAACGGCCCCGACTCGCTGGTGCTCTCCGGGGCCGAGGACGCCGTGCTGGCCGTCGCCGGGGAACTGGCGGGCCGTGGCCGCAAGACGCGGCGGCTGCCGGTCAGCCACGCCTTCCACTCCCCGCTCGTGGAGCCCGCGCTCGACGGGCTCCGCGCGGTCGCGGAGACGCTGTCCTACCGGCCGGGCACCCTGCCGATCGTCTCCACGCTGACCGGCGACCTCGCCGCGGACGGCCTGCTCACCACCCCCGGCTACTGGGTCGACCAGGCCCGCCACGCGGTGCGGTTCGGCGACGCCGTCACGTCCCTGCGCGAACGGGGAGCGACCACCTTCCTGGAGGTCGGTCCCGGGGGCGCGCTCGCCGCCATGGCGCTCGGTGTGCTCGGCGGACCGGAGCAGAGCTGCATCGCCACCCTCCGCAAGGGCGGCGCGGAGACCACCGGGGTCCTGACCGCGCTCGCCGAACTGCACGTGCGCGGGGTGCCCGTGGACTGGGCGGCCGTGCTCGACCGGCCCGCCACGGTCGAGGTGGACCTCCCCACCTACGCGTTCCAGCACCAGCGGTACTGGGTCGAATCCGGCGCGGAAGCGGTCGTGCCCGCTGACAACCCGGCCCCGCACCGGGTGCCGGGTGCCGACGGCCAGACCTTCGCCGACCGGCTGGCCGGGCTGGCGGGCGCCGAGCAGCTACGCGTGGTGGCGGACCTGGTCCGGGAGAGCACCGCCGTTGTCCTGGGCCACCGCGAGGCGGACGGGTTCACCGAGGACCAGTCCTTCCAGAGCCTGGGCTTCGACTCCCTCAGCGCGGTCAGGCTCCGCAACCGCCTGCACGACTCCACCGGGCTGGACCTGCCCAACACCCTGGTCTTCGACCACCCGACCCCCGCACTCCTCGCGGCCCACCTGCGGGCCGAACTGCTCGGTGAGCAGGCGGCGCCCGCCCGGGTTCCGGCATCGGTGGCCGACCCCGACGAGCCGATCGCGATCGTCGCCATGAGCACTCGGCTGCCGGGTGGGGTGGACAGCCCCGAGGAGCTGTGGGAGCTGCTGGTGCAGCGGCGGGACGCGGTGTCCGGCTTCCCGGTCGACCGGGGCTGGGACCTCGAAGCGCTGTACCACCCGGACCCGGACCACCCGGGCACCAGCTACACCCGCTCGGGCGGGTTCCTCCACGACGCCGCGCAGTTCGATGCCGGGCTCTTCGGCATCTCCCCGCGCGAGGCGCTGGCGATGGACCCGCAGCAGCGGCTGCTGCTGGAGACGTCGTGGGAGGCGTTGGAACGGGCGGGCATCAACCCGCTGTCCACCAAGGGAAGCGACGTCGGCGTCTTCACCGGGATCGTCCACCACGACTACGTGACCCGGCTGAACCGGGTGCCCGAGGACGTCCAGGGCTACCTCATGACCGGTACGGCGTCGAGCGTGGCATCCGGCCGGGTGTCCTACGTGTTCGGTTTCGAGGGCCCTGCGGTCACGGTGGACACGGCGTGCTCGTCATCGCTGGTGGCGATGCACCTGGCCGCGCAGTCGCTGCGGCGGGGCGAGTGCTCGATGGCGCTCGCGGGCGGTGCGACGGTGATGGCCAGCCCGGACGCGTTCCTGGAGTTCTCGCGACAGCGGGGCCTGTCGGCGGACGGGCGCTGCAAGGCGTACGCGGACGGCGCCGACGGCACGGGCTGGGCAGAGGGCGTGGGTGTGGTGGTGTTGGAGCGGCTGTCGGTGGCGCGCGAGCGTGGGCACCGGGTGTTGGCGGTGCTGCGCGGCAGCGCGGTGAACCAGGACGGGGCCTCCAACGGGTTGACCGCGCCGAACGGGCCGTCGCAGCAGCGGGTGATCCGCAGCGCGCTGGCGGACGCCGGGCTGTCCCCGGCGGACGTGGACGTGGTCGAGGGCCACGGCACGGGGACCGCGCTGGGCGACCCGATCGAGGCGCAGGCGTTGCTGGCCACCTACGGGCAGGACCGGGAACAACCGTTGTGGTTGGGGTCGCTCAAGTCCAACATCGGCCACGCGCAGGCGGCGGCCGGGGTCGCCGGGGTGATCAAGGTGGTGCAGGCGCTGCGGCACGGGGTGCTCCCGGCGACCCTGCACGTGGACGAGCCGACTCCCCAGGTGGACTGGTCCGCCGGCGCGGTCGAGGTGCTGACGGAGGCCCGGGAGTGGCCGCGCGGCGATCGGCCGCGTCGGGCGGCGGTGTCGTCGTTCGGGGCCAGCGGGACCAACGCGCACCTGATCCTGGAGGAGGCGCCCGCCGACGGAGCCCGACCGGTTCCTGTGGAGGCGCTGCCCGGTGGTGTGGTGCCGCTGGTGGTGTCGGCGTGGAGCGCCGGTTCCCTGGCGGGTCAGGCGAGCCGACTGGTGTCTTTCCTGGACTCGGGTGGGGTGCCGTTGGCGGAGGTGGCCGGGGCGCTGGTGTCCGGTCGTGCGGTGCTGGCGGAGCGGGCCGTGGTGGTGGCGGGCTCGACCGGGGAAGCGGTGGCCGGGTTGGGGGCGCTGGCGCGGGGTGAGAACGCGGCCGGTCTGGTGACCGGTGCGGTGGCCGGTGCGCCGGGCGGGGTCGTGTGGGTGTTCCCGGGGCAGGGGTCGCAGTGGGTGGGGATGGGCCGGGAACTGCTGGACTCCTCGCCGGTCTTCGCCAAGCGGGTCACGGAGTGCGCGGCGGCTTTGGAGCGGTGGGTCGACTGGTCGCTGGTGGACGTGCTGCGCGGCGACACCGATCCCGCGTTGCTGGAGCGGGTGGAGGTGTTGCAGCCCGCGTGCTTCGCGGTGATGGTGGGGTTGGCGGCGGTGTGGTCGTCGGTGGGGGTTGTGCCTGGCGCTGTGGTGGGTCACTCGCAGGGGGAGATCGCGGCGGCCTGTGTGGCGGGGGCGTTGTCGCTTGAGGACGCTGCGCGGGTGGTGGCGTTGCGCAGTCAGGCGATTGCCACGGAGCTGTCCGGGCGCGGGGGCATGGCGTCGGTGGCGTTGGGGGAGGCCGACGTGCTCGCGCGGCTGGAGCCATGGGCGGGCCGGGTGGAAGTGGCGGCGGTCAACAGCGGGTCCTCGGTGGTGGTCGCGGGGGAGGCCGCAGCGCTGGACGAGGTGGTGGAGTCGTTGTCCGGTGCGGGGGTTCGGGTGCGGCGGGTGGCGGTGGACTACGCCTCGCACACCCGGCACGTGGAGGACATCCGCGATGCGCTGGCCGAGGCGCTGGGCGGGATCACCGCGCGGGCACCGGAGGTGCCGTTCTTCTCTACGGTGACCGGTGGGTGGGTGCGGGACGCCGGGGTCCTGGATGGTGGTTACTGGTATCGGAACCTGCGTGGGCAGGTGGGTTTCGGTGCGGCGGTGGCGGACCTGCTCGACCAGGGGCACGGCGTGTTCGTGGAACTGAGCGCGCACCCGGTGCTGGTGCAGCCGGTGACCGAGGTCGCCGACGCGGCGCAGGTCGACACGGTGGTGGTCGGGACGCTGCGGCGCGACGACGGCGGCCCGCGGCGGCTGCTGGCGTCGGTGGCCGAACTGTTCGTGCGCGGTGTGGCCGTGGACTGGGGCGGCGTGCTGCCCCCGGCGACCGGGTGGGTGGACCTGCCGACGTACGCCTTCGACCGCAGGCACTACTGGCTGCGGGAGGCGGACACCGACACCGACGTGGCCGAAGGCGAGGACTCCGACTTCTGGGCCGCCGTCGAGCACGCCGACGTCGACTCGCTGACCGGGTTGCTGGGGCAGGCGTCGACCGAGCAGCGCAGCGCCCTGGACACCGTCGTTCCCGTGCTGGCGCGGTGGCGGGAGAAGCGCCGCGAGGAGTCGACCGCCGACAGGCTGCGGTACCACGTCACCTGGCGACCGCTCGAACGCGAGGCCGTCGGCGTGCCCGGTGGCCGCTGGCTGGTCGTCGCACCGCCCGAGCACCAGGACGCCCTGCTGGAAGAGCTGACCGGTCAGGGGCTCAGCGTGGTCCTGCTGGAGGTCGACGCGGCCGACCGCACCCGGGAACGGCTCGCCGAACGGCTGGGCGGCGTCCTGGCCGACCACGACCTGACCGGCGTCCTGTCCCTGCTCGCCCTGGACCGGCTGGCGGAGGACCCGACCGCGATCGCGGCGTCGGCGCTCGCGCTGATCCAGGCCCTGGGCGACAGCGGCAGCACCGCGCCGCTGTGGTGCCTGACCAGGGGCGCGGTGAACACCGGCATCCAGGACGCCGTCGCCGCACCGGCCCAGGCGGCGCTGTGGGGCCTGGGCCGCGCCGCCGCGCTCGAACGCCCCGACCGGTGGGGCGGCCTGGTCGACCTGCCCGCCGCGACCGACCGGCGCACGGCCCGGCACCTGCTCGGGGTGCTGAACGACGCGGCCGGTGAGGACCAGCTCGCGGTCCGCCGCTCCGGCGTCTACACCCGGCGGCTGGTCCGCAAACCCGTGCCCGAGGCCACCGGGGACAACCGCTGGCAGCCCCGGGGCACCGTCCTGGTGACCGGCGGCGCCGAGGGGCTCGGCAGGCACGCCTCGGTGTGGCTCGCCCAGGCGGGCGCCGACCGGCTCGTCGTCACCACCGCGCCCGGGCACGACGTGGCGGGCCTGCGCGCCGAACTGGCCGGGCTGGGCCTCGACACCGCCGTGGAAACCTGCGACGGAGCCGACCGGGACGCGCTCGCCGGGCTGGTGGCCGACACGGACCCGGAGCAGCCGCTCACGGCCGTGGTGCACGCCGCCGACATCACGCAGACCAGTTCCGTCGACGACACCGGCCCGGCCGACCTCGCCGAGGTGTTCGGGGTCAAGGTGGACCCGGCGGTGTGGCTCGACGAGCTGTTCGAGGACACCCCGCTGGACGCGTTCGTCGTCTTCTCCTCGATCGCGGGCGTGTGGGGCGGCGGCGGCCAGGGCCCGTCCGGCGCGGCGAACGCCGTCCTCGACGCGCTGGTGGAGCAGCGCCGCACCCGGGGGCTGCGGGCGACCTCGATCGCCTGGGGCGCCCTCGACCAGATCGGGGTGGGCATGGACGAGGCCGCCCTCGCCCAGCTCCGCCGCCGCGGTGTGCTGCCCATGGCGCCCCGGCAGGCGGTCACCGCGATGGTCCAGGCGGTCCGGGGCAACGAGAAGTCCGTCTCGGTGGCCGACATGGACTGGGGCGCCTTCGTCCCCGCGTTCACCTCGGTGCGCCCCAGTCCCCTGTTCGCCGACCTGCCCGAGGCGGCGGCGGTGCTCCAGGCGGTCCAGCCCGACACCGGGAACAGCGACACCGCCGCCTCCCTCGCCGATTCGCTGCGGGCGGTACCGGACACCGAGCAGGACCGCATCCTGCTCCGGCTGGTCCGCGGCCACGCCTCGACGGTCCTCGGCCACGGCGGCGCCGAGGGCATCGGCCCGCGCCAGGCGTTCCAGGAGGTCGGCTTCGACTCGCTGGCCGCGGTCAACCTCCGCAACAGCCTGCACGCGGCCACCGGGCTGCGCCTGCCCGCGACGCTGATCTTCGACTACCCCACCCCGGAAGCGCTGGTCGGCCTCCTGCGCTCGGAACTCCTCCGGGAAGCAGACGACGACCCAGACAGCCGGGAGGACGACCTGCGGCGGGTCCTGGCGTCCGTGCCGTTCGCCCGGTTCAAGGAGGCGGGCGTGCTGGAGACCCTGCTCGGCCTGGCCGACGCGGAAGCCGACGCCGGTACCGGCGGCGCCGCGCCGCGGGTCGAGGCGGGCGCGGGCGACGCGGACCTGATCGACGAGCTGGACATCGCCGGACTCGTGCAGCGGGCCCTGGGCAAGACGAGCTGACCACCGATGGTGAACGAATCGTGGAGGATGGTTATGTCGGCGCCAGACGAGCAGATCGTCCAGGCACTGCGTGCCTCGCTGAAGGAGAACGCCCGGCTCCAGCAGGAGAACGGTGAACTCGCCGCGGCGGCCGCTGAACCCATCGCGATCGTCTCCATGGCCTGCCGGTACGCCGGGGGCATCCGCGGTCCGGAGGACCTGTGGCGGGTGGTGTCCGAGGGTGCCGACGTCTACACCGGGTTCCCCGACGACCGCGGCTGGGACGTCGAGGGCCTCTACCACCCCGACCCCGACAACCCCGGCACGACGTACGTGCGGGAGGGCGCCTTCCTGCACGACGCGGCCCGGTTCGACGCCGGGTTCTTCGGCATCTCCCCGCGCGAGGCCCTGGCGATGGACCCGCAGCAGCGGCAACTGCTGGAGGTGTCCTGGGAGACCTTCGAGCGGGCGGGCATCGACCCGCACTCGGTGCGCGGCAGCGACGTCGGGGTGTTCGCCGGGATCGTGCACCAGGACTACGCGCCGGACCTCAGCGGCTTCGAGGGGTTCCTCAGCCTGGAGCGCGCCCTGGGCACGGCGGGCGGCGTCGCCTCCGGCCGGGTCGCCTACACCCTGGGGCTCGAAGGCCCGGCGGTCACCGTCGACACCATGTGCTCCTCCTCGCTGGTGGCCCTGCACCTGGCCGCCCAGGCGCTGCGGCGGGGCGAGTGCTCGATGGCGCTCGCAGGCGGCGCGACGGTGATGGCGACCCCGGGCGGGTTCGTCGGCTTCGCGCGCCAGCGGGCACTGGCCTTCGACGGGCGCTGCAAGTCCTACGCCGCGTGCGCCGACGGTTCCGGCTGGGCCGAGGGCGTGGGCGTGCTGCTGCTGGAGCGGCTGTCGGTGGCCCGCGAGCGCGGGCACCGGGTGCTGGCGGTGATCCGGGGCAGCGCGGTCAACTCCGACGGTGCCTCCAACGGCTTGACCGCGCCGAACGGCCCGGCGCAGCAGCGGGTGATCCGCAAGGCGCTGGCCGCCGCGGGGCTGTCCCCGGCCGAGGTGGACGCGGTGGACGGCCACGGCACGGGCACGGTCCTGGGCGACCCGATCGAGGCCCAGGCGCTGCTGGCCACCTACGGCCAGGACCGCGACCCGCGGCGGCCGCTGTGGCTGGGGTCGGTCAAGTCCGTCATCGGGCACACGCAGGCGGCCTCCGGGGTGGCAGGCGTGATCAAGATGGTGCAGGCGCTGCGGCACGGGGTGCTCCCGGCGACCCTGCACCTGGACGCCCCCACCCCGCAGGTGGACTGGTCGGCGGGCGCGGTCGAGCTGCTGACCGAGACCCGGGACTGGCAGCCTGATGGTCACCCGCGCCGGGCCGGGGTGTCCTCGTTCGGGGCCAGCGGCACGAACGCGCACCTGATCCTGGAGGAGGCACCCGCAGAGGAGGCGCGACCCGTTCCGGTGCTGCCCGCGGGTGTGGTGCCGCTGGTCGTGTCGGCGGGCACCGCCGCTTCCCTGGCCGCGCAGGCGCAGCGCCTGGCGGCGTTCGTCGAGGGCGCTGATGGGGTGCCGCTTGCCGCTGTGGCCGGGGCGTTGGTGTCGGGGCGGGCGGTGCTGGGCGAGCGCGCGGTGGTGGTGGCGGCCTCGGCGGAGGAGGCGCTGACCGGGCTCGGTGGGCTGGCCCGGGGCGAGAACGCGCCCGGTCTGGTCGTCGGTTCGGGTGCGCCGGGCAAGGTCGTGTGGGTGTTCCCCGGTCAGGGGTCGCAGTGGGTGGGGATGGGGCGGGAGTTGCTGGACTCGTCGCCGGTGTTCGCGGAGCGGGTCGCCGAGTGTGCCACCGCGTTGGAGCGGTGGGTGGACTGGTCGCTGGAGGACGTGCTGCGCGGCGATGTCGAACCCGGGCTGGTGGACCGGGTGGACGTGTTGCAACCGGCCAGCTTCGCGGTCATGGTGGGCCTCGCGGCGGTGTGGTCCTCGGTGGGGGTGCGGCCGGACGCCGTGGTCGGCCACTCGCAGGGGGAGATCGCAGCGGCGTGCGTGGCGGGGGCGCTGTCGCTGGAGGACGCGGTGCGGGTGGTGGCGCTGCGGAGTCAGGCGATCGCCACGGATCTGTCCGGGCGCGGCGGCATGGCGTCGGTCGCGTTGGCCGCGGAGGAGGCGGTCGCGCGGCTGGAACCGTGGGCTGACCGGGTCGAGGTGGCGGCGGTCAACGGGCCGTCGTCGGTGGTCGTCGCGGGCGACGCCGAAGCGCTCGACGAGGCGCTGGAGGTGTTGGACGAGCAAGGTGTTCGGGTTCGGCGGGTGGCGGTCGACTACGCCTCGCACACCCGGCACGTGGAGGACATCCGCGACACCCTCGCCGACGCGCTGGGCGGGATCACCGCGCAGGCGCCGCAGGTGCCGTTCTTCTCCACGGTGACCGGTGGGTGGGTGCGCGACGCCGGGGTCCTCGATGGTGGTTACTGGTACCGGAACCTGCGCGGGCAGGTGGGTTTCGGTGCGGCAGTGGCGGACCTGCTCGACCAGGGGCACAGCGTGTTCGTGGAACTGAGCGCGCACCCGGTGCTGGTGCAACCGATCTCCGAGATCGTGGACAGTTCCGAGGCCGACGTGACCGTGGTCGGGTCGTTGCGCCGGGACGAGGGTGGCCTGCGGCGGCTGCTGACCTCCATGGCCGAGCTGTTCGTGCGCGGGATCGCCCTGGACTGGGCCGCCGTGCTGCCCGGGGGCGCCGTGTCCGCCCGGGTGGACCTGCCGACGTACGCCTTCGACCACCAGCACTACTGGCTCCGGATGGCCGAGTCGGCGACCGACGCGGCGTCGTTGGGGCTGGCCGGGGCCGACCACCCGCTGCTGGGCGCGGTGCTGCCGCTGCCGCAGTCGGACGGGTTGGTGTTCACCTCGCGGCTGTCGCTGCGGTCGCACCCGTGGCTGGCCGACCACGCGATCGGCGGGGTCGTGCTCGTCCCCGGCACGGTGTACGTCGACCTCGCGGTCCGCGCGGGCGACGAGTTCGGGCACAGCGTCCTGGAAGAACTCGTGATCGAGGCGCCGCTGGTGCTGCCCGAGCACGGCGGCGTCCGGGTGCAGGTCGCGGTGGGCGGGCGGAACGAAACCGGTTCCCGGACCGTCGACGTGTACTCGCTGCGGGAGGACGACGCCGAGGGCACGTGGACCCGGCACGCCACCGGGCTGCTGTCGACCCCGTCCACGCGGGCGACCGGGCCGGGGTTCGACTTCGCCGCGTGGCCGCCACCGGGGGCGCGGCAGGTCCCGGTCGAGGACTTCTACACCGACCTGCTCGACCGCGGGTACGCCTACGGGCCCGCCTTCCAGGGCCTGCGGGCGGTGTGGCGGCGCGGCGAGGAGGTCTTCGCCGAGGTGTCCCTGCCCGACGAGCAGCGGGAGGGCGCGGCGCGGTTCGGCATCCACCCGGCACTGCTGGACGCCGCCCTGCACACCAACGCCTTCGCCAACCCGGACGACGACCGCAACGTGCTGCCGTTCGCCTGGAACGGCTTGCTGCTGCACGCCGTGGGCGCCTCGGCGCTGCGGGTGCGCGTCGCGCCGTGCGGTCCGGACGCGCTGTCGTTCCAGGCGGCGGACGAGGCCGGTGGCCTGGTCCTGACGATGGACTCGCTGGTGTCCCGGGTGGTGTCCGCAGAGCAGTTGGAGACGGCGGCGGACACGGCGCGCGCCGACTCGCTGTTCGCGGTGGAGTGGACCGAGCTGCCCCGGACCCGGGGAACGTCGGCACCGCCGTGGGTGGCGGTGACCACCGCGGACGAGGTGGCGGCCGGTGCCGCGGTGACGGTCCTGGAGGCTGTCGGCGACGGGGGAACGGCGCTGGCGCTGACCTCCCGGGTGCTGGGGGTCGTGCAGGCGTGGCTGGCCGGGGCCGGGCAGGAGTCGCGGCTGGTGGTGGTGACCCGCGGCGCGGTGCCCGCGGGCGACGGCGTGGTGACCGATCCGGCGGGCGCGGCGGTGTGGGGGCTGGTGCGGGCCGCCCAGGCCGAGAACCCGGAGCGGATCGTGCTGGTCGACACCGACCCCGCCGGTGGTGGTGTGGAGCCGGTGCTGGGCGCGGTGCTCTCCGGTGGGGAGCCGCAGGTGGCGGTGCGCGGGACGGCGCTGTCGGTGCCCCGGCTCGTCCGCGCCGCCGACCACGCCGCGGGTGCCCCCGTGGCGTTCGGCTCGGGCACGGTCCTGCTCACCGGCGGCACCGGGTCGCTGGGTGGTGTGCTGGCCCGGCACCTGGTCACCCGGCACGGCGTGCGGCACCTGGTGCTGGCCAGTCGGCGGGGGCAGGCGGCCGAGGGCGTGGACGAACTGGTCGGCGACCTCACCGAGTGCGGCGCGGCGGTCTCGGTCGTCGCCTGCGACGTCTCCGACCGCGCGCAGGTTGAGGCGCTGCTGGCGTCGGTGCCCGCCGAGCACCCGCTGACCGGTGTGGTGCACCTGGCCGGTGTGCTGGACGACGGCGTGATCGGGACGCTGACCGAGGAGCGGCTGGCGGCGGTGTTCGCGCCGAAGGTGGACGCGGTGCGCCACCTCGACGAGCTGACCCGCGGCCTCGACCTGGGCGCGTTCGTCGTGTTCTCCTCCGCCGCCGCGCTCATGGGCTCCGCCGGTCAGGGCAACTACGCCGCGGCGAACGCCTTCCTGGACGGGCTGATGGCGAGCCGCCGGGCGGCGGGCCTGCCGGGGCTGTCGCTGGCCTGGGGCCTGTGGGAGCAGAGCACCGGCATGACCGCCCGGCTCAGCGCCGTGGACCAGGCGCGGATGAGCCGCGGCGGGGTGCTGGCGCTGACGCAGGCCGAGGGCCTGGACGTCTTCGACACCGGTCTGGGCCTGGGCCGGGCGCTGCTGGTGCCGATCAAGCTGGACCTGCGGGCGCTGCGGACCGAGGCCGCCGCGGGCGGGGGAGTGCCGCACCTGCTGCGCGGCCTGGTGCGCGCCGGTCGGCGCACGGCGCGGGCGGCGGCCGGGGACAGCGGCGGACTGGTCCGCAGGCTCGCCGGGCTGCCCGCACCCGAGCAGGAGGCCGTCCTGCTGGGCATCGTCCAGGCCGAGGCGTCCGGTGTGCTGGGGTTCAGCGGCCCCGAACTGGCCCAGGGCACCCGGGGGTTCAGCGACATCGGGTTCGACTCCCTGACCGCGGTCGAGCTGCGCAACCGGCTCAGCGCGGCCACCGGCGTGAAACTGCCCGCCACCCTGGTCTTCGACTACCCCACCCCGGTGGCGCTGGCCCGCCACCTGCGCGACGAACTCGGCGACGCGGTGGCCGACACCCCCGCCGCGGTGGCCGCCACCGCGGACCCCGGCGAACCGATCGCGATCGTGGGGATGGCGTGCAGGCTGCCGGGCGGGGTGGCCGACCCCGATGACCTGTGGCGGCTGGTGCGCGAGGGCCGCGAGGGCATGTCGTCCTTCCCCGACGACCGGGGCTGGGACCTGGAGGGGCTGTTCGACCCGGACCCCGACCGCCCGGGCACCTCGTACGCCAGCAAGGGCGGCTTCCTGCACGGGGCGGGCTTGTTCGACGCCGGGTTCTTCGGCATCTCCCCGCGCGAGGCGCTGGCGATGGACCCGCAGCAGCGGTTGCTGCTGGAAGCCTCCTGGGAGGCGCTCGAACGGGCGGGCATCGACCCCACCGCCGCGCGGGGCAGCGACGTCGGGGTCTTCTCCGGTGTCTCCATCCACGACTACCTCGAATCGCTGAGCAACATGCCCGCCGAACTGGAGGGGTTCGTCACGACCGCCACGGCGGGCAGCGTGGCGTCGGGTCGGGTGGCCTACGCGTTCGGCTTCGAGGGACCGGCGGTCACGGTGGACACGGCGTGTTCGTCGTCGCTGGTGGCCATCCACCTCGCGGCGCAGGCGCTGCGGCAGGGCGAGTGCTCGATGGCCCTGGCGGGCGGTGTCGCCGTGATGGGGTCGCCGATCGGTGTCCTCGGCATGTCGCGGCAGCGGGGCCTGGCCGAGGACGGGCGGTGCAAGGCGTTCGCGGACGGCGCGGACGGGACGGTGCTGTCCGAGGGCGTCGGCGTGGTCGTGCTGGAGCGGCTGTCGGTGGCGCGGGAGCGCGGGCACCGGGTGCTGGCGGTGTTGCGCGGCAGCGCGGTGAACCAGGACGGTGCGTCCAATGGGTTGACGGCACCGAACGGGCCGTCGCAGCAGCGGGTGATCCGCGGGGCGCTGGCGGGTGCAGGTCTTTCACCGTCCGATGTGGACGCGGTGGAGGCGCACGGGACCGGGACGGCGCTGGGTGATCCGATCGAGGCGCAGGCGCTGTTGGCCACCTACGGTCGGGACCGGGAACAGCCGTTGTGGTTGGGGTCGTTGAAGTCGAACATCGGTCACACGCAGGCGGCGGCGGGTGTGGCCAGTGTGATCAAGATGGTGCAGGCGCTGCGGCACGGTGTGCTGCCACCCACCCTGCACGTGGACGCGCCCACGGCTCAGGTCGACTGGTCTGCGGGGGCGGTCGAGTTGCTGACCGAGGCTCGGGAGTGGTCGCGCAACGGGCACCCGCGTCGGGCGGGGGTGTCGTCGTTCGGGATCAGCGGGACCAACGCGCACCTGATCATCGAGGAAGCACCGGAGGAAGCGCGGCCGGTGTCGGTCGAGATGCCGCCCGGTGGTGTGGTGCCCCTGGTGGTGTCCGCGCGGAGCACGGGTTCACTGGCCGGGCAGGCCGGGCGGCTGGCGTCGTACCTGCGGACGGCCGAGGTGCCACTGGCGGGCGTGGCGGGCGCCCTGCTGTCGACCAGGGCGGTGCTGGGCGACCGCGCCGTGGTCGTGGTGGGTTCCGGCGAGGAAGCCCTGGCCGGGCTCGGTGCGCTGGCGCGCGGTGGGAGCGCGGCCGGTGTGGTGACCGGTAGCGCGGGTGCGCTGGGGAAGGTGGTGTGGGTGTTCCCGGGGCAGGGGACGCAGTGGGTCGGCATGGGCCGGGAGCTGTTGGAGTCCTCGCCGGTGTTCGCCGAGCGGATCACCGAGTGCGCGGCGGCGTTGGAGCCGTGGGTGGGCTGGTCGCTGGTGGAGGTGCTGCGCGGTGAGACCGACCCGGAGCTGATGGATCGGGTGGACGTCCTCCAGCCCGCCAGTTTTGCCGTCATGGTGGGTCTGGCGGCGGTGTGGGCCTCGGTGGGCGTGGTGCCGGATGCGGTGGTGGGGCATTCGCAGGGGGAGATTGCGGCGGCCTGCGTGGCGGGTGCGTTGTCGTTGGCGGACGCGGCTCGGGTGGTGGCGTTGCGGAGCCAGGCCATTGCTGTCGGGTTGTCCGGGCGTGGCGGTATGGCCACGGTCGCCCTGGGCGAGGCCGAGGTGGTGGCGCGGTTGGCGCCGTGGGCGGGCCGGGTGGAGGTGGCGGCGGTCAACGGGCCGTCGTCGGTGGTGATCGCCGGGGACGCCGAAGCGCTGGCCGAGGCGGTGGAGGCGTTGTCCGGGCGGCGGGTGGCGGTGGACTACGCCTCGCACACCCGGCACGTGGAGGACATCCGCGACACCCTCGCCGAGGCGCTGGGTGGGATCACCGCGCAGGCGCCGGTGGTGCCGTTCCACTCGACGGTGACCGGTGGGTGGGTGCGCGACGCCGGGGTCGTGGACGGGGACTACTGGTACCGGAACCTGCGCAACCAGGTGCGGTTCGGTCCGGTGGTGGCGGAGCTGCTGGAGCAGGGGTACGGGGTGTTCGTGGAGGTCAGCGCGCACCCGGTGCTGGTGCAGCCGATCACCGAGGTCGTCGACGAGGCGCAGGCCGAGGTGGTGGTGGCCGGGACGCTGCGGCGCGACGACGGCGGCCTGCGGCGGCTGCTGACCTCCATGGCGGAGCTGTTCGTGCGCGGCGTCGCGCTCGACTGGAGCGGCGTGCTGCCGTCCACGTCGGCCGAGCGGGTCGACCTGCCGACGTACGCCTTCGACCACCGGCACTACTGGCTGCACCCGGCCGGGGCGGCCACCGACGCACCGTCGCTGGGGCTGGCCGGGGCCGACCACCCGCTGCTGGGCGCGGTGCTGCCGCTGCCGCAGTCGGACGGGCTGGTGTTCACCTCGCGGCTGTCGCTGCGGTCGCACCCGTGGCTGGCCGAGCACGCGATCGGCGGTGTGGTGGTCGTGCCGAGTGCGGCGCTGGTGGAGCTGGCCGTGCGCGCCGGTGACGAAGCCGGGTGCTCGGTGCTCGACGAGCTGGTGGTCGAGTCCCCGCTGGTGCTGCCAGAACACGGCGGTGTGCGCGTGCAGGTCGCGCTGGGCGGGCCGGGCGAGGGCGGTTCGCGCACGGTGGACCTGTACTCCCTGCGGGAGGACACCACGGGCGCCGACGTGTGGACGCGGCACGCCACCGGCCTGCTGTCGACCACACCCCCGGTGCGGGAGCACTTCGACTTCACCGCTTGGCCGCCCCCGGGCGGTCGGCAGATCGATGTCGACGACCTCCACGACGACCTGACCGAGCGCGGCTTCGCCCACGGGCCCGCGTTCCGGGGGCTGCGGGCGGTGTGGCGGCGCGGCGGGGAACTGTTCGCCGAGGTCGCCCTGCCCGAGGACCAGGGCGCGGCGGCGGGCGGGTTCGGCATCCACCCCGCCCTGCTGGCCGCGGCGCTGCACCCGGCCGTGCCGGACGCGGGCGACGGGCCGCAGTCGGCACTGGACTGGCGCGGGCTGGTGCTGCACGCCGCGGGCGCGTCGGCGCTGCGGGTGCGGCTGGCGCCCACCGGGTCCGGCGCCCTGTCGCTGGCGGCGGCGGATGAAGCGGGCGGCCCGGTGGTGACCGTGGATTCGCTGGTGTTCCGGGCGGTGTCCGTCGAGCAGGCGGCGGACACGGTGCGCGCCGATTCACTGTTCCAAGTGGTCTGGATCGAGCTGCCCCCGGCCCCGGGGGTGTCTTCGCCGTCGTGGGTGGCGGTGGCCTCCGCTGAGGATGTGGTGGGTCTGACCGGTGTGCCTGCGGTGGCGGTCTTGGAGGCGGTCGGTGAGGGGTCGGCGTTGGCGTTGACCTCGCGGGTGCTTGCCGTTGTGCAGGCGTGGCTGGTGGGGGCCGGGCTGGAGGAGTCGCGGCTGGTGGTCCTGACCCGGGGGGCGGTGCCCGCTGGCGACGGCGTGGTGAGCGACCCGGCCGCCGCTGCCGTGTGGGGTCTGGTGCGGGCCGCCCAGGCGGAGAACCCCGACCGGATCGTCCTGGTGGACTTGGACCCGGTCGCCGAGGGCGGCGTGGACCTCGTGCTGGGGTCGGTGCTGGCCTGCGGTGAGCCGCAGGTGGCGGTGCGCGGAACGACCTTCTCCGTCCCGAGGCTTGCCCGCGCGCGGACCTCGGGTGCGCCCGCCGTGTTCGGTCCGGAAGGGACGGTTCTGGTGTCAGGCGCCGGGGCGCTGGGCGGTCTGGTGGCCAAGCACCTGGTCACCCGCCACGGGGTGCGGCGCCTGGTGCTGGCCAGTCGACGCGGTCGAGCCGCCGAGGGCGTGGACGACCTGATCACCGAACTCACCGGGCAGGGCGCGGAGGTCTCGGTCGTCGCCTGCGACGTCTCCGACCGGGACCAGGTGGCGGCCCTGCTGGCGTCGGTGCCCGCCGAGCACCGCCTGACCGGGGTCGTGCACACCGCCGGTGTCCTGGATGCCGGGGTGATCGGGACCTTGACCCCGGAGCGGCTGGCCACGGTGTTCGCACCGAAGGTCGATGCGGTGCGCCACCTCGACGAGCTGACCCGTGGCCTGGACTTGAACGCGTTCGTCGTCTACTCGTCGGTCTCGGCGGTCTTCATGGGTGCGGGTAGTGGTAGCTACGCGGCGGCGAATGCGTTCCTGGACGGGTTGATGGCCAACCGGCGGGCGGCGGGGCTGCCGGGCCTGTCGCTGGCGTGGGGTCTGTGGGAGCAGAGCACTGGCATGGCGGCCAACACCGACGACCTCACCCGGGCCCGGATGAACCGCCGTGGCGGGCTGCGGGTGATGACGCTCGCGGAGGGCATGGACCTGTTCGACGCCGCCGTGGGGTCCGACCGGGCGTTGTTGGTCCCCGCCAAGCTGGACCTGCGCGAGGTGCGCGCGGGCGGTGCGGTGCCGCACCTGCTGCGCGGCCTGGTCCGGGTGGGCAGGCAGCAGGCGCACGCGGCGGGCACCGGGGACAGGCGCGGCCTGCTGTCCGAGCGGCTGGCCGGGCTCACCCCGGCGGACCAGGTGGCGCTGCTGCTGGACCTGGTGCGCGGCCAGGTCGCGGCCGTCCTCGGGCATACCGGGGCGGGGGCCGTCCGGGCGGACGCGGCGTTCAAGGACGCCGGTTTCGACTCGCTGACCTCGGTGGAACTGCGCAACCGGCTGCGCGAGACCACCGGCTTGAAGCTGCCCGCCACCCTGGTCTTCGACCACCCGAACCCGCAGGCCCTCGCCCGCCACCTGCGCGACGAACTCGGGGACGCGGTGCCGACGCGGGCCGCGCCCGCGGTCGTGGTGGCCGATGCCGGGGAGCCGATCGCCATCGTGGGCATGGCGTGCCGGTTGCCGGGCGGTGTGGCCGGGCCGGAGGACCTGTGGCGGTTGGTGTCCGAGCGCCGGGACGCGGTCTCGGGGTTCCCCACCGACCGGGGCTGGGACCTGGAGGGCCTGTTCGACCCGGACCCCGACCGGCCAGGCACCTCGTACACCGACCGGGGCGGGTTCCTGCACGAGGCGGGGCTGTTCGACGCCGGGTTCTTCGGCATTTCCCCGCGCGAGGCGCTGGCGATGGACCCGCAGCAGCGGTTGCTGCTGGAAATTTCCTGGGAGGCGCTGGAAAGCGCGACCATCGACCCGCTGTCGCTGAAGGGCAACGACGTCGGCGTGTTCACCGGCGTCTTCGGCCAGGGCTACGTCGCCCCGGGAGCAGACGTCGTCACCCCGGAGCTGGAGGGTTTCGCGGGCACGGGCGGGTCGTCGAGTGTGGCGTCGGGTCGGGTGTCGTACGTGTTCGGGTTCGAGGGTCCTGCGGTGACCATCGACACGGCGTGTTCGTCGTCGTTGGTGGCGATGCACTTGGCGGCGCAGTCGTTGCGGCAGGGCGAGTGCTCGATGGCGCTGGCCGGTGGCGCGACCGTCATGGCGAACCCCGGCGCTTTCGTGGAGTTCTCCAGGCAGCGGGGCCTCGCCGTCGACGGGCGCTGCAAGGCGTTCGCCGCCGCGGCCGATGGCACCGGCTGGGCCGAGGGCGTCGGTGTGGTCGTGCTGGAGCGGCTTTCCGTGGCGCAGGAGCGCGGTCATCGGGTGTTGGCGGTGTTGCGGGCCAGTGCGGTGAACCAGGACGGTGCGTCGAACGGGTTGACTGCCCCGAATGGTCCGTCGCAGCAGCGGGTGATCCGCCGGGCCCTGGCGAACGCCGGACTGGCCTCGGCGGACGTGGACGTGGTGGAAGCCCACGGCACGGGGACCGCCCTGGGCGACCCGATCGAGGCGCAGGCGTTGCTGGCCACCTACGGGCAGGACCGGGAACAGCCCCTGTGGTTGGGGTCGCTCAAGTCCAACATCGGCCACGCGCAGGCGGCGGCGGGCGTGGCGAGCGTGATCAAGATGGTGCAGGCGCTGCGGCACGGCGTGCTCCCGGCGACCCTGCACGTGGACGCCCCCACGCCCGAGGTCGACTGGTCGGCCGGTGCGGTGGAGCTGCTGACCGAGGCCCGGGAGTGGCCGCGCAACGGGCATCCCCGCCGCGCCGGGGTCTCCGCGTTCGGGGTCAGCGGGACGAACGCGCACCTGATCCTGGAGGAAGCACCCTCGGAGGAGCCTGCCACCGGGGAGACCGCGTCCCCGGGTGTGCTGCCGGTGGTGGTGTCCGCGCGCAGCACCGGTTCGCTGGCGGCCCAGGCCGGGCGGCTGGCGGCGTTCGTCGCCGGTGACGTGCCGCTGGCGGGTGTGGCCGGGGTGCTGGTGTCCGGGCGGGCCGCGCTGGACGAGCGGGCCGTGGTGATCGCGGGCTCCGGTGCCGAGGCGGCGGCGGGGCTCGCGGCGCTGGCGCGCGGAGAGACCGGGGCCGGTGTGGTCGTGGGTCGGGCGGGTGCGCCGGGCAAGGTCGTGTGGGTGTTCCCCGGCCAGGGCGCGCAGTGGGTCGGCATGGGGCGGGAGCTGCTGGAGACCTCCCCGGTGTTCGCCGAGCGGGTCGCCGAGTGCGCGGTCGCGTTGCAGCGGTGGGTTGACTGGTCGTTGGTGGACGTGCTGCGCGGCCACGTCGCCGCCGACGTGCTGGAACGGGTCGACGTGGTGCAGCCCGCGAGCTTCGCGGTGGTGGTGGGCCTGGCGGCGGTGTGGCGGTCGTGCGGGCTGCGGCCGGACGCCGTGCTAGGCCACTCGCAGGGCGAGATCGCGGCGGCCTGCGTGGCGGGCGCGCTCTCGCTGGAGGACGCGGCGCGGGTGGTCGCCCTGCGCAGCCAGGCCATCGCCGCCGGGCTGTCCGGGCGCGGCGGCATGGCCTCGGTCGCCCTGGGCGAGGACGCTGCGGTCGCGCGGCTGGAGCCGTGGGCGGACCGGGTGCAGGTGGCGGCGGTCAACAGCCCGACCTCCGTGGTGGTCGCCGGGGAAGCCCGGGCACTGGACCAGGTGGTCGACGCGCTGTCCGGCGACGGGGTCCGGGTGCGGCGGGTGGCGGTGGACTACGGGTCGCACACCAACCAGGTGGAGGACATCCACGACCTGCTGGCCGAGTCGTTGGCGGAGGTGCGGTCGCGGGCACCGGAGGTGCCGTTCTACTCCACCGTGACCGGTGGCTGGGTCCGGGACGCCGGGGCGTTGGATGGCGGGTACTGGTACCGGAACCTGCGCGAGCAGGTGCGGTTCGGCCCGGCCGTGGTGGACCTGCTCGGGCAGGGGCACGGGGTGTTCGTCGAGGTGAGCGCGCACCCGGTGCTGGTGCAGCCCATCAACGAGGTCTTGGACGACACCGGCGCCGCAGACGTGGTCGTGGCCGGGTCGTTGCGCCGCGACGACGGCGGTCTGCGGCGGCTGCTGACCTCCGCGGCCGAGCTGTTCGTCCGGGGTGTGGCGATCGACTGGAACGGTGTGCTGCCGCTCGCGCCGGGTGACCGGGTCGACCTCCCGACGTACGCGTTCGACCACCGCCACTACTGGCTCCACGAGGTCCGGTCGGCCACCGACGCCACCGCACTGGGCCAGGTGGCAGCCGATCACCCGCTGCTGGGCGCGGTCGTGCCGCTGCCGCACTCCGACGGCTTGGTGTTCACCTCGCGGCTGTCGCTGCGCTCGCACCCCTGGCTGGCCGACCACGCGGTCGGCGGGGTCGTGCTCGTTCCCGGCAGCGGACTGGTGGAGCTGGCCGTGCGGGCCGGTGACGAAGTCGGCTGCCCGGTTCTGGACGAACTGGTGATCGAGGCGCCGCTGGTGGTGCCCGAGCAGGGCGGGGTCCGGGTGCAGGTGGCGCTGGGCGGTCCGGGCGCGAACGACTCGCGCACGGTGGACGTGTACTCCCTGCGCGACGGCGCCGACGTGTGGACGAGGCACGCCACCGGGGTGCTGTCGGCGACATCGAGCACCGGTACCGGGTTCGACTTCACCGCGTGGCCGCCGCCGGGTGCCCAGCGGGTCGAGGTCGGCGACTTCTACACCGACCTGGCCGAGCGCGGCTACGCCTACGGCCCGGCGTTCCAGGGTCTGCGGGCGGTGTGGCGGCGGGACGAGGAGGTCTTCGCCGAGGTCGCCCTGCCCGAGGCCCTGCGCGCGGAGGCGGGCAGGTTCGGTGTGCACCCGGCCCTGCTGGACGCGGCCCTGCAAACCGCGACGGTCGGTGCCGGGGAGGAGTCCGGGGAACCGGTGTTGGCGTTCGCGTGGAACGGGGTGGTGCTGCACGCCGCGGGCGCCTCGGCGCTGCGGGTGCGGGTCGCGCCGTCCGGCCCGGACGCGCTGTCCGTCGCAGCCGCCGACGAGACCGGCGGCCTGGTGCTGACGCTGGACTCGCTGGTGTCCCGACCGGTGTCCGCCGCGCAGTTGGGTGCCGTAGACGAGGGGCGTGACTCGGTGTTCCGGGTGGACTGGGTCGAACTGCCCCCGGCCCGGGAGCCGGACGCGCCGGACTGGATGCCGGTGGTCACCGCCGCCGACGTGGCGGCCCTGGCCGAGGACCCGAGCGTGCCGCCGGTGGCGATCGTGGAAGCCGTCGGCGGTGCCGGTCCCGACGCGGCACTGGCCGTGACGGCCCGGGTGCTGGGGATCGTGCGGGCGTGGCTGGCGGCGCCCGCGCTGGAGGACTCGCGGCTGCTCGTGCTGACCCGCGGCGCGGTGCCCGCCGGTGGCGAGGACGCGGTGACCGACCCGGCCGCGGCGGCGGTGTGGGGGCTGGTCCGCTCCGCCCAGGCCGAGCACCCGGACCGGATCGTGCTGCTGGACGCCGACCCCGCCGTACCGGGCGGCGCGGAGCCGGTGCCGGGTCCGCTGCTGGGGGCCGTGCTGGCGGGCGGCGAACCGCAACTCGCCCTGCGCGGCACGACCCTCGCGGTTCCCCGGCTCGCCCGCACCACCGGCCAACTCACGGACGGCGCGGACGTCTTCGGCCCGGACGGGGCGGTCCTGGTCTCGGGCGCCGGGTCGTTGGGCGGTCTGGTGGCCCGGCACCTGGTGACCCGGCACGGCGTGCGGCGCCTGGTGCTGGCCAGTCGGCGCGGACGCGACGCCGAGGGCGTGACGGACCTGGTCACCGAACTGACCGGGCTGGGCGCGGAGGTGTCCGTGGTGGCCCGCGACCTGTCCGACCGGGACCAGGTCGCGGACCTGCTGGCCGCCGAACCCCGGCTGACCGGTGTCGTGCACACGGCCGGGGTCTTCGACGACGGTGTCATCGGGGCGCTGACCGAGGAGCGGCTGGCCACGGTGTTCGCACCGAAGGTCGACGCGGTGCGCCACCTCGACGAGCTGACCCGCGGCATGGACCTCGACGCGTTCGTGGTGTTCTCCTCCGTCGCGGGCGTGGTCGGCGGCGGTGGCCAGGGCAGCTACGCGGCGGCGAACGCCTACCTGGACGCGGCGATGGCGAACCGCCGGGCGGCAGGTCTGCCCGGGCTCTCACTGGCCTGGGGCCTGTGGGACCGGAGCACCGGGATGGCCACCCACCTCAGCACCGTGGACCACGCCCGGGCGAGCCGCGGTGGCGTCCTGGAGCTGACGCAGGCCGAGGGCCTGGCCATGTTCGACGTCGGCCTGCGCCTGGACGAGGCGCTGCTGGTGCCGATCAAGCTGGACCTGGCGGCGCTGCGGGCGGGCGGCGGCCCGGTGCCGCCCCTGCTGCGCGGACTGGTCCGGGCGGGCAGGCAGCAGGCACGGGCGGTGGCCGTGGCGGACAACGCCCTGGTGCGCAACCTCGCCGGGCTCACCCCGGCCGACCAGGAGGCGCTGCTCGTCGACCTGGTCCGCGGTCAGACCGCGGCTGTGCTCGGGCATTCCGGACCGGAGGCGGTGCGGGCGGACACGGCGTTCAAGGACGCCGGTTTCGACTCGCTGACCTCGGTGGAGCTGCGCAACCGGCTGCGGGAGGCCACCGGGACGAAGCTGCCCGCCACCCTGGTCTTCGACCACCCGACCCCGCTGGCCGTCGCCCGCCACCTGCACCACCTCCTGGCGGGTCAGGTGGCGCTGGCGGCCTCCGCCGGGAACGGCGGGCTGGCGCACCGGCTGGCCGGGTTCGCCCCGGCCGAGCAGGAAGCGCTGCTCCTGGACGTGGTCCGCGCCCAGGTCGCGGTCGTGCTCGGGCACTCGGGGCCGGAGGCGGTGCGGGCGGACACGGCGTTCAAGGACGCCGGTTTCGACTCGCTGACCTCGGTCGAGCTGCGCAACCGGCTGCGGGAAGCCACCGGGTTGAAGTTGCCCGCGACGCTGGTGTTCGACCACCCGACCCCGCTGGTGCTCGCCCGACACCTGCGGGCGGAACTGCTGCCGGGCGGCGGCGCGGTCGACGTGGACGAGGCGCGGCTGCGGGACGCGCTCGCGTCGGTCCCGCTGGCCAGGTTCCGCGAGGCGGGGCTGATGGACGCCCTGGTCAAGCTGGCCGCCCTGGGCGGGTCGGGCGCCGGCGCGGTCGACGAGGCCGCCGACGAACCGGCCATCGCCGAGTTGGACGTGGACGACCTCGTGGAACTGGCGTTCGGCGGCGAGTAGATCCGGCATCCGGTACCGAGTGATTGGGGCGTGTGGTGAGTGCGTCGTATGAGAAGGTCGTCGAGGCGCTGCGGAAGTCGCTGGAAGAGGTCGGCGCGCTGAAGAAGCGGAACCGGCAACTCCTCGGCGCCTCCCGCGAGCCGATCGCCATCGTGGGCATGGCGTGCCGGTTGCCGGGTGGGGTGGCCGGGCCCGGGGACCTGTGGCGGTTGGTGTCCGAGGGCCGGGACGCGGTGTCGGGGTTCCCCACCGACCGGGGCTGGGACCTGGCGTCCCTGTTCGACCCGGACCCGGACCGCTCGGGCACCTCCTACGTCAGCCAGGGCGGGTTCCTGCGCGGAGCGGGCCTGTTCGACGCGGGGTTCTTCGGGATCTCCCCGCGTGAGGCGCTGGCGATGGACCCGCAGCAGCGGCTGTTGCTGGAGGCGTCCTGGGAGGCGTTCGAGAGCGCGGGCATCGACCCGGTGTCGTTGAAGGGCACCGATGTCGGCGTGTTCGCCGGGGTGTCCGGCCAGGGGTACGGGGATGGTGTGGTCGGCCCGGAGATGCAGAGCTTCGCGGGCACCGGCGTGGCATCGAGTGTGGCGTCGGGTCGGGTGTCGTACGTGTTCGGGTTCGAGGGTCCTGCGGTGACCATCGATACGGCGTGTTCGTCGTCGTTGGTGGCGATGCACTTGGCGGCGCAGTCGTTGCGGCAGGGCGAGTGCTCGATGGCGCTGGCGGGCGGGGCGATGGTGATGGCGTCGCCCAACTCGTTCGTCGGGTTCTCCCGGCAGCGCGGGCTGGCCGCGGACGGGCGGTGCAAGGCGTTCGCGGACGGCGCGGACGGCATGGGGTTGTCCGAGGGCGTCAGCCTGGTTGTCCTGGAACGGCTGTCGGTGGCGCGGGAGCGCGGTCACCGGGTGTTGGCGGTGTTGCGGGCCAGTGCGGTGAACCAGGATGGTGCGTCGAACGGGTTGACCGCGCCGAACGGGCCGTCGCAGCAGCGGGTGATCCGTGGGGCTTTGGCGAGTGCCGGGCTTTCGCCGTCCGATGTGGACATGGTGGAGGGGCACGGCACGGGGACGTCTCTCGGCGATCCGATCGAGGCGCAGGCGTTGCTGGCGACCTACGGGCAGGGCCGGGAGCAGCCGTTGTGGTTGGGGTCGCTCAAGTCGAACATCGGGCACGCCCAGTCGGCGGCGGGTGTGGCCAGTGTGATCAAGGTGGTGCAGGCGTTGCGGCACCGCGTCATGCCGCCCACCCTGCACGTGGACGAGCCCAGCACCGCCGTGGACTGGTCCGAGGGTGCGGTGGAACTGCTGACCGAGGCGCGGGAGTGGCCGCGCGACGGTCGGCCGCGCCGGGCGGGGGTGTCGTCGTTCGGGATCAGTGGGACCAACGCGCACCTGATCATCGAAGAGGCGCCCGAGGAACCGGTACCCGCTGTCGAGGTGGGGTCCTCGGACGTGGTGCCCCTGGTGGTGTCGGCGCGCGGCACCGGTTCCCTGGCCGGTCAGGCCGATCGGCTGGCCGCGTTCATCGGGGAGGCGGGGGTGCCGCTCGCGGTGGTGGCCGGGGCGCTGGTGACCGGTCGGGCGGTGTTGGACGAGCGCGCTGTGGTGGTGGCGGGCTCGGCTGCGGAGGCACTGGCCGGGCTTGGTGCGCTGGCGCGTGGTGAGGACGCGGCCGGTGTGGTGACCGGTAGCGCGGGTGCGCTGGGGAAGGTGGTGTGGGTGTTCCCGGGGCAGGGGACGCAGTGGGTCGGCATGGGCCGGGAGCTGCTGGAGTTCTCGCCGGTGTTCGCACAGCGGGTTGCCGAGTGCGCGGTGGCGTTGGAGCCGTGGGTGGGCTGGTCGCTGGTGGAGGTGCTGCGTGGCGATGCCGACCTTGAGTTGATGGATCGGGTGGACGTGCTGCAACCTGCCTGCTTCGCGGTGATGGTGGGGCTTGCTGCGGTGTGGTCGTCGGTGGGGGTTGTGCCGGATGCGGTGGTGGGGCACTCCCAGGGGGAGATCGCGGCGGCCTGCGTGGCGGGTGCGCTGTCGTTGGCGGATGCGGCGCGGGTGGTGGCGTTGCGCAGCCAGGCCATTGCGGCTGAGTTGTCCGGGCGCGGCGGGATGGCGTCCGTCGCGTTGGCCGAGGTCGAGGTGGTGGCGCGGTTGGCGCCGTGGGCGGGCCGGGTGGAGGTGGCGGCGGTCAACGGGCCGTCGTCGGTGGTGATCGCCGGGGACGCGCGGGCGTTGGACGAAGCGCTGGAGGTGCTGTTCGACGCGGGCGTTCGGGTGCGGCGGGTGGCGGTGGACTACGCCTCGCACACCCGGCACGTGGAGGACATCCAGGGCGCGTTGGCCGAGGCCCTGGCGGGGGTTTCCGCGCAGGCCCCGGCGGTGCCGTTCTTCTCGACGGTGACCGGTGGGTGGGTGCGGGACGCCGGGGTGCTCGATGGCGGGTACTGGTACCGGAACCTCCGCGACCAGGTGCGGTTCGGGTCCGCCGTGGCGGACCTGCTCGGGCAGGGGCACCGGGTGTTCGTCGAGGTGAGCGCGCACCCGGTCTTGGTGCAGCCCATCAGCGAGGTCGTCGACAACACCGAGGCCGAGGTGGTGGTGGCCGGGTCGCTGAGGCGGGCGGACGGTGGTCCGCGGCGGCTGCTGACCTCGATGGCAGAACTGTTCGTCCACGGCGTCCCCGTGGACTGGGGCGGCGTGCTGCCGCAGGCGACCGGGTGGGTGGACCTGCCGACCTACGCCTTCGACCACCGGCACTACTGGCTCCACGCGGCCGAGTCGGGCACCGACGCGGCGACGCTGGGGCAATCGGCGGTGGAGCACCCGTTGCTGAGCGCGGTGGTGCCGTTGCCGCAGTCGGACGGGTTGGTGTTCACCTCGCGGCTGTCGCTGCGGTCGCACCCGTGGCTGGCCGACCACGCGATCGGCGGGGTGGTGCTCTTCCCCGGCACCGGGCTGGTCGAGTGCGCGGTGCGGGCCGGGACCGAGGTCGGGTGCCCGGTGCTGGAGGAACTGGTGACCGAGGCGCCGCTGGTGGTGCCCGAGCACGGCGCGATCCGCGTGCAGGTCGCGGTGGGCGGGCCCGGTGAGCGCGGGACGCGCCCGGTGGAGGTGTACTCGCTGCGCGAGGACGGCGCCGACGTGTGGGCGCGGCACGCCACCGGGGTGCTGTCGGCGACACCGAGCACCGGTACCGGGTTCGACTTCACCGCGTGGCCGCCGCCGGGTGCCCAGCGGGTCGAGGTCGGCGACTTCTACACCGACCTGGCCGAACGCGGTTACGGCTACGGGCCCGCCTTCCAGGGGGTGCGCGCGGTGTGGCAGCGCGGCGCGGAGGTCTTCGCGGAAGTCGCCCTGCCCGAGGAGCACAAGGAGGACGCCGCCGCGTTCGGCCTGCACCCCGCGCTGCTGGACGCGGCCCTGCAAACCGGGACGGTCGCCGCCGCGGCGAGCGGGCAACCCGGGCAGTCGGTGATGCCGTTCGCCTGGAACGGGCTGGTGCTGCACGCCGTGGGCGCCTCGGCGCTGCGGGTGCGGGTCGCACCGTCCGGGCCGGACGCGCTGTCGATCCAGGCCGCCGACCAGACCGGCGGCCCGGTCCTGACGATGGACTCGCTGGTGCTGCGGGCGGTGACCGCCGAACAACTGGACACGGCGGTCGTCGACTCGCTGTTCCGGGTGGACTGGATCGAGCTGTCCCCGGCCCCGGGGGTGTCTTCGCCGTCGTGGGTGGCGGTGGATACCGCTGAGGATGTGGTGGGCCTGACCGGTGTGCCTGCGGTGGCGGTCCTGGAGGCGGTCGGTGAGGGGTCGGCGTTGGCGCTGACCTCGCGGGTGCTGGCGGTCGTGCAGGCGTGGCTCGTCGGCGAGGGGCTGGCGGAGTCGCGGCTGGTGGTCCTGACCCGGGGCGCGGTGCCCGCAGGCGACGGCGTGGTGAGCGACCCGGCCGCCGCTGCCGTGTGGGGCTTGGTGCGGGCCGCCCAGACCGAAAACCCGGACCGGATCGTCCTGCTGGACCTCGACCCCGGCACAGGTGAGCTGGAGTCGGTGTTGGGTGCGGTGTTGGCCAGCGAGGAGCCGCAGCTCGCGGTGCGGGGAACCGGGTTGTCCGTCCCGAGGCTCGCTCGTGCTGCCTGCGCCGCCTCGGACGTTTCCGCCGGGTTCGGGGACGGGACGGTGCTGGTGTCGGGCGCGGGGTCGCTGGGCGGTCTGGTAGCCCGGCACCTGGTGACTTGGCACGGGGTGCGGCGCTTGGTGTTGGCCAGTCGACGCGGACCGGATGCCGATGGTGTGGGCGAGTTGGTCGCCGACCTCACCGAGCGGGGTGCGGAGGTGTTGGTGGTGGCCTGCGACGTCTCCGACCGGGACCAGGTGGCGGGCCTGCTCGCCGAGCACCGGCTGACCGGGGTGGTGCACACGGCGGGCGTGTTCGACGCCGGGGTGATCGGGACGCTGACGCCGGAGCGGCTGGCCACGGTGTTCGGGCCGAAGGTGGACGCGGTGCGCCACCTCGACGAGCTGACCCGTGGCCTGGACCTGGACGCGTTCGTCGTCTACTCGTCGGCGTCGTCGATCTTCCTGGGCGCGGGCAGCGGCGGCTACGCGGCGGCGAACGCCTTCCTGGACGGGTTGATGGCGAACCGGCGGGCGGCAGGTCTGCCGGGGCTGTCGCTGGCCTGGGGGCCGTGGCAGCAGGCCACCGGCATGGCGGACACCGTCGACGACCTCACCCGGACCCGGATGACCCGGCGCGAGGGGCGCGGGGGAGTCCAGCCGCTGGGGACGGCGGAGGGGATGGGGTTGTTCGACGCCGCCGTGCGCTCCGGACAGGCGCTGCTGGTGCCGGTCAGGCTGGACCTGCGGGAGGTGCGGACCGACGCCGCGACCGGGGGCGGGGTGCCGCACCTGCTGCGCGGCCTGGTCCGGGTGGGCAGGCAGGCGGCCCGTGCGGCCTCCGGCGGGGACGGCGGGCTGACCCGTCGGCTGGCCGGGCTCGCCGTCGCGGAGCAGGAGGCCGTGCTCCTCGACCTGGTCCGCGCCCAGGTCGCGGTCGTGCTCGGGTACGCCGGTCCCGCTGTGGTCCGGGCGGACGCGGCGTTCAAGGACGCCGGTTTCGACTCGCTGACCTCGGTGGAGCTGCGCAACCGGCTGCGCGAGGCCACCGGGCTGAAACTGCCCGCGACGCTGGTGTTCGACCACCCCAACCCACTGGTCCTCGCCCGGTACCTGCGCGACGAACTCGCCGTCGACGAGGTCACCCCCGCCGATCCGGTGCTGGCCGGTCTCGCCGGTCTGGAGGCGGCCATCGAGGCCACCGCCGCCGACGAGCAGGCCCGCGGCCGGATCACCGAGCGGCTGCGCGAACTGCTGGCGGCGGCCGAGGCCACGAACGACCCCGGCCCGGCCGCCGACCTCGACACCGCCAGCGACGAGGAGCTGTTCGCACTCGTCGACCGCTTCGGCTGACACCGCCCCGCACCACCGGTGCGGAACCCCCACCCACGACGCACACCTTCCGGGAGCTGAGTCCAGTGGCTGACGAGGTACAACTCCGCGACTACCTCAGGAGGGCCATCGCCGACGCCCGCGACGCCCGAGGCAGGCTGCGCGAGGTCGAGGACCGGGCGCGGGAGCCGATCGCCATCGTCTCCGCGGCGTGCCGGTACCCGGGCGGGGTGTCCTCGCCCGACGACCTGTGGGACCTGGTGGTCTCCGGGGGCGACGCCATCGCCGGGTTCCCCGAGGACCGGGGCTGGGACCTGGACGGCTTCTTCGACCCGGACCCCGACCGCGCGGGCACCTCGTACACCAGCCGGGGCGGTTTCCTCCAGGGAGCGGGGCTGTTCGACGCCGGGTTCTTCGGGATCTCCCCGCGCGAGGCCATGGCCATGGACCCGCAGCAGCGGTTGCTGCTGGAGACGTCCTGGGAGGCGGTCGAACGGGCGGGCATCGACCCGGTCTCGGTGAAGGGCACCGACGTCGGCGTGTTCACCGGCGTGGCGGGCCAGGGCTACGGGGCGGGCGCCGGGGTGGTCACCCCGGAGTCGGAGGGCTTCGCGGGCACGGGGGCGGCGCCCTGCGTGGCGTCGGGCCGGGTGGCCTACGCGTTCGGCTTCGAGGGCCCGGCGGTCACCGTCGACACGGCGTGCTCGTCGTCGCTGGTGGCCATCCACCTGGCGGCGCAGGCGTTGCGGCACGGCGACTGCTCGATGGCGCTGGCGGGCGGGGCGATGGTCATGGCGACCCCCGGCTCCTTCCGGTCGTTCTCCCGGCAGCGGGGGTTGGCCGAGGACGGGCGGTGCAAGGCGTTCTCGGACGGCGCGGACGGCATGGGGTTGTCCGAAGGGGTCGGCGTGGTGGTGCTGGAGCGGTTGTCGGTGGCCCGGGAGCGCGGTCATCGGGTGTTGGCGGTGTTGCGGGCCAGTGCGGTGAACCAGGATGGTGCGTCGAACGGCTTGACGGCGCCGAATGGTCCGTCGCAGCAGCGGGTGATCCGGGGGGCGCTGGCCGCTGCCGGGCTTTCATCGTCCGATGTGGACATGGTGGAGGGGCACGGCACGGGGACCGCGTTGGGTGATCCGATCGAGGCGCAGGCGTTGTTGGCCACTTACGGGCAGGGGCGCGAGCCTGGGAAGCCGTTGTGGTTGGGGTCGTTGAAGTCGAACATCGGTCACACGCAGTCGGCGGCGGGTGTGGGCAGTGTGATCAAGGTGGTGCAGGCGTTGCGGCACGGCGTCATGCCACCGACGCTGCACGCGCAGGAGCCCACCACCCAGGTGGACTGGTCTGCGGGTGCGGTCGAGTTGTTGGCAGAGGCCCGGGAGTGGCCGCGTGACGGTCGGCCGCGTCGGGCGGGGGTGTCGTCGTTCGGGATCAGCGGTACCAACGCGCACCTGATCATCGAGGAAGCACCCGAGGAGGCGGATCCGGCCCTCGAAGTGGGAGTTGCCGGTGTGGTGCCGTTGGTGGTGTCGGCGCGGAGCGCGGGATCGCTGGTGGGGCAGGCCGGGCGGCTGGCGTCGTACCTGGGGTCGGCTGGGGTGTCGCCCGCGAGCGTGGCTGGGGGGTTGGTCTCGGGTCGGGCGGTGTTGGACGAGCGGGCTGTGGTGGTGGCGGGCTCGGTCGAGGAAGCGGTGGCCGGGCTTGGTGCGCTGGCGCGCGGTGAGGGTGCGTCCGGTGTGGTGACCGGTAGCGCGGGTGCGCTGGGGAAGGTGGTGTGGGTGTTCCCGGGGCAGGGGACGCAGTGGGTGGGGATGGGCCGGGAGTTGTTGGAGTCCTCGCCGGTGTTCGCGGAGCGGATCGGTGAGTGTGCGGCGGAGTTGGGGCGGTGGGTGGATTGGTCTTTGGAGGATGTGCTGCGGGGTGAGGGCGCCCCCGGGCTGCTGGAACGGGTGGATGTGGTGCAGCCCGCGAGTTTTGCGGTGATGGTGGGTCTTGCTGCGGTGTGGTCGTCGGTGGGGGTTGCGCCGGACGTGGTGGTGGGGCATTCGCAGGGGGAGATCGCGGCGGCCTGCGTGGCGGGGGCGCTGTCGCTTGAGGACGCGGTGCGGGTGGTGGCGCTGCGGAGTCAGGCCATTGCCGCGAAGCTGGCCGGGCGCGGTGGTATGGCGTCGGTCGCGCTGGGGGAGGGCGACGCGGTCACGCGGTTGGCGCCGTGGGCGGGTCGGGTGGAGGTGGCGGCGGTCAACGGGCCGTCGTCGGTGGTGGTCGCCGGGAACGCCGAAGCGCTGGACGAGGCACTCCAGGCGCTGGACGGCCAGGGTGTCCGGGTGCGGCGGGTGGCGGTGGACTACGCCTCGCACACCCGGCACGTGGAGGACATCCGGGACACCCTCGCCGAGGCGCTGGGCGGGATTACCGCGCAGGCCCCGGCGGTTCCCTTCTTCTCCACGGTGACCGGTGGGTGGGTGCGGGACGCCGGGGTGCTGGATGGCGACTACTGGTACCGCAACCTGCGGAACCAGGTGCGGTTCGGCCCGGCGGTGGCGGAGCTGCTGGAGCAGGGGCACGGGGTGTTCGTGGAGGTCAGCGCGCACCCGGTGCTGGTGCAGCCCATCGCCGAGATCGTCGACGGCACCGGCACCGACGCGGTGGCCACCGGGACACTGCGGCGCGACGACGGCGGCCTGCGGCGGCTGCTGACCTCGATGGCCGAGCTGTTCGTGCGCGGTGTCGCGGTGGACTGGGCGCCGGTGCTGCCCGCGGGCGCGGCGTCGGCCCGGGTGGACCTGCCGACCTACGCGTTCGACCACCGGCACTACTGGCTCCAGGCGTCCGAGCAGGCGACGGATGCGGCGTCGCTGGGGCAGGCGGCGGCCGACCATCCGCTGCTGGGCGCCGTCGTGCGGTTGCCGCGATCCGATGGGCTGGTGTTCACCTCGCGGCTGTCGCTGCGGTCGCACCCCTGGCTGGCCGACCACTCGGTGGGCGGTGTGGCGCTCTTCCCCGGCACCGGGCTGGTGGAGCTGGCGGTGCGCGCCGGTGACGAGGCCGGGTGCCCGGTGCTGGAGGAACTGGTGATCGAGTCGCCACTGGTGCTGCCCGAGCACGGTGGCGTCCGGGTGCAGGTCGCGGTCAGCGGGCCGGGGGAGAACGGCTCGCGCACCGTGGACGTGTACTCCGAGCGCGAGGACGACGTCGACGCGTGGACCCGGCATGCCACCGGCCTGCTCACGGTGACACCCGGCGGCACCGGGTTCGACTTCACCGCCTGGCCACCGCACGGCGCCCAGGCGGTGGACCTGGACGCAGCCGACTTCTACGAAGACCTGGCCGAGCGTGGGTTCGCCTACGGGCCCACGTTCCGGGGGGTGCGGGCGGTGTGGCGGCGCGGCGGGGAACTGTTCGCCGAGGTCGCCCTGCCCGAGGACCAGCGCGGGGAAGCCGACCGGTTCGGCCTGCACCCGGCGCTGCTCGACGCGGCCCTGCAAACCGGGATGTTCGCCGCCGCCGAGGCCACGGCGGCGGAAGACCCTGGCCCGCCGGTGCTGGCGTTCGCCTGGAACGGGGTCACGCTGCACGCGGCGGGCGCCGCCGCGCTGCGGGTGCGGGTCGCGCCGAGCGGCCCGGACGCGCTCTCGGTCCAGGCCGCCGACCGGACCGGCGGCCTGGTCCTGACGATGGACTCGCTGGTGTCCCGCCCGGTGTCCGCCGGACAACTGGACTCGCCGGACCACGGCCGCGACTCGCTGTTCGAGGTGGAGTGGACCGAGCTGCCCGCGGTTCAGGGAGCACCGTCGCCGTCGTGGGTGCCGGTGACCACCGCCGACGACGTGGTGGCCCTGACCGGTGTGCCCGCGGTGGCGGTCCTGGAAGCGGTCGGTGAGAACGCCGCACTGGCGCTGACCTCCCGGGTGCTGGCGGTCGTGCAGGCGTGGCTGGTCGAGGCGGGCCTGGACGAGTCGCGGCTGGTGGTGGTGACCCGGGGTGCGGTGCCCGCCGGGAACGGTGTGGTGACCGACCCGGCCGCCGCTGCCGTGTGGGGTCTGGTGCGGGCGGCCCAGGCCGAGAACCCGGACCGGATCGTCCTGCTGGACCTCGACCCCGACGGCGGTGTCGAGCCGGTGCTGGGTGCGGTGGTGGCCTGCGCGGAGCCGCAGCTCGCGGTGCGGGGAACCGGTTTGTCCGTCCCAAGGCTCGCTCGTGCTGCCGGCGCCGCCTCGGACGTTTCCGCCGGGTTCGGGGACGGGACGGTGCTGGTCTCGGGCGCGGGGTCCTTGGGTGCCCTGGTCGCCGAGCACCTGGTGACCCGGCACGGGGTGCGGCGCCTGGTGCTGGCCAGTCGGCGCGGACCGGATGCCGATGGTGTGGGCGAGTTGGTCGCCGACCTCACCGAGCGGGGAGCGGAGGTGTCGGTGGTGGCCTGCGACGTCTCCGACCGGGACCAGGTGGCGGGCCTGCTCGCCGAGCACCGGTTCACCGGGGTGGTGCACACGGCGGGCGTGTTCGAGGCGGGCCTGATCGGAACGCTCACCCCGGACCGGCTGGCGGCGGTGTTCGCGCCCAAGGTCGACGCGGTGCGCCACCTCGACGAGCTGACCCGGAACCTGGACTTGGACGCGTTCGTCGTCTACTCCTCCGCGTCGTCGATCTTCATGGGCGCGGGCAGCAGCGGCTACGCGGCGGCCAACGCCTACCTGGACGGGCTGATGGCGAACCGCCGGGCGGCGGGCCTGCCGGGGCTGTCGCTGGCCTGGGGGACCTGGCAGCACGCCACCAACATGACCACCCACCTCAGCGACGCCGACCAGGCGCGGATGAGCAGGCGGGCGGGCCGCGACGGGGTCGTGGCGCTCACACCCGCCGAGGGCATGGACCTGTTCGACGCCGCCGTGCGCTCCGGGCAGGCGCTCCTGGTGCCGGTCAAGCTGGACCTTCGGGCTGTGCGCGCCGCCGCGGCGGCCGGTGGCGGGGTGCCGCACCTGCTGCGCGGTCTCGTCCGGGCCGGGCGGCAGCTCGCGCGGACGGCCCCCGGTGGGGACGGCGGGCTGATCGGGCAGCTCGCCGGGCTCGGCGCGGCGGAGCAGGAGGCGCTGCTGCTGAACCTGGTCCGCACCCAGGTCGCGCTCGTGCTGGGCCACTCCGGACCGGAGGCGGTCCGGGCGGACACGGCGTTCAAAGATGCCGGTTTCGACTCGCTGACCTCGGTGGAGCTGCGCAACCGACTGCGGGAAGCCACCGGGCTGAAACTGCCCGCGACGCTGGTGTTCGACCACCCGAACCCACTGGTGCTCACCCGCCACCTGCTCGACGGGCTCGGTGCGGGCGACGACGCGCTCTCCCGGGTGCACGCGAAGATCGAAGACGTCGAATCGCTGATCAGCGGTCTGGACCTCGACGAGTCCACGCGGTCCGGTCTCGCGCTGCGCCTGCAAGGGCTGCTGGCCAGGTGCCACGGAGTCGACCCGGCGGGCGCCGACGCGCTGGAGGACCGGCTGGAGACCGCGTCGGCCGACGAGGTCCTCGACTTCATCGACGACGAGTTCGGTTTCGCCTGACCCGGTTCGAGGCCGTGCGGCACCCGTCAACCCCTCGTGAGGACTGAAGAATGGCCACGGACGAGAAGCTCCTCAAGTACCTCAAGCGCGTCACGACCGAGCTGCACACCCTCCGCAAGCAGGGTTCCCGGCACGCCGACGAACCGATCGCCATCGTCGCCACGGCGTGCCGCTACCCGGGCGGGGTGTCCTCGGCCGACGACCTGTGGGAGCTGGTCGCCGACCGGGTGGACGCCATCTCCGGGTTCCCCGAGGACCGGGGGTGGGACCTGGACGGCCTGTTCGACCCGGACCCCGACCGGGTCGGCACCTCCTACAGCGACCGGGGCGGCTTCCTGCGGGGTGCGGGGCTGTTCGACGCCGGGTTCTTCGGTATCTCCCCGCGCGAGGCGTTGGCGACGGACCCGCAGCAGCGGTTGTTGCTGGAGACGTCGTGGGAGGCGCTGGAGGGCGCCGGGGTCGACCCGGTGTCGTTGAAGGGCAGCGACGTCGGGGTGTTCGTCGGGGTGTGCAGCCAGGGCTACGGCTCCGGTGCCGGTGGGGTCGCACCCGAGCTGGAGAGCTTCACCGGCACGGGGGTGGCGCCGAGCGTGGCGTCGGGCCGGGTGTCGTACGTGTTCGGGTTCGAGGGTCCGGCGGTCACGGTGGACACGGCGTGTTCGTCGTCGTTGGTGGCCATCCACCTGGCGGCGCAGTCGTTGCGGCAGGGTGAGTGTTCGATGGCGCTCGCGGGTGGCGCGATGGTGATGGCGACCCCGGGCACGTTCGTGGGGTTCTCCCGCCAGCGGGGTATGGCCCCGGACGGGCGGTGCAAGGCGTTCTCGGACGGCGCGGACGGGATGGTGCTGTCCGAGGGTGTCGGCGTGGTGGTGTTGGAGCGGTTGTCGGTGGCGCGGGAGCGCGGTCATCGGGTGTTGGCGGTGCTGCGCGGGAGCGCGGTGAACCAGGACGGTGCGTCCAATGGGTTGACGGCGCCGAACGGGCCGTCGCAGCAGCGGGTGATCCGCAAGGCTCTGGCCAGTGCGGGGTTGGTCCCGTCCGACGTCGACATGGTGGAGGCCCACGGGACCGGGACCGCGCTGGGTGATCCGATCGAGGCGCAGGCGTTGCTGGCCACTTACGGGCAGGGGCGTGACCCGGATCGGCCGTTGTGGTTGGGGTCGTTGAAGTCGAACATCGGTCACACGCAGTCGGCGGCGGGTGTGGGCAGTGTGATCAAGGTGGTGCAGGCGTTGCGGCACGGCGTCATGCCACCGACGCTGCACGTGCGGCAACCCACCACCGAGGTGGACTGGTCTGCGGGTGCGGTCGAGTTGTTGGCAGAGGCCCGGGAGTGGCCGCGTGACGGTCGGCCGCGTCGGGCCGGGGTGTCGTCGTTCGGGATCAGCGGTACCAACGCGCACCTGATCCTCGAAGAGGCCCCCGCCGACGAAGCCGAGCCCGTCGCGGAGGAGGCGGAACCCCCGGGTGTGCTGCCGCTGGTGGTGTCGGCGCGCAGCACCGGTTCCCTGACGGGCCAGGCCGGGCGGCTGGCGTCACACCTGGAGTCGGGCGGGGCGTCGCTGACGGCGGTTGCCCGCGCACTGCAGGCGAACCGGGCCGTGCTGGGTGAGCGCGCCGTGGTGCTGGCGGGCTCCGATGGGGAAGCCCTGGCCGGGCTGGGCGCGCTGGCGCGCGGTGAGGGCGCGACCGGTGTGGTGGTGGGCAGCGCGGCCGGTTCGGGTGGGCCGGGCAAGGTCGTGTGGGTCTTCCCCGGGCAGGGCTCGCAGCGGGTCGGGATGGGGCGGGAGCTGTACGAGCGGTACCCGCTGTTCGCCCGGGCGTTGGACGAGGTGTGCGCGCGGCTGGACGCGTGCCTGGCCGGGTGGGTCGACCACCCGGTGCGGGACGTGGTCCTGGGTCGGGTGGCGTGCGCGGCGGAACTCCTGGGGCAGACGGTGTTCACGCAGGCGGGGCTGTTCGCGGTCGAGTGCGCCCTGGTCCGGCTGGTGGAGTCCTGGGGGGTGCGGCCGGACGCGGTGATCGGGCACTCGATCGGCGAGGTCACCGCCGCGCACGTGGCCGGGGTGCTGTCGCTGCCGGACGCGGCGCGGCTGGTCGCGGCCCGGGGCAGGCTGATGCAGGTGTTGCCCGCGGGCGGGGCGATGGTCGCGGTGGCCGCCGGTGCGAGCGAGGTCGCCGGGCTGCTGGGTGGGGGTGTGGAACTCGCGGCGGTCAACGGCCCGGCCTCGGTGGTGCTCTCCGGTGAGCGGGACGCCGTCCTCGCGGTGGCCGACCGGCTGCGGGAGCGGGGGCACAAGGCGAAGCGACTGGCGGTGTCCCACGCGTTCCACTCGTCGCGGATGGAGCCGGTGCTCGCCGAGTTCGCTGCCGAGCTGGCCGGGGTGGTGTGGCGGACACCGGTGATCCCGGTGCTCTCGAACGTCACCGGGCGGGTCGCCGAGCCCGGTCAGCTCGCCGACCCCGGGTACTGGGCCGAGCACGTGCGGCGGCCGGTGCGGTTCGCCGAGGGCATCGAGGCCGCGGTGGACCTGGGCGGCGCGCTGTTCGTGGAGCTGGGGCCGGGCGCGGCCCTGACCGGTGTCGTCGAGGAGACGGCCACCGGGGCGACCTGCGTCGCGGCCCTGCGCGACGGCCGCCCGGAGGAGCGGTCACTGCTGACCGCGGTGGCCGAACTGTTCGTGCGCGGCGTGGCCGTCGACTGGAACGCGGTGCTGCCGGAGGCGACCCGGCGCGGGTGGGTGGACCTGCCGACGTACGCCTTCGACCACCGGCACTACTGGTTGCAGCCGAGCGGGTCGGCCACGGACGCGGCGTCGCTGGGGCAGTCGGCGGCCGACCACCCGCTGCTGGGTGCGGTGGTGCCCATGCCGCAGTCCGACGGGCTGGTGTTCACCTCGCGGTTGTCGTTGCGCACACACCCCTGGCTGGCTGATCACGCCGTGGGCGGTGTGGTGATCGTCCCGGGCACCGGGCTGGTGGAGCTGGCGGTGCGCGCCGGTGACGAGGCCGGGTGCCCGGTGCTGGAGGAGCTGGTGATCGAGGCGCCGCTGGTGGTGCCCGAGCACGGCGGGGTGCGGGTGCAGGTCGCGGTGGGTGGGCCGGGGGAGGGCGGCGCGCGCACGGTGGAGGTGTACTCGCTGCGCGAGGACACCGGGGACGCCTGGACGCGGCACTGCGCCGGGCTGCTGTCGGCCGAACCCGGTGGTGCCAGCGGGTTCGACTTCACCGCTTGGCCGCCGCCGGGCGCGCGGCACGTCGAGGTCGGCGACTTCTACGGCGGGCTGGTCGAGCGCGGCTACGCGTACGGCCCGGCGTTCCGGGGCCTGCGGGCGGTGTGGCGGCGCGGCGACGAGGTCTTCGCCGAGGTCGCCCTGCCCGAGGGGCGCCGGGACGACGCGGCCCGGTTCGGCCTGCACCCCGCCCTGCTGGACGCGGCGCTGCACGCGGGCATGGTCGACGCCGTGTCGTCGCGGGCGGCGGAACCCGGGCGGCCGGTGCTGCCGTTCGCCTGGAACGGCCTGGCCCTGCACGCCGCGGGCGCGTCGGCGCTGCGGGTCCGCCTCGCGCCCGGTGGACCCGACGCCGTGTCGTTGCAGGCCGCGGACGAGACCGGCGGCCTGGTGGTGACGCTGGACTCGCTGGTGTCCCGCCCGGTGGCCGCCGAACAGTTGGGCGCCGCGGTCAGCGCAACCCGTGACTTGTTGTTCCAAGTGGAGTGGACCGATCTGCCCCCGGCCCAGGGCGTGCCGTCGCCGTCGTGGGTGGCGGTCCGGACGGCTGACGACGTGGCGGCCCTGACCGGGGACGCGGTCCCGCCCGCCGTTCTCGTCGAGGCCACCGGCGAGGACACCGCGCTCGCCGTGACCTCCCGCGTGCTGGGCGTCGTCCAGGCGTGGCCCGCCGAGTTCGACGAATCGCGGCTGGTGGTGGTGACCCGGGGCGCGGTGCCCGCTGGCGACGGCGCCGTGACCGACCCGGCGGCGGCTGCGGTGTGGGGGCTGGTGCGCGTCGCCCAGGTGGAGAACCCGGACCGGATCGTCCTGCTGGACCTCGACCCCGCCACGGAGACCGGCGCGGAGGCGGTGCTGGGGGCGGTGCTGGCCTCCGGCGAACCCCAGGTCGCCGTGCGCGGCACCACGTTGTCGGCTCCCCGGCTCGCGCGCACCACCGACCGGGACCCGGCCGCCCCGGCGGTCTTCACCCCGGGGGGCGCGGTCCTCATCACCGGCGGCACCGGCTCGCTGGGTGCGCTGGTGGCCCGGCACCTGGTGACCCGGCACGGCGTGCGGCGCCTGGTGCTGGCCAGCAGGCGCGGTCGCGCCGCCGGGGGAGCGGAGGACCTGGTCGCCGAGCTGACCGCGCGGGGCGCGGAGGTGTCCGTGGTGGCCTGCGACGTCTCCGACCGGGAGCAGGTGGCGGACCTGCTGGCCGAGCACCGCCTGACCGGTGTCGTGCACACGGCCGGGGTGCTCGACGACGGCGTGATCGGCGCGCTGACCGAGGAACGGCTGGCCACGGTGTTCGCGCCCAAGGTCGACGCGGTGCGCCACCTCGACGAGCTGACCCGCGGCATGGACCTCGACGCGTTCGTGGTGTTCTCGTCGGCCTCCGGGGTGTTCGGGTCGGCGGGGCAGGGCAACTACGCGGCGGCGAACGCGTTCCTGGACGGGCTCATGGCCAACCGCCGGGCGGCGGGACTGCCGGGGTCGTCGCTGGCCTGGGGGCTCTGGGAGCAGGACGCCGGGATGACTGCCCACCTGGGCGAAGCCGACCAGGCGCGGGCGAACCGCGGCGGCGTGCGGGCGATCACGGCCGCGGAGGGCGTGGAGCTGTTCGACGCCGCCGTGGAGTCCGGTCAGGCCCTGCTGGTGCCGATCAAGCTGGACCTGCGCGGGGCGCGTGCGGGCGGGGTGGTCCCGCACCTGCTGCGCGGTCTGGTCCGGGCCGGGCGGCAGCAGGCGCGGGCGGCGGCCGACGGCGGGCTGGTCGGCAGGCTGGCCGGGCTCGCCCCGGCGGAGCGGGAGGCGCTGCTGCTGGACCTGGTGCGCGGCCAGGTCGCGGCGGTGCTCGGGCACGCCGGACCGGGCGGCGTGCGGGCCGACACGGCGTTCAAGGAGGCCGGTTTCGACTCGCTGACCTCGGTGGAACTGCGCAACCGGCTGCGCGAGGCCACCGGTTTGAAGCTGCCCGCGACGCTGGTCTTCGACCACCCGAACCCGCAGGCCCTCGCCCGGTACCTGCGCGACGAACTCAGTGACACGGTGGCGGGCACCCCCGTGGCACCCGTGGTGCCCGTCGCCGACCCCGCCGAACCGATTGCGATCGTGGGGATGGCGTGCAGGCTCCCCGGCGGTGTGGCGGGACCGGAGGACCTGTGGCGGATGGTGCGCGACGGGCGGGACGGCATGTCGCCGTTCCCCGACGACCGGGGCTGGGACCTCGACGCCCTGTTCGACCCCGACCCCGACAACCCCGGCACGTCGTACACCAGCCAGGGCGGTTTCGTCCACGGCGCGGGGCTGTTCGACGCCGGGTTCTTCGGGATCTCACCGCGTGAGGCGCTGGCGATGGACCCGCAGCAGCGGTTGTTGCTGGAGACGTCGTGGGAGGCGCTGGAGGGCGCCGGGGTGGACCCGGCCGCGTTGCGGGGCACCGACGTCGGCGTGTTCGCCGGGGTGTCCAGCCAGGGCTACGGGATGGGCGCGGACGCACCGGAGCTGGAGGGCTTCGCCAGCACGGGCGCAGCGTCGAGTGTGGCGTCGGGTCGGGTGTCGTACGTGTTCGGGTTCGAGGGTCCTGCGGTGACCATCGATACGGCGTGTTCGTCGTCGTTGGTGGCGATGCACTTGGCGGCGCAGGCGTTGCGGCAGGGCGAGTGCTCGATGGCGCTGGCGGGCGGGGTGACGGTGATGGCGACGCCCACCTCCTTCGTGGAGTTCTCCCGGCAACGGGGCCTCGCCGGGGACGGGCGGTGCAAGGCGTACGCGGACGGTGCGGACGGCACCGGCTGGGCCGAGGGCGTCGGTTTGGTGGTGTTGGAGCGCCTGTCAGTGGCGCGGGAGCGCGGTCACCGGGTGTTGGCGGTGCTGCGCGGGAGCGCGGTGAACCAGGACGGTGCGTCCAATGGGTTGACCGCGCCGAATGGCCCGTCGCAGCAGCGGGTGATCCGCCGCGCCCTGGCCGGTGCCGGACTCACAGCGTCCGAAGTGGACGTCGTCGAAGGTCACGGGACCGGGACGGCGCTGGGTGACCCGATCGAGGCGCAGGCGTTGTTGGCCACCTACGGTCGGGACCGGGAGCAGCCGTTGTGGTTGGGGTCGTTGAAGTCGAACATCGGTCACACGCAGGCGGCGGCTGGTGTGGCGAGTGTGATCAAGGTGGTGCAGGCGTTGCGGCACCGCGTCATGCCGCCCACCCTGCACGTCGACGAGCCGACGAGGCAGGTGGATTGGTCTGCGGGTGCGGTGGAGTTGCTGACCGAGGCCCGGGAGTGGCCGCGCAACGGGCACCCGCGTCGGGCGGGGGTGTCGTCGTTCGGGATCAGCGGGACCAACGCGCACCTGATCATCGAGGAAGCACCGGAGGAAGCGCCTGCGGCAGCGCAGCAGCGGCCGTCGTTCGCGTCGGACGTGGTGCCGCTGGTGCTGTCCGCCCGGAGTGCGGACTCCTTGGCGGGGCAGGCCCGGCGACTGGGGGCGTTCCTCGACGACGAGGTGCCACTGGCCGGTGTGGCCCGGGCGTTGGTGTCGGACCGGGCCGTGCTGGGTCACCGCGCGGTGGTGATCGCCGGTTCACACGAGGAAGCGGTGGCCGCTCTAGACGCGGCGGCGCGCGGCGAGGTTCCGGCGGGCGTCGTTGCGGGCAGTGCGACCGCGCCGGGCAAGGTTGTGTGGGTGTTCCCCGGGCAGGGGGCGCAGTGGACGGGGATGGGCCGGGACCTGCTGGACTCCTCCCCGGTGTTCGCCGAGCGGATCGCGGAGTGCGCGGACGCGTTGCGGCCGTGGGTGGACTGGTCGCTGGTGGACGTGCTGCGCGGCGAGGCCGCCCCCGGGCTGGTGGACCGGGTCGACGTGGTGCAGCCCGCGAGCTTCGCCGTGATGGTGGGCCTGGCGGCGGTGTGGGCCTCGGTCGGGGTCGTGCCCGACGCGGTGCTGGGCCACTCCCAGGGCGAGATCGCGGCGGCGTGCGTGGCCGGTGCGCTCACGCTGGAGGACTCGGCTCGGGTGGTGGCCTTGCGGAGCCGGGCCATCGCCTCGGCGCTGTCCGGGCGCGGTGGCATGGCCTCGGTCGCGCTGGCCGCCGCCGACGCCGCCGCGCGGCTGGAACCGTGGGCGGGGCGGGTCGAGGTGGCCGCCGTCAACAGCCCCACGTCGGTGGTCGTCGCGGGCGATGCCCGGGCGCTGGACGAGGTGCTGGAGGTGTTGTCCGGCGACGGGGTGCGGGTGCGGCGGGTCGCGGTGGACTACGCCTCGCACACCCGGCACGTGGAGGACATCCGCGACACGCTCGCTGACGCGTTGGCCGGGATCACTGCGCGGGTGCCGGAGGTGCCGTTCTTCTCCACCGTGACCGGTGGGTGGGTGCGCGACGCCGGAGTCCTCGACGGCGGCTACTGGTACCGCAACCTGCGGGAACAGGTGCGGTTCGGCCCCGCCGTCGCGGACCTGCTCGGGCAGGGGCACGCGGTGTTCCTGGAGGTCAGCGCCCACCCGGTGCTGGTCCAGCCGATCACCGAGGCCACCGCCGACACCGACGCCGTGGTGGTCGGGTCGCTGCGGCGTGACGACGGCGGCCCGAGGCGGCTGCTGACCTCCCTGGCCGAGCTGTTCACGCGGGGCGTGGCCGTGGACTGGGGCGCGGTGCTGCCACCCGCTCCCGCCGAACGGGTCGACCTCCCGACGTACGCCTTCGACCACCGGCACTACTGGCTGCACGCGGGCGCGGCGGCGACCGACGCGACGTCGCTGGGCCTGGCCGGGGCCGATCACCCGCTGCTGGGCGCGGTCGTGCCGCTGCCGCACTCCGACGGCCTGGTGTTCACCTCGCGGTTGTCGCTGCGCACGCACTCCTGGCTGGCCGACCACGCGGTCAGCGGGGTCGTGATCGTCCCGGGCACCGGGCTGGTGGAGCTGGCCGTGCGCGCCGGTGACGAGGCCGGGTGCCCGGTGCTGGAGGAACTGGTGATCGAGGCACCGCTGGTCGTCCCGGAACGCGGCGGGGTCCGGGTGCAGGTCGCGGTGGGCGGGCCGGGTGAGACCGGTGCGCGCACGGTGGACGTGTACTCCCAGCGGGAGGACGCGTGGACGCGGCACGCCACCGGCGTGCTGTCGGCGGAGGCCCGCCCGGCGGGCCGCCGCCCCGGGTTCGACTTCGGCGCCTGGCCGCCGCCCGGCGCCGAGCCGGTCGACATCAGCAGCGGCTACGCGGTGCTCGCGGAGGGCGGCTACGGCTACGGCCCGTCGTTCCGGGGGGTGCGCGCGCTGTGGCGGCGCGGCGACGACGTCTTCGCCGAGGTCGCCCTGCCCGAGGACCAGCGCGCGGACGCGGCCAGGTTCGGCCTGCACCCGGCTCTGCTGGACGCGGCCCTGCACTCGACCATGCTCAACGCCGTGGCCGTGGCCAGGGCGGCTGACAGCGGCGCCACGGGGGAGCTGCGGCTGCCGTTCGCGTGGAACGGGCTGGAGCTGCACGCGGCGGGCGCCACGGCGCTGCGGGTGCGCGTCGGCACACCCGAGCCGGGCGCGCTGTCGCTGGAGGCGGTGGACGAGGCGGGCGGCCTGGTCGTGACCATGGACTCGCTGGTGGGGCGCACGGTCACCCCGGAGCAGTTGGCGACGGCCGCCGACACCGCCCGCGCCGACTCGCTGTTCCGGGTGGACTGGGTCGAACTGCCCGCGACCCGGGGAGCGCACGCGCCGACGTGGGTGCCGGTGGCCACCGCCGAGGACGTGGCCACCCTGGCTGACGACGTCGAGACCGGCGCGGCGGCCCCGGCGCTGGCGGTCGTCGACGCCGTCGGCGGCGACGGGCCGGGCGCGGCCCTCGCGCTGACCTCCCGGGTGCTGGAGGTCGTGCAGTGCTGGCTGGCCGGGACCGGGCTGGAGGAGTCGCGGCTGGTGGTCCTGACCCGGGGTGCGGTGCCCGCGGGCGACGGCGCGGTGACCGACCCGGCCGCGGCGGCGGTGTGGGGCCTGGTCCGCGCCGCCCAGGCCGAGAACCCCGACCGGATCGTCCTGGTGGACACCGACCCCGCCGGGGTGGAGCACGCGCTGGGCCCGGTGCTGGCCAGCGGTGAACCGCAGATCGCGGTGCGCGGTGGAACCCTGTTCCTGCCCCGGCTGACCCGGGCCACCGGCCGGGCGCAGGCCGCCCCCGCGGTCTTCGGTCCGAACGGGACGGTCCTGGTCACCGGCGGCACCGGGTCGCTGGGTGCGCTGGTGGCCCGGCACCTGGTGACCCGGCACGGTGTGCGGCGCCTGGTGCTGGCCAGCAGGCGGGGTCCGGCGGCCGAGGGCGCGGACGAGCTGGTCGCCGAGCTGATCGGACTCGGGGCGGACGTGTCGGTCGTGGCCTGCGACGTGTCCGACCGCGCGCAGGCCGGGGCGCTGCTGGCCTCGGTGCCCGCCGAGCACCGCCTGACCGGGGTCGTGCACACCGCCGGGGTGACCGACGACGGTGTGATCGGGTCGCTGACCGAGGAACGGCTGGCCAGGGTCTTCGCGCCGAAGGTCGACGCGGTGCGCCACCTCGACGAGCTGACCCGTGGCCTGGACCTGGACGCGTTCGTCGTCTACTCGTCGGTCTCGGCGGTTTTCATGGGCGCGGGCAGTGGCAGCTACGCCGCCGCGAACGCCTTCCTGGACGGGCTCATGGCCAACCGGCGGGCTGCGGGTCTGCCGGGCCTGTCGCTGGCGTGGGGTCTGTGGGAGCAGACCACCGGCATGGCGGCCGACATCGACGACCTCACCAGGACCCGGATGAGCAGGCGCGGCGGGCTCCTGGCGATCACGGCGGCCGAGGGCATGGACCTGTTCGACGCCGCACTGGCCTCCGGGCAGGCACAACTGGTGCCCGCCAAGCTGGACCTGCGCGAGGTCCGCGCGGGCGGTGCGGTGCCTCACCTGCTGCGCGGCCTGGTCCGGGCGGGCAGGCAGCAGGCCCACGCGGCGGGCGACGACCACCGGGACCTGCCCGACCGGCTCGCCGGGCTGACCGACGCCGAACAGGCGCAGGTCCTGCTCGACCTGGTGCGGACCCAGGTGGCCGCCGTCCTGGGCCACAGCCCGACGCACCGGGTCGACGCCGACCAGGGGCTCTTCGAGATCGGCTTCGACTCCCTGACCGCCATCGAACTGCGCAACCGGCTCCGCGACACCACCGGGCGCAAGCTGCCGCCCAACCTCGTCTTCGACCACCCCACGCCGGGGATGCTCGCCGCGCGCCTGCACGAACTGGTGTGCGGCGGGCGGGTCCCGGTGGCGCTCTCCGTGTGAAAGGCAGGAATGACGTGTTCGACGTGGGAACCTACCTCCAGCGGATCGGCTGCGCCGGGAAAACCGGTGTGGACATCAACACGCTGCGCGAGCTGCACCGCCACCACCTCGCGGCGCTCCCGTACAACGGCGCCGCCCAGGACCTCCGCGACGGGATCCGGCTCGTCGACCTCGACGAGGACGCCATGTTCGAGGTGAGCGTCGTCGACGGGCAGGGCGGCACGTGCTTCCAGTTGGCCCGCCTGTTCCACCGGCTGCTCCGCGAACTGGGCTACGACGTCACGCTGCTGGCGGGCAGCACCGCCGAGGGCCGGGAGAACTTCGGGCTCGACGTGGAGCACATGTTCAACCGCGTCACCCTCGACGGGGCCGAGTGGATCGCGGACGTCGGCTACCCGGGTCCGTCCTTCCTCGAACCGCTGCTGGTCACCGACGCGGTGCAGACCCAGTACGGGTGCCAGTACCGGCTGGTCGAGCACGGGTCCGGGTACGCGCTGCAACGGCGGGGCCGGGTCAGCCGGTGGAGCGTGGTCTACACCTTCACGATGGACGCCCGGCAGTGGAGCGACTGGAAGCCGCTGGAGGAGCACCTCAACAGGGAGTACGCGGAGGAGCCCGCGGTGGCCGAGGCGTGCCCGATCGCGCGGGGGACCGACCGCCTGTTCAGCCAGATCGAGGAGGACACCAGGGCGCACGGGGGGCGGGACGTCCTGTGCGGCCGGGCGTTCGCCGGTGGCCAGGTCGTGCTGAAGGGGCGGCGGTACCTGACGGTCCGCGACGGCCGCGAAGAGGTGCGCACGATCACCGACGACGACGAGCAGCGGGCGCTGATCACCAGCATCCTGACCGGCGACTTCCGCTGAACCCGCACCCGGCCCACGGGGGCGCGCAACCAGGAGGGGCAACGATGGCGACTGTTCCGGTGCGACTCGGAGATCGCTCGTACGACGTGCTCGTCGGCCCGGGGGTGCGCGCGTCGCTCGCCGGGGTCGTCCGGCGGCTGGGCGCCCAGCGGGCCGCGGTCGTGTCGGCCCGCCCGGCGGAGTGGGTGCCCGACACCGGCGTGGAAACCCTGCTGCTGCCCGCCAGGGACGGCGAGCAGGACAAGACGCTGTCCACGGTGGAGGCGCTGTGCGGTGAGTTCGCCCGGTTCGGCCTCACCCGGTCCGACGTCGTGGTGTCCTGCGGCGGCGGCACGACCACCGACGTGGTCGGGCTGGCCGCCGCGCTCTACCACCGGGGCGTTGCCGTGGTCCACCTGCCCACGACTCTGCTCGCCCAGGTGGACGCCAGCGTCGGCGGGAAGACGGCGGTGAACCTGCCCGCGGGCAAGAACCTGGTCGGCGCGTTCTGGCAGCCCAGCGCGGTGCTGTGCGACACCGACTACCTCTCGACCCTGCCGGACCGGGAACTGCGCAACGGCCTCGGCGAGATCGCCCGCTGCCACTTCATCGGCGCCCCGGACCTGCGCGGGCTGCCGACCGCGGAGCAGATCGCCGCCGGCGTGACCCTCAAGGCGCGCATCGTGGAGCAGGACGAACGCGACGCAGGGCTGCGGCACCTGCTCAACTACGGCCACACGCTCGGCCACGCCCTGGAGGTCGCCACCGGCTTCGCCCTGCGCCACGGCGAGGCGGTGGCCATCGGCACGGTCTTCGCGGGCAGGCTGGCCGGTGAGCTGGGCCGCATCGACCAGGCGCGGGTGGACGAGCACCTGGCGGTCGTCGGCCACTACGGGCTGGCCACCGCGCTGCCCGCCGACGTCGAACCGGAGGTCCTGCTGCGCCAGATGCGCCGGGACAAGAAGGCGATCACCGGGCTCTCCTTCGTCCTCGACGGGCCCGCAGGCGCGGAACTGGTCAGCGACGTGCCGCCGGAGGTGGTCGCCCGCGTCCTGGACCGGATGCCCCGCGAGCGCGCCGCCGGTGCGGTGAGGACATGAGGCGGTTCCCCGACGCCTCCCCGGGGAGCCTGGTCGGCACCCGGCTGCTGGCCCGGCGGCTGGGTGACGCGCTGGCCCGTCCCGCCGCGCAGCAGCCGCGGTGGCCGGACCCAGGGCGGGCGCGCGCCGTGGTGGACCTGCTGCACCGGGCCGAACCGATCGTGGCGCCCGAGGAGACGGCCCGGTTGTCCGCCCGACTCGCCTCGGTCGCCCGCGGGGAGGCGTTCCTGCTCCAGGGCGGCGACTGCGCCGAGACCTTCGCCGACAACACCGAACCCCACCTGCGGGCCAACCTGCGCGTGCTGGCGCGGATGGCGGGTGTGCTCGCCGACGCGACCGACCTGCCGGTGGTCCAGGTCGCCCGCATGGCCGGGCAGTACGCCAAGCCCCGGACCGACACCGTGGACGCGCTCGGGCTGCCGGTCTACCGGGGCGACATCGTGAACTCCCCGGAACCCACGGTCGCGGCCAGGACACCCGACCCGCACCGGATGCTGCTGGCCCACGCCCACGCCGCCCGCGCGATGGACGTGGTGCGCGCGTTCCGGGCGGACGGGCCCGCCGCGGCGCACCGGGACCTCGTGCACGCCCACGCCGGGCCGGTCGAGGACGTCGGCCCGGCGCCGCGGGCGGTACCGCGCGCGAGCGAGGTCAGCGAGGTCCACGTCAGCCACGAGATGCTCCTGCTCGACTACGAGCGGTCCGTGCTGTGGGCGGACACGAGCGGTCCCCGGCCGCGGCTGTCGAGCGGGCTGGCGCACTTCCTCTGGATCGGTGAGCGCACCCGCCAACTCGACGGGGCCCACGTCGCGTTCGCGGAGCTGCTGTCGAACCCGATCGGCGTCAAGATCGGCCCGGGCGCCACCCCGGCCCAGGCCCTCGACTACGTGCGCCGCCTCGACCCGCACGGCACGCCGGGCAGGCTGACGCTGATCAGCCGCATGGGGCACACCCGGGTCCGCGAGGTCCTGCCGCCGATCGTGGCGGAGGTCACCGCCGCGGGCCACCGGGTGATCTGGCAGTGCGACCCGGTGCACGGCAACACCCTGGTCTCGCGCACCGGACACAAGACCCGCGACCTCGCCCACGTGGTCGACGAGGTGGCCGGGTTCTTCGAGGTGCACCGGCGGCTGGGCACCCACCCCGGCGGCCTGCACGTCGAGGTGACCGGCGAGGACGTCACCGAGTGCCTCGGCGGACCCTCGGGCCTCACCGAGGCCGACCTGCCCACCCGCTACCGGACCGCCTGCGACCCGCGCCTCAACGCCGAGCAGTCCGTCGAACTCGCCCACTCCGTCGCGGAGCTGCTGCGCGGCGCGACACCCCGGACCGCCAGGAGGCAGCCATGACCGGTGGGAACCCCATCAGCGGCACCACGCGCCTGTACGTCGTCCTGGGTGACCCCGTCGCCCAGGTCCAGTCGCCCGGGTTGCTGAACCCGCTGTTCGCCCGGCTGGGGCTCGACGCGGTGCTGGTCCCCGTGCACGCCCGGCCGCGGGACTTCGACCAGGTCTTCGGCGGCCTGCGGTGCGTCGGCAACATCGACGGGATCTTCGTCACCGTGCCGCACAAGGTCGCGGCGCGCGGGCTGGCCGACCGGTGCAGCCCGATGGTGGACATCACCGGGAGCGCCAACGCCCTGCGGCGGGAAGCCGACGGCAGTTGGTACGCGGAGAACTTCGACGGCGTGGGCTTCGTGGCGGGCCTGGTCGGCGCGGGCTGCGACCCGGCGGGCCTGCGGGTCGCGCTGGTCGGCGCGGGCGGCGCGGGCAGCGCCATCGCGGCGGCGCTGCTGGCGGCCGGTGCCGCGCGGCTGTCGGTGTGCGACCCGGACACCGCGAAGCTGGCCGGTCTCCTGGAGCGCCTGGACCCGCACTGGCCCGGCCGGACCACCACCTCCACCGCGCCGGACCTCGACGGCGCCGACGTCGTCGTGAACGCCACCCCGCTCGGGCTGCGCCCCGAGGACCCGCTGCCGTTGCAACCCCGCCTGCTGCCGCCGGGCGCCGTGGTGGCCGACATCATCATGAAACCCAGGGAAACCCGGCTCCTGCGCGAGGCGGCGGCACTGGGCCACCGCGTCCACTATGGAATGCACATGCTCGACGGGCAGGTGGACTCCTACCGCGCCTTCTTCGGCCTGCCCTGATCGCGCGACGACTACCAAGCCGGGGGATGTGAGCCCCGCTCGCGGCGAAATACCCTGGCCGTCGTAGTCGGTGCGCACTCCGCACACCTGGTCCCGCACCCCGGCGAAGTCCGCCCCGCGTCCGCCGGTGGGCCGGGGAAGTCCTTGCCAGCACACGGAAAAGGGGAGACCTGTGACAGCCACCGCCGAGAACCCGGCCGGGCCGGTCGAACTGCTCGCGCCGGAGCTGACGGCCGACCCGTTCGCCGGGTACGCGCGGATGCGCGAGCGGGCACCGATGCTGACCGGCACCATCGTCGACGGCGGGCCGCCGATGTGGCTGGTCACCCGCTACGACGACGTGCGCAGGGTCCTCACCGACCCCCGGTTCCTCAACAACCCGGCCGCGGGGCCCTCGCGCAACAGCTCCTCGATCATGAAGATGCTCAACATCCCGTCCGACCTGGTCGACTACCTCGCCGACAAGCTGATGCAGATCGACGGCGCCGACCACCGCAGGCAGCGGACCCTGGTCTCCAAGGTGTTCACCGCCAGGCGGGTGGCCGCGCTGCGCCCGCAGGTCGAGGACATCACCGCGCGGCTGCTCGACCGGATGGCCGAGGCGGGCCGCGACGGCGCGACGGTCGACCTGATGGCGTCGTTCTGCTACCCGGTGCCGATCACCGTCATCTGCGAGCTGGTCGGCATCGACGAGGCCGACCGCGGGAAGTGGGGCGAGTGGGGGCGGGTGCTGTCCGCGCCCACGGAGTACCTCGACCGCGTCCCGACCGTGCTGCGCGAGTGCGTCGACCACGTGCTCGACGTCATCGCGCGCAGGCGCGCGGAGCCGCGCGACGACCTGATCTCCGCGCTCGTGCAGGTCCAGGAGGACAACGGCGACCGCCTCTCCGAGCGAGAGATGGTCACCCTGGTCTTCACCCTGGTGATCACCGGCTACGAGACGACGACGTACATGCTGGGCAACTCGGTGCTGGCCCTGCTGGAGCACCCCGACCAGTTGGCGCTGCTGCGCGAGGACCCCTCCCGGTGGCCGCAGGCGGTGACCGAGCTGATGCGCCTGGGCCCCGCGCAGTGGGGGCTGCCGCGCTACCCGACCGAGGAGGTCGAGGTGGGCGGGGTGACGATCCCCGCGGGCTCGCCGGTCATGCCGCTGCTGCTGGCCGCGAACACCGACCCGCGCCGGTACGACGACCCCGACCGCCTCGACATCGGCCGCGACAGCGGGCAGACCCACCTCGGGTTCGGGCAGGGGACGCACTACTGCCTCGGTGCGCCGCTGGCCATCCAGGAGGCCGAGGTGGCGTTGCGGGCGCTGTTCACCCGGTTCCCGGACCTGTCCCTGGCGGTGGCGCGCGAGCAGATCCCGTGGGTGCCGCGGCCCGGGGTCACCCGGGTCGACGAAATCCCCCTCAAGCTCGCCTGAACCGGGACAACCGACCCGAAGGGAGTGGCGCGATGTCCGCAGCGGCCACGTTCGCCCGGCTCCGCGAGTACATGGTGGGGCCCACGCGGTTCATGATCCTGCTGTCGTGCTTCGAACTCGGCCTGGTCGACGCGCTCCGGGACAGGCCCCACCAGAGCGCGGCGCAGCTCGGCGAGGCCGTCGGCGCCGCGCCGGACGCCGTGGAGCAGTTGCTGCACCTGCCGGTCAAGGAGGGGTTCATCGCCCGCGACGAGCGCTCCGGGACCTACGCCCTCGACGCGTTCGCCGACATCCCCGAGGCCCACCTGGAGCAGGTGCTCTCCGTCCTGGACATGATCAAAGTCGTCATGCTCCGGCAGGGGTTCTACCTGACCGAGAGCGTCCGCACCGGCACGCTCGTCGGTCTGGACAGGCTCTACGGCTTCCAGGGCAACCTGTACGAGGCCGTGGCCGAGCACAAGGACCTCCGCGAGTCCTGGGCGACGATGATGGACGGCGTCACCACCCAGCTCGACCCCTGGTTCTTCCGCAACGTCCACATCCCGGCGGGCTCGCGGGTGCTCGACCTCGCCGGGAACACCGGTCTCGGCGCGATCCTCACCTACCGGATGAAGGCCACCCCCGGGTTGCGGGTGACCACCTTCGACCTGCCGGAGAAGGAACAGGAGTGCCTGGAGAACTTCCGGACCCACGGCGTGGCGGAGCACTGCTCCTTCCTCGGCGGTGACGTCTTCGCCGGTGTCCCCCGGGGGTTCGACGTGGTCCTGGTCAAGCACTTCCTCGACATGTTCGACAAGCGGGACGTGCTCAGGATCCTGGGCCGGGTCAGCGAGGCGCTGGACGTCGGCGGGCAGGTCAACATCCTGGTGCCGGTGTACCCCGACGACATCCGCGATCCCGGCAGCGCGGGGGTCGACATCTTCCCCGCCTACTTCCTCGGCTGCACCATGGGCCAGGGCGGACCGCAGAAGCTCTCGACCTACCGGTCCTGGGTGGAGGAATGCGGGTTCAGGGTGACCAAGGCCCTCGCCCAGGACCTCTCCTCGATGCCGGGGGCGCTGATCAGCCACGGCATCCTGTGCGCGACGAAGGTCGCGTGAGCACGGTGGAACCCCCGACAGGGAGAGGACTTCGTCGATGACCGCGACCAACGGCTGGGTGGCCGAGGACTACGCGCAGGTCAACGCACCGCACCTCAGGACCGCCCTGGCCGCGCTGTCCTTCGCGGACGAGGCACTGGTCCGGGGCGGCGCGTTCGCCGAGATCGGGTGCGGTACCGGGGAGGTCGCCAGGACCGCCGCCGAACGCGGGTTCGAGGTCTGGGCCTGCGACGCGTCCGCGTCCATGGTGGACGCCACCCGGCGGCTGTGCGCCGGGCTCCCCGTGCGGGCCGAGGTCTGCCCGGCCGAGGAGGCGGACCTGCCGCCGGAGCGGTTCACCGTGGTCCACTCGTCCTGGGTGCTGCACTGGTTGACCGAGGTCGAGGAACCGCTGCGCCGGATGGCCCGCTCACTGCGCCCGGGCGGGTACCTGGTGTTGCAGTGGACCGGCGCGCAGCCGCGCAGCCAGGGGCCGGGCATGTTCGGCATCCTGCGGGAGATCGCGGGCAGTCCGAAGTGGAGGGACCTGCTCGCCGAGGTGCAGCCCGCCGTGCACGAGTACCCGGCCGACGAGGTCGCGGCCGTGGTCGAGGGAGCCGGGCTGGAACTGACCCACTACGACCCGGAGCTCGCCCACCCGTTCAGCGCCAAGGGCCCCGGCCCGACCATGGCGGACCTGCCCGACCTGCGCAAGCGGTACAAGCTGGCCGGGTTCGCCGCCCAGGCCGCCGCCCTGGGCGACCGCGCCGACGAGTTCGTCGACGAGGTGCTGGGCACCATGATCCGGGCGGGCCGGGTCGACCCGCACCACGCCAGGGTCGTCGCCCGCCGACCGGCCTGACCCCACCCGAGTCCCCCCGAGGCCAAACGGAGATGTGGAGAGACATGAACGCGCGACCGGCACCGCAGTTCCCCCCGTGGCCCCAGTACGACGACACCGAGCGCGCGGGCCTGATCCGCGCGCTGGAGCAGGGCCAGTGGTGGCGCATGGGCGGCGACGAGGTGGACTCCTTCGAACGCGAGTTCGCCGAGCACCACGGCGCCGCGCACGCGCTGGCGGTCACCAACGGCACGCACGCCCTCGAACTCGCCCTCCAGTGCCTGGGCGCCGGGCCGGGCACCGAGGTCATCGTGCCCGCCTTCACCTTCATCTCCTCCTCGCAGGCCGCCCAGCGGCTCGGCGCGGTCGCGGTCCCGGTCGACGTCGACCCGGACACCTACAACCTCGACCCGGCGGCGACCGAGGCGGCCATCACCCCGCGCACCAAGGTGATCATGCCGGTGCACATGGCCGGGCTGATGGCCGACATGGACGCGCTGGCGAAGCTCTCCGCCGACACCGGTGTCACCCTGTTGCAGGACGCCGCGCACGCGCACGGCGCGCGCTGGCAGGGCAAGCGGGTCGGGGAACTGGGCACCGTCGCGGCGTTCAGCTTCCAGAACGGCAAGCTGATGACCGCGGGCGAGGGCGGCGCCGTGCTGTTCCCCGAGTCGGAGCTGTACGAGACGGCCTTCCTGCGCCACAGCTGCGGCAGGCCGCGCGACGACCGCCGCTACTTCCACCGCATCGCCGGGTCCAACCTGCGGCTCAACGAGTTCTCCGCGGCCGTGCTGCGGGCGCAGCTACGCCGCCTGGACGAGCAGGTCGCGCTGCGCGACGAGCGCTGGACCCTGCTGTCGCGGCTGCTCGGCGCGGTCGACGGCGTCATCCCCCAGGGCGGCGACGTGCGCGCCGACCGCAACTCCCACTACATGGCGATGTTCCGCGTCCCCGGCATCGGCGAGGACAACCGCAACGCCCTGGTCGACCGGCTGGTCGCGGCGGGCCTGCCCGCGTTCGCTGCGTTCCGCGCCATCTACCGCACCGACGCCTTCTGGGAGATCGGCGCACCCGACGAGACCCCGGAGGCGGTCGCGGAGCGCTGCCCCAACGCCGACGCCATCAGCGCGGACGGCGTCTGGCTGCACCACCGGGTCCTGCTCGCCGACGAGGAGGCCGTCCACGCCACCGCCGAGATCATCGCCGAGGCTGTGGCCGCAGGATGAGCGTGCGGGTGGCGGTGGTCGGGCTCGGCTGGGCCGGGCGGGAGCTGTGGCTGCCCCGGCTGCGCGAGCACGCCGACTTCGAGGTGGTCGCCGCCGTCGACGCCGACCCGGCCGCGCGCGCCGCGTTCGGCGCGGCGGCGGGGATCGCGGTCCACCCCGCGGTGGATGCCCTCACCGCGCGGGAGGTCGACCTCGCCGTGGTCGCGGTACCCAACCACCTGCACGCCGAGGTGGCAGGCACCCTGCTCACCGGCGGCATCCCGGTCTTCCTGGAGAAGCCGGTGTGCCTGACCGCGGCCGAGGTCGACGCCCTGGCGGCGGCCGAACGCGGCGGCGCGGTGCTGCTCGCGGGCAGCGCCGCCCGCCACCGCGGTGACGTCGCCGCGCTGCGGCGGCTCATCCCCGACCTCGGCGGCGTCCGGCACGTCGACCTGGCCTGGGTCCGGGCGCGCGGCGTGCCGCGGTCGGGCTGGTTCACCCGGCGCGACAAGGCGGGCGGCGGGGTGCTGTTCGACCTCGGCTGGCACCTGCTCGACGCCCTCGCGTTCCTGCTCGGCCCGGTCGGGTTCGCGCAGGTGGTCGGGGTGACCTCGGACGACTTCGTCAACGCCGACGGCTGGGGCGCGGCCTGGCGGCGGGACCGCTCCGCCGCCGACCCCGCCGACGTGGAGGACACCGCCCGCGGCTTCCTGGTCCGCGAGGACGGCGTCTCGGTGTCCCTGCGGACAAGCTGGGCCTCGCACGAGGCGCTCGACGCCTCCCTGATCCGGGTCGAGGGCAGCGCGGGGGTCGCGGAGCTGCGGTGCACCTTCGGCTTCAGCCCCAACCGGCAGCCCGAACCCGTGCTGACCCTGACCCGCGAGGGCACCACCACCCGGCTCGCCGTGCCCGCCGAGCCGATCGGCGCGGAGTACCGCAGGCAGCTCGACGGCCTCGCCGCGCTGCTGGCCGACCCCGCCAACCGGGGCAGGGCCGTCGCCGAGGCCCGCACGAACGTCCGCACCATCGAGAGCTTCTACGCGTCGGCCCGTTCGGCAGGCGCCACGCCCGCCTTCCGGTGACCCCGGCGGGCCGCGCGATCCCGACCCCGCCACCGATCCCGTGGAGAACCCCATGACGACCGCCCCCACCACCGGACACCCCACTGGCGGACACCCCACCGCCGCGACGGACGCGCCCACCCCGACCAGGCTCGCGGTCATCTTCGACCTGGACGGGGTCGTCGTCGACAGCTTCGCGGTGATGAACCGGGCCTTCGCCACCGCCTACGCCGAGGTCGTCGGCGACGGCCCGGCCCCGTTCGCGGAGTACCGGCGCCACCTGGGCCGCTACTTCCCCGACATCATGCGGATCATGGGGCTGCCACTGGAGATGGAGGAGCCGTTCGTCCGCGAGAGCTACCGCCTCGCCGACCAGGTGAAGGTCTTCGACGGGGTGGTGGACCTCCTGGTGACGCTGCGGGCGCGCGGGCTGCGGCTGGCCGTGGCCACCGGCAAGAGCGGACCGAGGGCGCGCTCGCTGCTCGACGTGCTGGACCTGCTGCCGTTCTTCGAGCACGTGATCGGCTCCGATGAGGTCGCCAGGCCCAAGCCCGCCCCGGACATCGTGCGGCACGCGCTGGACCTGCTGGGCGTGTCCGCCGAGCAGGCCGTCATGGTCGGCGACGCGCCGACCGACCTGGCCAGCGCCCGGGGCGCGGACGTGGCCTCGGCCGCCGCGCTGTGGGCCGGACCCGAGGAGGGCGAACTGCTCGCCGCCCGCCCCGACGCGGTGCTGCGGCACCCGGCGGACCTGCTCGCCCTGTGCCCACCGCTGCCCGGCCGCTGAGGGATGGAGAGGCACGTCCTGGGCATCGATGTCGGCGGCACCAAGGTCGCCCTGCGGGCCGAGACCGACGCGGGCGGCGTGGACGAGACCGCGTTCACCTGGGGCCCCCGGCGCAGCGCCACCCTGGACCTCGCCCAGCTCGCCGAACACGTGGACCGGTTGCGCACCAGGCTCGGGACGCCGTTCGCGGCGGTGGGCGTCGCCATGCCCGCCACGGTCGGACCGCGGGGCCGGGTCACCGCCTGGCCCAGCAGACCGGAGTGGACCGGGCTCGCGCTGGAGGCGTCGCTGCGCGCGCTGTTCCCCGGAGCGGTCGTCGCCTGGGCGGACGACGGCGACCTCGGCGCGCTCGCGGAGGCCGAGGTGTCGGGCTGCGACGACCTGCTCTACCTCGGGGTGGGCACCGGCGTCGGCGGCGGTCTGCTCCTGGGCGGCGCGCTGTGCCCGGGGCTGGGCCGTGGCTCCTTCGAGATCGGGCACGTGGTCGTGGAGATGGACGGCGCGCGGTGTGCCTGCGGTCGCCGGGGGTGCCTCCAGGCGATCGCGTCCGGACCGGCCACCCTGCGCCGCGCGACCCTCCTGCGCGGGACGGCGGTCACCTTCGGGGAACTGCGGTGCGGCGTGCGCGACCGGCAGCCCTGGGCCGTCGCCGCCGTGGAGCAGACGTGCCGGGCCGTGGCCACCGCCGTGGCGGGTGTGCAGGAACTGGTCCACCCGCGACTCGCCCTGATCGGCGGCGGTTTCGCCGACGGCATTCCCGGTTTCACCGGGATGGTGTCCGACCAGCTCGCCGGACTGGCCCGCCCCGGCCACCCCCCGCTGCCGGTCGGGCCCGCCGCGCTGGGCGGGCTGTCCTCGCTGCGCGGCGCGGTGTCACTGGCCCGCCTCATCGCCCCCTGACCCGCCCGCTCCTATCAGGTTGGGGGATGCCCGGCCCGTCACCCCTGTCCTAGCCTGCCGGAGAGCCGTGTTCGCGGTGGGGCGGAACGGATCCCCGCCGGACGACGGAACTCCTCTCGCGCGCCCGCCGCGCAGGCGGATCCTTCCCCGACGCAGAACGGGAGACCGATGACAGCCACCGCCGCGAACCCGGCCGAACCGGCCGAGCCGATCGAACTGCTCTCACCGGAACTCACCGCCGACCCGTTCGCCGGGTACGCCAGGATGCGCGAGCAGGCGCCGGTGCTGACCGGCTCGGTCCTGGGCGGGCCACCGGTGTGGATGGTCACCCGCTACGACGACGTGCGCCGGGTGCTCACCGAACCGTGCTTCCTCACCAACCCGGCCTCGGTGCCGGGGGCGGAGGTGGAGGACGGGCCCGCGATCCTCAAGCAGCTCAACATCCCCGACGACGTGGTGGACCTGATCGCCCTGGCGATGATGAACCTCGACGGCGCCCCGCACGCCCGGCTGCGCAAGCTGGTCTCCCGGGCGTTCACCGCGCGGCGGGTGGCCGAACTGCGCCCGCAGATCGAGCACATCACCGCCGGACTGCTCGACGGGATGGCCGAGGCGGGCCGCGACGGCACACCGGTCGACCTGGTGTCGGCGTTCTGCTACCCGGTGCCCATCGCCGTGATCTGCGAGCTGGTCGGCATCGACGAGGCCGACCGCCCGCAGTGGCACGGGTGGGGCCGCGTGCTGTCCCTGATGCAGGTCGAGCACCTGCCGAGGATCCTGCGCGAGTGCGCCGACCACGTGCAGGAGGTCATCGCGCGCAGGCGTGCCGAGCCGCGCGACGACCTGATCTCCGCACTCATCCAGGCCCAAGAGGAGGACGGCGACCGCCTCTCCGACCGGGAGATGGTCCGCCTGGTCTTCACCATGGTCACCGCCGGGCACGAGTCGACCACCTACCTGCTGGGCAACTCGGTGCTGGCCCTGCTGGAGCACCCCGAGCAGCTCGCCCTGCTGCGCGCGGAGCCGTCCCGGTGGCCGCAGGCGGTGCGCGAACTCATGCGCCTGGGACCCTCCCAGTTCGCCCAGGCCCGCTACACCGCCGAGGAGGTCGAGCTGGGCGGCGTGACGATCCCGGCCGGGGAACCGGTCGTGCCGCTGCTGCTGGCCGCCAATACCGACCCGCGCAAGTACGACGACCCCGAGCGGCTCGACGTGTGCCGCAGCGCCGGGAACCACCTCGGGTTCGGCATGGGGTCGCACTACTGCCTCGGCGCACCGCTGGCCTACCAGGAGGCGGAGGTGGCGCTGGAGGCGCTGTTCACCCGGTTCCCGGACCTGTCCCTCGCGGTGGGGCGCGAGGAACTGCCGTGGGCGCTGCGCCCCGGCTTCACCCGGGTCGCGGAACTCCCGCTGCGGCTGGCCTGAGCGCCGCCCCCGTCGGCCGACCCGGCAGGCGGGGGCGGTCAGCGCACCGGGTGCGGTGCGGGCGCGCACACCTGGGAGCGCAGGTCGTCGATCAGCGCCGGGATGCCGTCCTGGCTGCTCACCGCACCGAAGACGTGGTGGTCCGGGCGCACGAGCACCGCCGTCGCCCCGAACCGGGCCAGGTACGGCCGGTAGACGTCGTCCAGGTCCACCACCGAACTGCCATCGGGTGCCTGCCCGCGGGGGAGCAGCCGCACCACGCGGCCACCCAGGTCGGCGAGGAACGAGAGCCGGTCCTCGTCGAGGGCGGGAAGCGGGTCTCCGGTGGTCAGCAGCAGGAAACCCCGGCCGACGACGTCATCGAACAGCCCGGTTCGGCCCCGCAGGTCCACCCGCCCCTGCGGCAGGACCGCCCCCGCGGGCGGCCCCGCCCCCCGGTGCAGCAGCCCACCGGTGAGCGGCTTCGCCTCCTCCGGCCGCGTCGGCGGCCTGCCCCGCCGGTTGGCCAGCACCGTGGCGTCCCGCTCGGCGGCGGCCACCGGGTCGGTCACGCAGATCACCCGTCCCAACTGGACCGACGCCAGGATCGCCGCCTTGGCCTGCTCCCGGCGTTCCTCGGTGTAGCTGTCCAGCAGCGCCCCGGCCGCGACCCCGCGCAGCACCAGGTCCAGCTTCCAGGCCAGGTTGACCACGTCCCGGATGCCGGAGCACATGCCCTGACCGGCGAAGGGCGGCATGAGGTGGGCGGCGTCCCCGGCCAGCAGGACGTGCCCCACCCGCCACCGGTCCGCCCACCTGGCCTGGAACATGTACGTGGTGCTGCGCAGCAGGGTGGCGGTGTCCGGGGTGACGCCGAACGGCGCCAGCAGCCGCCAGGCCGTCTCCTCCCGGTTCAGCTCGGCGGTGCTCTCACCCGGCAGGCGCATGAACTCCCAGCGCCTGCGCCCCGGGCCGCTGCCCACCAGGGTCGTGGGCCGCTCCGGGTCGCAGACCTGCACGTTGGTGGGGACGAACTTGCGCGGTTCGCGCAGCTCCACGTCGCAGAGCAGCCACTCGTGGGAGAACCCGAGGTCGGTGACGGGAACGTCGAGGTGCTCGCGCACGAAGCTGTTGGCGCCGTCGCACCCGACCACCCACCGCGCGGACAGGACGCGGGTGGCGCCGTCGTCGGTGGTGGCGGTCACCTCCACCCCTTCCTCGCCGTCGGCGATCCCCACGACCTCGTGCCCGCGCAGCACCGCGATCCCGGGCAGCGCCGCCACCCTGGCCGCGATCAACTCCTCCAGGGCGGGCTGGTGCACGGTGTTGGCGTCCGGCCAGCCGTAGCGGCCCGCCGTGGTGAACGCGATGTCCAGCAGCACCGCGCCGCCCGCGGTCTGCCACTGGTAGCCGTTGGCGGGCTCGGTGATCCGGCCGAGGTCCGGGCCGATCCCGGTCGCGGCCAGCAGCCGGGCGGTCTCCCCGTCGAAGCTGGTCGCCCGGGGCAGCCGGTAGGGCCGGGGGCGGCGTTCGAGCACGACGACCCGCCGACCGCGCTGGGCGAGCAGCACCGACAGCGCGGCCCCGATCGGCCCGTTGCCGACGATGACGACGTCCGCGTCCACTCCACCCAACGGCGTCAAGGAAACCTCGCAGGTGCGCGTTGTTCACAGCATCGGATTCGCGTCACTGGATTCGACAGAACGGTATTGGGCTCCTCGTAACGTGTCAAGGAAAGGGAAGACTATCAGGTTGGGGGATGCCCATCCGGTCATTCCTGCACTAACCTGCCGCCGCCCCGCCGCGGTCCCCACGTCAATCGTATGTCGCTGGAACCACTGCTGCACAACGGAAGCGTGATGGTCGAGAAGTGTGGCTCGACCTTCGGGGGCGTGCATGGGCGCGGTCATCCGCCCGAATCGGATAAATCGTTGCGCACTGTTCGGAAATCGGTATCTTCGAGGCAACACCCCGTTGACGGCGGCCGGGGTCTGGATTCCGCCGGGAACAGGACCACCGATGAGCAGCTCCACGACGGAATCCGCCGCGCCGTCCGATGAGGACAGACCGGTCTACCGACTGCCCTTCCCCGAGGGGCTCACCGACCGCGGTACCTGCCCGTTCGACCCGCCCGCCATGCTCACCGAGTGCCGCGAGGAGGGCGAGGTGCTCCCGATCCGGCTGACCGACGGCGACACCGGCTGGCTGGTCACCGGGCACGACGAGGCCCGCACCCTGCTCGGCGACCCCCGGCTCAGCTCCGACCGGCTGCGCAACCCGCTGGTCGTCAAGCTCCCGCCGGAGCTGCGCGCGCAGCTCACGCACGAGGACGCGGTCGCGGGCAACTTCATCGCCATGGACGCGCCCGCCCACACCCGCTACCGCAGGCTGCTGGCCGGGCAGTTCACCGTCCGGCGGATCCGGCAGCTCGAACCGCGCATCCGCGAGATCGTCGCCGAGCGGCTCGACGGCATGCTCGCCGCGGGCACCAGCGCCGACCTGGTGCCGGACTTCGCCCTGGCGGTGCCGTCCCTGGTGATCTGCGAACTGCTCGGCGTCGCCTACGCCGACCGCGCGGAGTTCCAGGTCCGCACCGCCAAGCTGCTCGACCTGCGGGTCTCCATCGACGAGCAGCTCGCCGCCCTCGACGAGCTGCGGCAGTTCCTCCTCGCCCAGGTGCGGCGCAAGCGCGCCACCCCCACCGACGACCTGCTCTCCGGGCTCATCCACACCCCGGCGGAACCCCCGCTCACCGACCAGGAGGTGGCGGGCATGGCGACCCTGCTGCTCGCGGGCGGGCACGAGACGAGCGCGAACATGCTGGCGCTGGGCACCTTCGCCCTCCTGGAGCACCCCGAGCAGCTCCGGGTGCTGCGCGACCGCCCCGAGCTGGTCGACGGGGCGATCGAGGAGCTGCTGCGCTACCTGACTGTCATCCACCACGGCCTGCTGCGCACCACGACCGCGGAGGTGGAGGTCGCGGGCCGGGTCATCCCGGCGGGCGCGCTGGTCATCATCTCGGTGTCCGAGGCGAACCGGGACCCGCGCCACCACGACCGACCGGGCGAGTTCGACCTCAGCCGCCCGCGCCAGGGCAACCTCGCCTTCGGCCACGGCATCCACCAGTGCATCGGCCAGCAACTGGCGCGGCTCGAACTGGTCATCGGGTTCACCGAGCTGGTGCGGCGGCTGCCCGGGCTGCGCCTGGCGGTCCCGGCCGAGCAGGTCCCGCTGCGCGAGAAGATGGCCGTCTACGGCGTCCACAGCCTGCCCGTGGCCTGGGACGCCGCCCCGTAGCGACTACCAACCCTGGCGGTGGTGCCCCGCGGCCCGCCTCGACAGCATGGAGGAGTCCCCGCAGGCCGGTGAACAGCGAGGTGTCCCGTGAGCGTCGTGCTCCTTCTGAACGGTCCGAACCTGGGCATCCTGGGCCAGCGGGAACCGGAGGTGTACGGCACCGACACGTTGGCGGACATCGAAGCCGCGGTCGCCGAGGAGGTGCGCGTCCGGGGCTGGGAGGTCGCCTCGGTGCAGCACGACTCGGAGGGCGACCTGGTGGGCGCGATCCACCGGCACCGCGGCAGCACCGTCGGCGCCATCGTCAACCCCGGTGCCCTCATGATCGCCGGGTGGAGCCTGCGCGACGCGCTGGCCAGCTACGCGCCGCCGTGGGTGGAGGTGCACCTGAGCAACGTGTGGGCGCGGGAGAGGTTCCGGCACGACTCGGTGATCGCCCCGCTGGCGAGCGGTGTGGTGGTCGGCCTCGGCGCCTTCGGCTACCGCTTGGCCGCCCGGGCGCTGCTGCACCTGTGCGCCGGGACACCGGGTGGCCCGAGCTGATCGCGCGGCGGGCGGCGAACGGCCACTGACGCGCACGCGCAACCCTGATTAATCACATCAGGTCGGAATGGCATCGGACTGCTCGCTCGAACCCCGGGGGACCTCCAGCGCATACGGGTAGTGTTATCCCACCGGTGGGCCAGTGAATTGTCGGAACCCCCTTTGGGTTAAGCGCAGATCATTACTGTCTGTGACAGCATTCCCACGGCCGGACCAGTCGCGGTCTCTGTGGTCCAGTGGCCGGTCTCTTGTGCGCCCGATTCCCACCCCCTGGGTCAGGTGCCCCGACAACGCGCTCGACCGGCCTTCCGGTCGCGCGGGTCCGGCTGGTCAGAGTGCTGTGAACAGCGGGAATACCCGAGCTGAACACTGTCTCGATGGTCTCGACAACTGCCGCCGCCGCAGACTGCCCTGATGTGCGCACGCGAAGTGCGCGCACCGGCAGTTGGAAAGACACGCTGCTTTCGACGGCTTGCAGACTGCGACGTGCATCACAGTGGCGCAGTCATGATACGTTACCGGCTGTAGTCTGTGAGAAACCAACTACGAGGGGTTTACTGTGCCTTGTTTGTTTGAGCACGGCGCCCATCGACGTGTTGGCAGTGCATTCGGTCGCGATCGGACAACGCGGCGAACAGTTGCGGTCCGAGGCCGAGAACGCGTTCTCGGCGGGGCTCCGACCCCCCGCTGAGAGCGCTGTCGCCTCGCGTGTGACCCGGATGGCCAACCGTCGTTAGGTGAACCGACATGCGATTCGTCCAAGATCCCTTCGCGGGCTTCGTCGACGACCCGGTGCGCGAGTCGTGCGAAGTCGCCGAACTCCTCGAGCGCTCCACCTCCTCCTGGTACGAGGGGCGGCTCGACCTGGGCCTGCGGTACGCCGCCGCCGCGACCGCCGTCGAGTGCCGCGAACCCCACGAGTTCTGCCAGCAGGCCCAGTTCTGGTACGTGAAGCTGCTCATCAAGGCCAGGGAACTCGAAGCGAGCAGCCTGGTGCTCGACGCCATCGAGGTGCCCGGCGGTGGAGCGCAGCCGCAGCGGATGGTCGCCATGTCCCACGCCGTCCGGGGCGAGCTGCTGTTCGCCATGGGCGCCACCGACGACGCGGTGGCCGAGGTGAGCGCGGGCCTGCGGATCGCCGAGCGGTGCGGGGTCCGCTCCCTGCGCCCGCCCGGCTACGTGGTGATGGCGCTCGGCGCGCTCCGCCGGGCCGACATGCGGGTCTGCCTCCACTTCGTGGACAAGCTCGCCGACGAGGCCCTCCTGGGCTACGGCCACGCCGCGGGCGCGTGGGTGACCGCCCACGCCATGGAGGCCCGCAGCGGCGTGGCGAGCGCGGCGGGCCTCATCGCGGGCATCGTCACCAACCCCGTCGTCCTGCGCCAACTCCTCGTGTCCGAGCCCGCCGCCGCCTCCTGGCTGGTCCGCGCCGCGGGCAAGCTGGGCGCCGACGACCTGGCGCGGACGACCGTGACCGCCGCCGCGGATGCCTCCGCCCACCACCCCCGCTTCAACGTCATCAGGGGGTCGGCCCTGCACGCCGCGGGCCTGCTGGAGGGCGACCCCGACAAGCTCCTCCAGGCGGCCGACCTCTACCCCGACCGGTGGTGCGGGGCGTCCGCGCGGGAGGACATGGCCACCTCCCTGGCCGAGCGCTGCTCCGAACGCGACAGGGCGATCCGCGCCTTCGAGTCGATCCTGAGCACCTACAACGCGATCGGCGCCACCCGCGACGCCTCCCGCGTGGTCAACAAGCTGCGGGACTTCGGCGTCCGCCGGGGCGCCACCCGCACCGTGGAACGCGAGGGCCCCATGCACCACGGCCTCACCGACGCGGAGTTCGCGGTCGCCGACCTCGTCAGCCAGGGGCACACCAACAACGAGGTGGGCAGGCAGCTCTTCATCTCCCAGCACACGGTGGCCTTCCACCTGAAGAAGGTCTTCCAGAAGATGAACGTCGCCTCCCGCGTCGAGCTGGCCGCCAGTTGGAAAGTGATGCAGTAGCCGGTCGAACCGCCCCCCGCGCGTCCGAAGCCCCACCAGTCTCACCGGCGCCACCCGCCGGAACCATCCCCAACGTGGGTAGTCCGAGCAGGTCCGGCTCAGGGCGTCGAGGCGGCGGTGAGGGCCGGGCGGCGGGCGGCGGGGTCGAGGACGGGGACGGCGGCCACCAGGCGGCGGGTGTAGTCGGCCCTGGGGGTGCGCAGCACCTCGTCGTGCGGGCCCTCCTCCTCGACCTTCCCCGCCCGCAGCACGACCACCCGGTGGGCCAGGGCATCCACCACGGCCAGGTCGTGGCTGATGAACAGGCAGGCGAAGCCCAGGTCCCGTTGCAGGTCCGCCAGCAGTTCCAGGATCGCCGCCTGCACCGAGACGTCGAGGGCGCTGGTGGGTTCGTCGGCGATCAGCAGGTCCGGGTGCAGGGCGAGGGCCCGGGCCAGGCCGACGCGCTGGCGTTGGCCGCCGGAGAGTTCGGTGGGTTTGCGGGTGGCGTGGGCGGCGGGGAGGCGGACCGCGTCGAGGAGTTCCGGGACGCGCTGGGCGGCGCCGTCCACGCCGTGGATGCGGAAGGGTTCGGCGACGCACTCGGCGACCGTCAGCAGGGGGTCCAGGGAGCTGCCCGGGTCCTGGAAGGCGAAGCCGAGGCGGGCGCGGGTGGCGCGCAGGTCGCGCCGGGACAGCCGTTCCAGCGGTGCGTCGAGCAGCCGGGCCGAGCCCGAGGTGGGGCGCAGCAGGCCCGCGGCGACCCGGCCGATGGTGGACTTGCCCGACCCGGACTCGCCGACCAGGCCGACCACCTCACCGCGGCCGACCCGCAGGGTGACGCCGTCGACGGCGCGGAAGTCGGGGCGGCCCCGGCCGCCGGGGTAGGTGACGACGAGGTCGGTGAGGCGCAGGGCGTCGGTGTCGGTGGTGACCGGCGTGGCCGGTGGGCGGTGACCCAGGCGGGGGACGGAGTCCAGCAGGAGCCGGGTGTAGGGGCGGGCCGGTTCGGTGAACAGCCGGTGCACCGGGGCGTCCTCCTCGACCAGGCCGTCGCGCAGGACGACGACCCGGTCGGCGAGTTCGGCGACGACGCCCATGTTGTGGGTGATCAGGAGGACGGCCGTGCCCAGGCGGTCGCGCAGGTCGCGGAGCAGGGCCAGGATCTCCGCCTGGACCGTCACGTCCAGCGCGGTCGTGGGTTCGTCGGCGATGATCAGTCGCGGGTCGTTGGCCAGGGCGATGGCGATGACCACCCGTTGGCGCTGGCCGCCGGAGAGCTGGTGCGGGTAGTGGCGGGTGCGCGCGGCCGGGTCGGGGATGCCGACCAGCTCCAGCAGGCGCACCGCCTCGGCGTCGGCCTGGGCGCGGGTGAGGCGGCGGTGGGCGCGCAGGGTGGTGCGTAGCTGCCTGCCGATGGTGAACACCGGGTTCAGCGCCGTCGCCGGGTCTTGGAAGACCATGGAGACCTCCCGGCCCCTGACCCGGCGCAGGGTCGGTTCGGGTGCGCCGATCAGCTCCCGCTCGCCCAGGCGGGCGCTGCCGCGGACGGTGGCGGTGCCGGGCAGCAGGCCCAGCACGGCCCGGGCGGTCACCGACTTGCCCGACCCGGACTCGCCCACCAGGGCCACCACCTCACCAGGGTCGATCCGGAACCCCACCCCCCGCACCGCCGGGGTGGGTCCGAAGTCGACGGTCAGGCCGTCGACGGTCAGCACGCTGTCGGTCATCTCGGGGGTCCTAGTCGTAGACGCGTTCGGCCTCGGCCCACAGCCGGGCGAGGAGGGCGGGGTCGTAGGCGGCCTGCGGCCCGGGTTCGTAGCGCACGTGCCGCAGCGCGCCGGTGTACGGGAACGCCCGCTCGGCGGTGTGCAGGTCCCAGTCCACCGGGCCGCCGCGGTCGGCGCCGACGCTGATTCCGGTGAAGGGGGCCAAGCCGATCAACTGGGGCACCGGTCCGATCGAGGCGGCCGAATCGCCCGCGGTCAAGGTCAGGGCCCACTCGAAGTCCGGCAGCGCCCGCGCGGTCAGCCGGACCTCGACATCGCCATCCCGCAGGGGCAGCGGCTCGGAGCGGAACGGCTTTCCGTAGGCGTTGTAGGTCAGGTGGACCGCGTCCCGGTCGACGAACACCACGTACCCGCCGCCCTGGTCGCCGTGCGCGAACAGCACACCCCGGTCGCCCGGGTGGAAGTCGACGGCCGCGGTGGCGGTGAAGTCGCGGAACTGGACCAGTTGCGCGGACCGGTAGCGCTCCAGCGTGGGCGTCCCCGGGTACAGGGTCACCGGGCGGCTGAACCGCTCGTCGGACGGGCGGCGCAGGTGCGCGGCCGGGCCGTGGTCGGTCAGCGGGAACACCGTGTTGCGCCAGGCTTCCCGCTCCCACGCCGCCGCCAGTTCGGCGAGCTTGCCCGGGTGCGCGGCGGCGACGTCCTCGGTCTCCGTCGGGTCCTCCGCCACGTGGTACAGCTCCCACTCGCCGTCGTCGTAGGCGGTTCCGGGGACGTGGCGGGTGACGACCTTCCACCCGTCGGCGTAGTAGCCGCGGTTGCCGCCGGTCTCGGTGTACTGGCTGGTGTGCGGGCTCGCCGCGTCCGGGTCGCGCAGCACGGGCACCACGCTCACCCCGTCCTCCTCGACCGCGGGCACGCCGTGGCGAGCCTCCAACCGGGGCACGCCCGCCAGCTCCAGCAGCGTCGGCGTCACGTCGGTGACGTAGGCGTACTGGTGGCGCAGGCCCGGTTGCAGCCCGGCGGGCCAGTGGGCGAGGAACGGCGTGCGGACCCCGCCCGCGTAGGTGTCGGACTTGTAGAGCCGGAACGGGGTGTTCGACGCCTGCGCCCAGCCGCGCGGGTAGTGCACGGTCGCCTGCGGGCCGCCGAGCAGGTCCAGGTCCCTGGCCACGTCGCGGTCCCAGGTGGACGGGACACCGGGCACGTGCACGAACTGGCTGAAGTAGCTGCGCGTGCCCTCCGGGCCACCCTCCGCGGTGGCGCCGTTGTCGGAGGTGAACACGACGATGGTGTTGTCGAGTTCACCGTGCCTGCGCAGCGCCTCCACGACCCGCCCGACGCTGCGGTCCACCGCGTGCAGCGTGGCCGCGTACACCTCCATGTACCGGGCGAAGAACTCCCGCCGGTCCGCGGGCACCTCCGACCACGGCGGCACGTCCCGGCCCGGTTCGCTGTTGCGCGGCGGCAGGGTGGTGCCGGGCGGGAACAGGCCCTCGGCGAGCTGCTTGGCGAAGCGCCGCTCCCGGATGACGTCCCAGCCCTCGTCGTAGCGGCCCCGGTAGTGGGCCAGGTCGGCAGGCGTGGCGCCGAGCGGGCCGTGCATGGCGTGGTGGGCGAAGTACAGGAAGAACGGCTTGTCCGGATCGCTGGCCCGCAGGGTGTCGACCATGCCGATGGCGCGGTCGGTCAGGTCGTCGGTCAGGTGGTAGCCGTCGCGGTAGTCCGCCACGTCGTAGGGGCTGTTGTCCCACACCAGCCGGTGCGGGTGGTGCAGGTTGGTCAACCCCTCCAGGCTGCCGAAGTACCGGTCGAACCCGCGTTGCAGCGGCCACGACGACCGGTCGGCCGCGTCGTGGCTCGCCGCGTCCCTGGTCAGGTGCCACTTGCCGACCGCGAGGGTGGCGTAGCCCGCCGCGCGCAGCGACTCCGGCAGCGACGGGGCGTCGTCGGGAAGCTGGAAGGAGAACCCGGGGTAGCCGGGGTCGGAGTTGGCCGGGAACGCGAACCCGGCCCGGTGCGGGTTCAACCCGGTCAGCAGCGCCGCGCGGGACGGCGAGCACAGCGGGGTCGTGTGGTAGTTGCTCAGCCGCAGCCCGCCCGCGGCCAGCGCGTCCAGCGCCGGGGTGTCGACCTCGCCGCCGAACGGGCCGATGTCGGCGTAGCCGAGGTCGTCGACCAGCACGACCACGATGTTCGGCCTGCCCGCCCGGCCCGGCTCGGCTGGCCAGGCGGGCCGGGACTCGGCGAAGGTCCGCCCGACCCGGCCGGGGAAGCCGGTGTAGCCGCGGGCGTGGGGTGGGGTGCTCATACCGCCTCCAGGGCCGGGTTGCCCGCACCGCGCGCCAGCAGCCCGAAGCCGAGCACCAGCGCCGCGATCACCACCAGCGGACCGACGGCGAACAGCGGGTTGAGGTCGAGGTAGCGCAGGGACGTGGCCAGCAGCGACCCCAGCGACGGGTTCGGCGGGGTGACGCCGATGCCCAGCACGCTCATCGCCCCCTCGATGAACACCGCCACCGACATGGACAGGGCGAGCTGCACCAGCACCGGCCCGCGGCAGTTGGGCAGCACGTGCGTGCGCAGCACCCAGCCCCGCCCACCGCCCGCCACCTCGCTCGCGGTGACGAACTGGGCCTCGCGCACCCGCAGCACCGCCGCGCGCAGCAGCCTGCCGAACACCGGGATCTCCACCAGCACCACGACCAGCACCACCGACGTGGCACCGGGGCCGATGACCGCGGCGAGGCCGATGGCCAGGATGAGCTGCGGGAAGGCCAGCAGCACGTCGAACACCCGCTGCACGGCCACGTCCAGTGCCGCGTTCACCGTGGCCAGCGCACCGACCGCGCACCCGAGCAGCGCGCCGAGCGGGACCGCGACGAAGCTGGTCAGCAGGTCCACCCGGATGCCGGTGAGCAGCCGGGCGAGGATGTCGCGGTTGAGCTCGTCGGTGCCCAGCGGGTGCGCCGCGGACGGGCCGAGCAGGTTCGCGCCGTCGATCTGGGTGTACGGGTCGTGCGGGACCAGCAGCGGCCCGAGCAGCCCGGCCACCACGACCAGCCCGACGAGCACACCCCCCACGAGCACCTGGGCTGGCAGCCGCCTCACCGCGCACCCCCCAACCGCACCCGCGGGTCCAGCCACGCGTGCGCCACGTCGGTCAGGAGCTGGATGACCACGAACACCGCCACCGACAGCATCAGCAGCACCTGCACCACGGGGTAGTCGCGGCGGGTGATGCCCTGCTCCACCAGCAGCCCCAGCCCCGGCCAGGCGAAGATCGACTCCACCAGCACGGCCCCGCCCAGCAGCGACCCGGTTTGCAGGCCCAGCGCGGTCATGCTGACCGGCAGGGCGTTGCGCAGGGTGTGCCAGAAGACGACCGACCGCCGCGACACTCCTGCCGCCAGAGCGGTGAGCACGTAGTCCTGGCGCAGTTCCGCGCGCAGCGTCTCCGCGAGGAACCCGGTCAGCACCGCCGAGACCGGCAGGGCCAGGCACACCGCGGGCATCAGCAGGTACTGGGCGGTGATGTCGACCCGGTCGAGCAGCCCGCCCGGCGGCACCCCGCCGGTGGGCAGCAGCCGGAACACCACCCCGAACACCAGGATCAGCAGCACCCCGGTGGCGAAGGTCGGCAGCGCGACCGCCGCGGTGTGGAAGGCGGTCAGCGCCCGGTCGAGCCAGCCGCCGCGCGAAACGGCCCACAGCGGCCCCAGCACCAGCGCCACCAGCACGGCGAGCAGCAGCGCGGCCAGGGTCAGGGTCAGCGTGTTCGCCAGCCCGTCGGCAACCAGGTCGGCGATGTCCCCGCCGACGAGGTACGACCGCCCCAGGTCCGCCGAGAGCAGCCCGCCGACCCACCGCGCGTACTGCTCGGCCACCGGCAGGTCCAGCCCCAGGTCGTGGCGGATCGCGGCCACCACCTCGGGGGTGGCGTCCGGACCGGCGAGGGCGCTGGCCGCGTCCCCGGGGACGGCCCGGAGCACGAGGAACACCAGCACCGACGCCAGCCAGAGCACCGCCACCGCGGACGGGACGCGGCGCAGCAGGTAGCGGATCACGACAGGTACGCCTTGCTCAGGTCGAGTTCGCGCCTGCGGGTGTAGTCCACGTCGTGCAGCGCATCCCGCAGCACCACCTGCTCGAACACCACACCGATCTCGGTCAGGAACGAACCGTCGAGCAGTTGCTTCGACAGCTCGGCGTACGCGGCCGGGGTGTCCCCGCCCACCGGCACCTGCCACGCCTTGTCGGCCGCGGCGGTGTAGGCGTCGGCGGTGAAGTGGGAGGCGTTGCGGCGGGCGTTGAACGGGTACGCGCTCACCGCCAGGGTGGACGGGGTGAACTGGGCCCAGGAGTGGGTGGTCGTCCACAGGCCGGGGAACTGGGCGCCGATGAGCTGCTTGACGAACTGCGTGGAGTCCACCGGCCGCAGCTCGACGGTGATGCCGACCCGGCTGAGGTCGTTCTGCACGATCTGCGCCACGGAGGTCGCGACGTTGTCTGTGCCGACGTAGGTCAGCGGCACGGTCGGCACCGGCTGCCCGTGCTCGGCCAGCAGCGCCCGCGCCTTCGCCGGGTCGTGGGTGAAGTGCCCGTCGAGGGTGGCGTCGAAGGCGGGGCTGCCCTTGGGCCACGGCAGCGACGTCGGGTACCCGGCACCGCGGAAGACCTCCTTGATGATCCGGTCGCGGTCCAGGGCGAAGCCGATCGCCTGCCGCACCCTCGGGTCGTCCAAGCCGGGCACCGACACGTTCACCCCGACGTAGGACTGCAACTCGGCGCCGCGGTCGAGCGGCTTGACGGTGACGCCGGGGGTGTTCGCCACCGACTCCGCGTCGCGGTAGCCGATGCCGCGGGCGAGCTGCACCTGACCCGACTTGAGCGCCGACAGCAGCGACTGGCCGTCTGGGATGACCCGCACGTGCACGCCGTCGAGGTGCGCCGGGCCGCCCCAGTAGTCCGGGTTGCGGGAGAAGGTCAGGTCGGTGTTGGGGCGCCACTGGTCGAACCGGAACGGTCCGGTGCCGACGAACCGCTTGCCGGTGCCGATGTCCGCCGCGGTCTCGCTGTCGAGGATCGGCGCGGTGTCGAGCAGGTCGAACAGGTTGCTCACCGGGTGCGCCAACCTGAGCGTGACTTCGGTGGGGGAGGGGGTCTCCACGGCGGTGATCGCCGCGGCGGTGCTGCGCAACTGCCCGTTCCACTTCGGGTCGGCGTAGGCCTGGAGGGAGAACTTGACGTCCTCGCTGGTGAACGGGCGGCCGGTGTGGAACTTGACGCCCTGGCGCAGCTTCAGCGTCAGCGAGGTGCCGTCCGGTGCGGCCGTCCACTCGGTGGCGAGCGCCGGTTGCGGCTTGAGGTCGTCCTTGCCGTAGCGGATGAGCGGCTCGTAGACCAGGCCGACCACGGTGGTGATGGACACGTTGCTGTTGGTCAGGATGTTGCCGGGGACGAGGTCGACGTTCACCCCGACCTCGGCCACACCGCCCTGCTTCGGGGCGCCGCCCGGGCTGCCGGACTGGGCGTCCACAGCGGACTGGCAGGCGGCCGTGGCCAGCAGCAGGGCGGTCGCGGCCACGCCGCGCAGGACTGCGCGTCTGCGCAAGGGGGAGTTCACGGGGTCGATGCCTTCCGGGTGGGGCGGACGAAGTCGAAGGGGTTCTCGAAGACTCGGGTGAGCAGTCCGGTGCAGGCGGCGACCGCCTGCACCGCGGGTCCGAACGGGGTGACCGACACCAGGTCGGCCGTGCCGGGCAGGGTGGTGGTGTCGCGGAAGCTGCGCAGCAGGTCGGGCAGCCGGTCGGGGTCCTCGGTGACGGCCTGGCCGCCGAGCACCACCGCGTGCGGGTTGAGCACGTCGCGCAGGATGGCCGCGGCGCGGCCGATGGTGTGCGCGCGGTCGGTGAGCAGCCCCACGGCCCGGCTGTCGCCCCCGGCCGCCGCGGCGCGCACCAGCCGGATGTCCGCCTCGTCCACGATCCCCGCCGCCGCGGCGCGCTCGGCCACGGTGCGGTCGCACACCTCGGCCTCCAGGCAGCCCAGCGCACCGCAGGGGCACTCGGCGAGCCCGCCCACCGGCAGGTGCGCGATCGTGCTGCCGCCCCACGGTCCGCGGTGCAGCCTGCCGTCGACCACCAGGGCGATGCCGACGACCTCGCGGGCGTAGAAGTACAGCAGGCTCGGCGCGCTCGCGCCGCGGCCGAACACCATTTCCGCGCTGGCCATCGCGGCCACGTGGCCCTCCAGCAGCACCGGCAGCCCGGTGGCGCGGCGCAGCGCCTCCGCGGCGGGCACCGACCGCCAGCCCAACCGCTCGTGGTCGAGCAGACCGCGCTCGGTGTCCACCTGACCACCGCTGGCCAACCCCACCCCGAGCACCACGCGGCGCGGGAAGCGGCGCAGGAACGCCCGCAGCTTCCCGGCGATGTGCGCCAGGGCGTCCTCGGCGTCACCGGACGGGGTCGGCAGCTCCTGCGAGGCGATGATCGCGCCGCGCAGGTCCGCCAGGCCGTAGGTGGTGGTGCTCACTCCGATGTGGACACCGCCGACGGCGAACACCCCGTCGTCGAGGTGCAGCGGTACCCTCGGCCTGCCGATGCTGCCCACCGGGACCAGTTCCGGGTGCTCGCGCACCAGGCCGACCTCGATCAGCGCGGACACGCTGCGGCTGACCGTGGGCAGGCTCAGGCCCGTGCGCTCGCCGATGGCGGCGCGCGAGAGGGGACCGGCGCGGCGGATCACGGCGAGCACGCCCGCGGCGGTGGCGTTTCTGGACAGGGCGGCCTCGATTGTCTCTGCGGGCGGGCGGCGGTTTCCCCTTCTGTTCACAGGGGAGACGAACCGCCGCACGCGCGGTCGGATGAGTCGCCGGGCGGCTGCTGCGGCACCCGGACAAGCAGGAAGGCTCGGTTCGACCGCCCTGGAAGTCAACGTTGCCCGCAATGTGGAATCCCGGCCCGTACTTATTTTCAGTGTGGCAAGAAGCCTTGTCCGCTGCGCAGGCGCGTTCGTACGGTCAGCGCATCCCACCAAACCCGTGAAAGGGGTTCCCGTGAGCCTGCGAACGCAGAACGCGGTCACCACGACCAAGCTGGGCGGTGTCATCGGCGCCAGGGTCGACGGCGTGCGCCTCGGCGGCGACCTCGACGCCGCGACCGTCGCCGAGGTGCGGCGGGCCCTGCTGGCCAACAAGGTCATCTTCTTCCGCGACCAGCACCACCTCGACGACGACGGCCAGCTCGCGTTCGCCTCGCTGCTGGGCGAACCGACGCTGGCGCACCCCACGGTCAAGGGCGTGCGCAACGCGAACGTGCTGCCGATCGACTCCGAGCACGGCAAGGCCAACAGCTGGCACACCGACGTCACCTTCGTCGACCGCATCCCGTCGGTCAGCATCCTGCGCGCCCTGCACCTGCCGCCCTACGGCGGCGACACCACGTGGGCCAACACCGCCGCCGCGTACGAGACCCTGCCGCCGTCGCTCAAGGCGCTCGTGGACGGCCTGTGGGCGGTGCACACCAACGCCTTCGACTACGCGGCCAACATCGACGAGACCCGCATCGGCGGCGTGGACACCAAGACCAAGGAGTACCGCGCCGAGTTCGTCTCCGAGCTGTTCGAGACCGAGCACCCCGTGGTCCGCGTGCACCCGGAGACCGGTGAGCGCACGCTGGTCCTCGGCCACTTCGTCAAGCGGTTCATCGGCCTGTCCTCCACCGAGTCCGCCGCCCTGTTCCAACTGCTCCAGGCCCGCGTGACCCGCCTGGAGAACACGGTCCGCTGGCAGTGGCGGGAGGGCGACGTCGCCATCTGGGACAACCGCGCCACCCAGCACTACGCCGTCGCCGACTACGACGACCACCCGCGCCGCCTGCACCGCATCACCCTCGCGGGCGACGTCCCGGTCAGCGTCGACGGCACCCGCAGCACCCCGCGCACGGGTGACGCCTCGCACTTCTCCAGCCTCTGAGCGCGCGAGAGCCCGTTGCCGACCCACCCCGGGCGGTCCTGGCGCGTCTACACAGGACAAATCCGGAGTGGACCGGCAACGGGCTCGCGGTCGGGCGCCCGCGCCGTCAGCGCCTCACTTGACGGGACGGCCGACGTTCTGCGGGAACTGGCCCGGGTAGTTGCCCGGGGGCGTGTAGCGGACCACGACGAACCTGCTCGCCTGCTGCATGATCGTGCCCGCCCGGCACTGGACCACGACCGCGCTCACCTTGGTGGTCGACTTCCACACGAGCTGGGTGAAGTGCCCGGTGGCGGCCGAGAAGCCGGGGTTGTTGTAGTTGTACTTCGACGCCTCGGCCATCCAGGAGTCCACCGCCTCCTTGATGCCCGCCTTGGGGTCGGAGCTGGCGTACAGGTTCTCCCCGTACTTGCCCTGGCTGTTGGAGTGCTTGAACCGGCACCCGTTCGCGTACTGCTGCGTCGCGGCGGTCAGGGAGGGGTCCCACGACACCGGCGGGGCGCCGTAGCGCGCCCTGGCCGCGTTGTGCGCGGCGACGACCTCATCGCTGAACGCGTCCTTCGCCACTGCGCTTCCCCGCTCGTCCGCCTGCGGCGCACCGGTTGCCTGTGCGGCACCCGTCACCACCGTCAACGCCAGGCACACCGAAACCCCGGTCAGCAAAGCACGTGCACGCTTCATGACAGCCTCCTGTCCATTCCCCCGGCCGAATTGCGAACTGCGACAACAATCCGATGGTGCGTCGGCAGCTCGGCGCCCGCCGGGGGAGTCACCCCATCGTGTGGAGGCTGACCTGGGCAAACCACTCCATTGCGGACGTTTGACCCCGACGTCGCGGAGGCAGTGCTCGGCTCAGGTCCCGCAGAAGGTCTGGTACGTGGAACCGAAGTCCCGCGGGGCGGGTTCGGCGTAGCGGTCGAGCCCGGGTCGCTCGTCGAAGGGAGCGCTCACCGCGTCCAGCAGCCGCCGGAACGGTTCCAGGTCGCCACCGGTCGCGGCGGCCAGCGCTTCCTCGACGAGGTGGTTGCGGGGGACGTAGACGGGGTTGACCCGGTCCATCGCCTCCGCGTCCGGGCCCAGCGCGCGCCAGCGGTCCAGCCAGCCGTCGATCCCGGCGAGGTCGAGGACCAGTTCGCGCGCGGGCTCGGCGTCCCCGCGAGCGGCGGCGGCGAGGCGGCGGTGGAACGAGGTGTGGTCGACGTGGTTGTCCCGAAGCAGGGTCAGCAGGTCGTCGACCAGCGGCGCGGTCGCCGCCGGGTCGAGGCTGTCGGGCAGGCCGAGCTTGGCCCGCATCCCGGCCGTCCAGGCGTCGTTGTACTGCCTGCGGAACTCCCCGAGCGCCTGCACCGCCAGCTCGACGGCCCGCTCCTGGTCGTCGGCGAACAGCGGCAGCATGGCCTCGGCGAGCCGGGCCAGGTTCCACTCCGCCATCGCGGGCTGGTTGCCGTAGGCGTAGCGCCCCTGGTGGTCGATGGAGCTGTACACGGTGGCCGGGTCGAAAGCCTCCATGAACGCGCACGGCCCGTAGTCGATGGTCTCACCGGAGATCGTCATGTTGTCGGTGTTCATCACCCCGTGCACGAAGCCCACCAGCATCCACCGCGCCACCAGCGCCGCCTGGTCGGCCACCACCGCCTCGAACAGCGCCAGGTGCCGCAGCTCGGCCGCCCCGGCGTCGGGGTGGTGGCGGGCGATGGCGTGGTCGGCGAGCCTGCGCAGCAGGTCCACGTCCCCGGTCGCGGCGGCGTACTGGAAGCTGCCCACCCGCAGGTGGCTGCTCGCCACCCGCGCCAGCACGGCCCCCGGCAGCGGGCCGTCCCGGTGCACCGGCGTCCCGGTCGCCACCACGGCCAGCGATCGGGTCGTGGGGATCCCCAGGGCGTGCATCGCCTCGCTGACGACGTACTCGCGCAGCATCGGCCCGACCGCCGCCAACCCGTCCCCACCTCGGGAGAAGGGTGTGCGCCCGGACCCCTTGAGGTGCAGGTCGCGCGGCAGCCCGTCGGCGTGGACGAGTTCACCGAGCAGCAGCGCCCGCCCGTCGCCGAGCCGGGGGGAGTAGCCCCCGAACTGGTGCCCGGCGTAGGCCTGGGCCACCGGTGCGGCCCCCTCTGGCACCAGGTTCCCGACGAGCAGCCGCACCCCCTCGGGCCCGCGCAGCCACCCGGGGTCGAGGCCGAACTCGGCGGCCAGGGCGCCGTTGAGCACGAGCAGCTCCGGCGCGGCGGCCACGTCCGCCTGCCAGGGCAGGGCCATCTCCGGAAGCGTGCGGGCGAACTCGTCGCCCAGGGTCACGGTCGACAGCGGTGCGGTGGTCACCCACCCAACGGTACGCGGTGCAGGCCCCGCGGGCAGACGGCGCGGCGGCGGCCGACAGTCCACTCCGGCACGCCGCCCCCGGCGCCCGTTGTAAGCTCCCCGCCGGGGCTTCCGGGGGGAGGATCGGTTCAGCGTGAACACGTCCGACATCTGGCTGCGCGACGTCGAGAAGTGGGTGACCGCCGCCGAACACGAGGCGTCGAGCGCGAATGTGGTCCACACCACCGCGTGGGCACCCCCACCCGGAGCCGAACCCGCCCCCGGTCACAACACCCTCCCGCC